>JASGDC010000001.1:0-6789 GCA_047608145.1 Micrococcaceae bacterium
AGAACAAATAGGGCCAAAAGAAATCGACAAATCATACCAAACAATCAGATACAAAGGAGGTGCAATCTGGGCCAACACAACCGAGTAACACACTCGAACCAACAACACATTATGGCCTATAAGTCCAATTTTCAATATCAATAGTTTTATTAAACTTCATCGTTTTCTTCCTTACGAACCATGTTCTAGTACTTAATAATAAGTTTATACTCTAGCTATGACAAAAATAGGCTTATGAACTAAAACTATTAAATACAGCAATTATGTAGTAAAACGAAATCCCCCCATGAAGGAGGGATTAATAAAATCAGAATTCCACAGCCGAAACTTGGAACCTTATTGAGAATCTTCTTAAAATCTCACTTTCATTAGAACATATAAACTTGTTAATAAGCAAATTACAGTACTTCATCAGCGAGTTTCTCAATAACAGGCTCATCAGCTGGAAGCCAAGCCAAGTCGTGAATGTTTTCTTTCGTTACCCATTTTGCAGACTTATGTTCCAGTAATTTGAAATCACTTTTTAGCGTACAAAGGTAGCAATCCATTAACAAGTGAAAGTCAGGATATTGGTAATCAACTTTGTAGAAGTACTTACCAACTGTTATTTCAGCGTCGAGTTCTTCTCTAATTTCACGTACTAACGCTTCTTTAGGTTCTTCCCCTTGTTCAATCTTGCCGCCAGGGAATTCCCAACCATTGGCAAATTCCCCTGTTGCACGCTGTGTAGCAAGTATTTTATTGCCATCTTGAATAATGGCCGCTACTACCCTAACAGTTTTCATAGGTTAACTAAGCAGTTGCTCCAAAGTAAAAGCAATACCATTTTCGTTATTAGATAAAGTAACGATGTCTGCCGCATCCTTTAACTCAGGTACTGCATTGCGCATTGCTACACCAGTACCAGCATATTTAATCATGCCAAGATCATTTCCGTTATCACCGAATGCAACTGTATCTTTTGAATCAATGTTTAGCTTCTTAAACACCTTCTCAATTCCAGTGGATTTATCTACGTTCTTAGACATAAATTCAAAAAATACTGCAGCCGAAAACACTGAATTTAACTTTCCTTCAAAAGGCGCTGCAATTTCTTGATGATAACGTTTCAGATAATCTGCTTCACCAGCAAGAATGACTTTATAAACTGGAAAATCAATTACCTTTGAGACATCATCTTCAAGCTGTAAATCTAACTGAACTGCTTTGGCCTGCTGTTCGAGCAATTGAACAGTTTGGTTAATCTGCTCAAAATAAAAAGGCATATTATCTTTTTCATTTCCGTATAGAGTATCCTTCGTTGGGATAATCGGGATAAGCTCAAAGTTCTTCGCATGGTTTAGGATTGAACGAGCTTCTTCACCAGTAAGTAAATCATCATGAAGTACTTTTCCAGTAGCGTACTCCACAACTTCAGCGCCATTGTATGCAGCTAAGTAGCCACCATATTTACCAAGGTCTAACTGATCAGCGAACCACTTCATTCCTGCTGTAGGACGACCAGAAGCTAGGATAAGTTTGATACCGTTCTTTTGGGAATCAATCAATGCATCTCTAGTCTTAGCCAAAATTCCATGCTGGGTGCTGCAAAGTGTACCGTCAATATCAGTTACTATCGCTTTGATACTCATAAACTTTCGTATACCATCCTCTTTTAGATCTTAGTCTATGATAAAGGAATTTTTAGCCTTAGATAAGATGCTGTTTGCTATAAGCATAAGTTACCTAAGTATTTTGTAATTTTTTTATTGTCCTTAAGCTCCAATTCATGGATAACATGTAAGTAGGTCTTTTGGGTAATGCCAATATTTGAATGCCCTAAACGC
Source organism: Micrococcaceae bacterium (assembly GCA_047608145.1). Lineage (GTDB taxonomy): Bacteria > Actinomycetota > Actinomycetes > Actinomycetales > Micrococcaceae > JASGDC01. Next base: position 1,827 of record JASGDC010000001.1, read on the forward strand.
TTTGCTACTGATGCTGTCGATACCCCCGCATAGAGTAATAATGATGCATGAGTATGACGTAATCCATGCAAACTAATTATTGGAATATTTGCCTGAACACATAATATTTCTAATCTTCTATTAACTGCTTCGTTAAATATTCTTGTTTTATTTGGTACAAAAATTGGGTTAGTTCTAGGTAAACCTCTAATTAATACTCTAAACTGCCTAACTGTTTCTTTATCTAGATTAATTTTTCGTACCGAAGATTGATTTTTTGTCGGTGCGAAACCTTGATTAACACTTTTATAATTCCAAGTTTTATCTATAGTTAGTAATGATTTCCTAAAATCAAAATCTTTGGGTGTAAGTCCTAAGGCTTCACCATAACGAAGCCCTGTTTTCGCAACTAAAAGAATAAACCAATCCCAAGGTACTTCATCAGTTAGCTCTAATCTTCCCAGAAGCTTTGTTAACTCATTTTGGTTTAGGAACTTTGCTTTGTGCTTACGCTGCACAGTTCCTTTAATTACTGCTTTCCGTGTCGGGTCTCGCTCAATTAAACCTTCATCTAAGGCATCTAATAAAGCTGATTTCAGTTGATGATGGAAATCTGAAGTAGTTCGCTTTTCATGATTAACTGCATATTTATTAAGCAGTTGCTGATAATTCATTCTAGTTATTTCATTGATTTTTAATTGTGGTGCTAATGCAACCAGTTGGCTATGGCTTACTCTATATTTACTAAAAGTTACCTCACTCACTGCATTTAATTTATACAGTTCAATCCACTGTTTAAAATAATCATGAAATAGCAAACAATCAGTCATAGATATCCTACTCTCGAAATAAGTTTTATTTGATAAAAGAGTAGTCTAAGCAATATTTCTAAATACGAGTTAATGACTAATTATGAATACCTGAAATATGAAGGGAATATATTCCATATAAAGAAAATGGGAGGCAGTGATTACTATCTCCCATTTTTATTACTATATTAAGCTAAGTCTTTAGATTTAATTTCCTTGTTCAAAAGCTCAATCATTTCTTTCTTGCGGTTTGCCTGTGTAGCTTCACGCTTTGCGCTATAAACATACCGTGCCTAATCTTTACGGTATCCAGGAGCTAGGTTCTTATAGAAGTCTAATGCTTTTTCTTCATCGGCAAGATCTTCTTCAATCTTAGGAATGTACTGCACATAATCAGCCACTGCCTGACTAGTTACTATTAAGCTCTTCAAGAAGTTTAACCATATCTTCCCTAGCCAATTCACGGCCAATATCTTTTCCCATATTTATGCTCTTCTTAAATCGTCTACATGCACAAGAACCCCGTATTCCTTAAATTCAGGAACTGGAGCTTCCTCTGCTTGATACTTTCCATACCTAGTAGAAGGAACCACCCAAAAAACATTCTCAGCTTTACCCTTTTGCTCCATCCAAAAATAAGAAACCCAGTTATCCTTATTTGATAGATACCAAGCAAGCGCAGTAAAACCAGCATCAAGATACTTAGTATCCTCACTAACTTCATCTACGATTGGCTTAGCAAAAATTGACTTAGCTTTCTCCAAGGAATGATGAGCTTTTTCAGCCTCATAAATATCTAACGCTTGCATAATACAAAAACGCCAAATAACATGCACATTACCTTCACGAACACGCTTAGCATTTTCTTTAAGATAATCACTGGCGATAAACACCTTAGATGGACTAGTATCTCCAGAAGGCACAGGAACATAAGGTGGCTCATCCATCAACGCCGCAATATCTAACATCTTCAACCCCTCCTATTTCCTTTAACACAAGTTTATCTTGTTTTGAATACTAATCTAAGAGAAAAACTACAGAACCATCCTCAGCATCCTAATACGGTATTCTATCTCTTCACCGAGGCAGAAGAAACAGAATTATTTAACGCTAGCCGAGAAGCTTGCGTATGATCAACCCTGCTCACTTGAGTGTTTTTTTTAAGTTCACTAGAAGGCTTAACCAAGCCTGGATGCTCCTTAACTATATCTTTATTCAAAGCATCAAGCAGTTTTTCTCTAGTCTTATCATCAAATTCTTTATTCCAAACCTCATCCGACTCTAAAAGCTTAACAAACTCAGTATCACGATTCTCAGCAAGATAATCACCGCCTTTAATCTGACTTAATTGATTAGCAATATCCACTGGATTCGATACTGACTCAACAAAAACTTCACCATAATTATCTTTCTGATATTCAACTACTTCTGCAACAGCATCAAAAGTTCCATACTTAGCAAGATCTTCCACCGCCTCAGCATAATATATATACTTAGCTGAACCATCACGAGAAACAGGGAAAGCTTCAGAAACAAGATCAGCACCGTATACCTCAATACCATCTTCTAAAGCATCCTTAAACCTAGCCTGCACCTCCAACCTATTAAAAGGATTACGATTATAACTAACCTCCCTAATATCACTAATATCCACATCAAATTCTTCATCAATATCATTAGTGTTAATATCCGAAACTTTTTCTACTCCACTAACATTATCTAAATCTTGATTTCCATTAACATTACTAAGTACACCGTAGTCATCTTTATTTATGACAAAACCATCAGGACCTACCGAATACTCAAGGAATGGCTCTTCATCATTAGCCAAACCACCTGGCATAACATAAGACACCTCTGCACCTACCTCGTATTCACTACCATAATCTCTTTCATCCTGATCCCAAAGCTCCAAACTTTCACTAGTAGCCAACTCAGTAACACTTTTAATGCTTCTTGCCTCATCTTGCAATCTCATAGCACGATCATTAACAAACTCAGCCGATGTCTCTTCCTGCTCACTCATAACAATTTTTCCTTCTATTAGCTATTACGTTCACCTATACAATTGGGAGGAAAAGAACATAAGTTAATGAAAATTGAAATAGGGGGGGGCAAAATATTTTGCCCCCCCTATTTTTTAGAAATTATTCAAATGTTTAGAAGTAAGTTTTATCTTTTAAGTGCGAGAACTTTTTGTTCTACCTGCTGATATTTGTTTAATTGAATTTGATGATTACGGTTAATTTTCACAGGTGCTTTAGGTGCTTGTTGCGCATTAGGTGCTACGGCTAGGTTAAGGTATTGTTTTCTGACATTCCAGAAAGTATCTTGATCTGGTAAATCTAACCTAGTTTCTTCTATTACTTTACCTTCAGAATTAAGATACGAATTATAATACTTCCCTGGTGCTTGAGAACTTCCAACTAAAGGATTCTTATAAGATATCTCTACCCCTGCACGAGTGTTTTCACCAGTTTTTACAGGATCACGTTCAAAAGACGGATGGATATCATCCGAATACTTACCACTACTCCTTAGCAGCTCTTGGAAACGTAGCAGTTTTCCATCAATTAGCACCGCTGGATGATGCAGTTTAGTATTCCCAGCTACTTTTACCGATTGAGCAAGAGTAACTACACCCGATATAAAAGCATCCTCACCTACTTCACTATTTTGCACCATCACCACATTACCTCTAACATGAGCATTGCCTGTTACTTTCGATTTACCTGCGATAATAGCCTGCTCAGCCACCAACGTGCTTCCTTTAACCTTGGCATGGTCCTTAATAATCACCTGATCAATAACTTCAGCATTACCAGATACCTTCGCATTATCCCGAACCTTCACAAACCCATTCAAAGTCACATTATCTTTAACAAGCGCATTACCAGAGACATTAGCATCAATAATGCTTATACTTCTACCTTCCGGCAACGCATCAATAATTCCATTATCACCGCGCTTTGGAGGCATCCAAGGCGTATAACTACCATCAACCCTTGCATTATCCGTAACCACAGCAACACCCTCTACAGTTGCTCCAGTAACCCTTGCATTACCTGTCACGAATACCGCATCTTTAATCAACGAATCACAAACAACAGGACTACCAATAATATGAGCTCCACCAGTAGCATGAGTATTACCAGTGACTTTTGCATTGCCCCAGACATAAACCTCATCCTCAAGGACTGCTGAATCTTTTACAATACTATTTTCCATAACAACTGCTTTATCTTTAACCCAACAACTACCATCATGAGAAAGATTGCGTTCACTTTGCACATAACCACCTAGATCACCTTTCTTAACAGATAACCTTTGCGATTCAAAATCTTCAACCGCTCGAATACGATGCAACATAGGAAAATTCGGATGCCCAATATCTGTAATCTCATACTTCCTACTCATCGTAATCCCTCCATGAAGCCTCATAAAAAAAACTTCACAGAGAAACCAACAAAGTTAAACTAAAAAGGGCAAAATATTTAAGTGAAATACACACGCCACTTTTATACAAAAGTGGCGTTTTATGATAGTCTATTAATAGAGGAGAGAATTATGAAACTAGTAGATAAGCCAATAGAATTTGAAGTTAATAAAAATAATGTGGCTGAAGTTAATGCAAGTATTGAGAAACTTGTTGAGGCTGAAGGTTCTGGAAAAGTTGTTTTTGAAAAGAAGGTAGAAGCTTTGACTCCTCAAGAGGCTGCTGACATGCTTGGAGTTTCTCGTACATTTTTTAGGACTCGTTTACTAGATAAAGTGATACCTGGTTTTCCTAAGTTTGAAGGAAGTAAACAAAAGGTTGTTGAGCTTAAAGATGTTAAAGCATGGAATGAAAATCGGCGGATAAAAGGTTTAGAAAGCTCAAAACGTTCTGCCCAGGCTTTTCGTGATCTTGCTTGGATGAATCACAAGAATGCTAAAATCATATTAGAATAGAGGGGATGGAATAATGCGTAACTACGTTAGAGAAAGACCATTTGAGCTTCCTGATTCCCTTGATGATCTTAAAGGCCCAGCTGATGGACTACATACCTTACCTAGGAATATCTACTGGGGTCCAGATAGAAAATTCAGTTTAGAAACTCATAGGTCACAGCATTTCTACGTGACAGAAATAATTCTTAACGCTACAAAAAAGCAGTTATCAGAGTTATTATCAA
>JASGDC010000002.1:0-29183 GCA_047608145.1 Micrococcaceae bacterium
ACACCAAGCAGAATATTGATTAAAACCCATAAGCTAACTTTAGAAGCTAACAAACAGGCCTACATCACAGAAAAAATAACCCCTACAAAGAAAAATAACAACACATTATGGCCTATAACTCACAATTCATAATTAATCAGAAAATTCAAAGAAAACCGTAATTAATACTCATAATTCTCACAGCTTACAATATAATCAAAGAATAGGAAGGGCAAAAAGTCCCACCAAGAAACGAAAGGCTCTGATCATGTCATTCTTCGATAAGATTAAAGGCGAAGCAGAAAAATTGTCTCATGTAGGTCAAGATAAGACTGAAGAAACAGCAAACCAAACAACTGAGGAAACTGCAGACCAAGCAACTGAACAAACTCAAGATACTACAAATAATATCAATGCAAATGCAGGTTTTGATCAGGGCAATACGGATACCACAACCACTGATACGACGACTGACGCTGGCGACACAGATACTACTACAGCTGATGACACAGCTGAAACTACAAATAATATCAATGCAAATGCGGGTTTCAATCAGGGTAATACAACAGAAACTGAATACGACAGCACTGAAGCTACAACTGGAACAGACACTGAAACTGACACCACTACTGGTGACACAGCAGCTGAAGGTACAACTGATACTTACGGCACAGATACTACTGATACCACTACAGATACAGATGGCACTACTGGTACAGACTACGATGCTGATACCACAACAGCTGCTGACACAGAAGGTACAACTGATACTTACGGCACAGATACTACTGATACTACTACTGGTGGCAATAGTACTGCTGACACTGATTATGCAACAGGTGGCACAACTACTCATCACACTACTGATACTGATGATACAACTGACACTACAGAAACTAGCACAGGTACAACAGGCTACGATACAACATCAACAGATGATACTGATACCACTACAGGTGGCAATAGTACTGCTGACACAACTGACACAGATTACGGTACTGACACCACAACAACTGGCACAGATTACGGTACTGACACCACAACAACTGGCACAGAAACTGGAACTACAGATACTGAGTACGGTAGTACTACAGATACTGATGCTGAAGGAACTACTACTGGTTACACTGACGGTATTACTGACAAAGCTGGAGAAGCTAAGGATGCTGCAACTCATACAGTGCAAGATAAACTACAAGATATCGACACTGGCGGAATCAAAGACAAAGCTACAAACGCTGTAAATGATACAAAAGATAAATTTAATTAATCTTTAACATCTAATAAAAGGGCAATAAAATAGTTGCCCTTTTATTTTGCCTTTTTAAACAAAACAATTAATTAGTTCCTTACTATTTCAAGGGAAAACCTTATTGTGATTTTTTAACCAAACTAAAAATAAAACACGGTAAAATTTACTTCAAAACTATATATTGTTAGGCAATAATCGTATATGTAACCATGAAGGGTAATTCCTTCACTAAATGAAAGAGGTGTTACAAATGTCAAAGTTCGATGATTTAAAAAATACTGCTACTGACAAAATTAGCGAAAACAGCGATATCGCTAACGAAGGTCTAGGTAAAGCAAAAGATGCAGTGAACGAAAAGACTGGTGGAAAGTATGCTGATCAGATTGATGGCGTTGCTGACCAGGCTAAAGGTTTTGCTGGCATCGACGATGACGAAGCTCCAGCAGAAGGTGAAGAAGCCGCTGCTGAGGCAGCACCTGAGGAAGCTCCAGAAGCTGACACGGAAGAAGCAGCTGAATAAGCTGATATTCCTAAAGGTGAATAAACCCCATAAGGTTATTATAAAAATGGGTGGTTAGCTTTTGCTAACCACCCATTTTACTAGGAATTAAACTACCATTGTTCCTAAACGCGACAGGGAACGATAAAACTTTTTCTGATATCCACTAGTTAACATTTCCGCTGGGAATATCTCTTGCAAGTCTGTACCTGAATAAATAATTTCAGTTTCAGCATCATAAAGACGATCAACTAATACTACAAAACGCAATGCTTTATCTTGATCTTTAAACGGCACTACATCTTTCCAATAAACGGTTTTAAGACCTTCAATTAGTGTCTTATAGCGACTTGGATGCACCTTACCTAAATGCTCAATCAATTCAGAAAAATCATCATAGCTCACAGTTTCATTTTCATCATTATTTTCAGTGATAGCTTTTAATTCATCAGTAGATTTAGACCCTGGAATCTGTACATTTTCTTGATGTCGATAGTCATTGCCATCAATACGCAATACTTCGAACTGACTTGATAATACTTGAATCTCACGTTTAAAGTCTTCAGCGGCAAAACGACCTTCACCTAATGCGCCAGGCAAAGTGTTAGAAGTAGCAGCAAGTTTTACTCCAGCATCAGCTAGTTCGCGCATCAGCCTAGACATCAAAACCGTATCTCCAGGATCATCCAGCTCAAACTCATCAATGCAAACCAAGCTATGATTTTTCAAAAGACTTACAGCTTTGTGAAAACCCAGTGCGCCAACTAAATTAGTGTATTCAATGAAGGTACCAATAGCTTTAGGTCCCGGTGCAACCTTCCAAAGTGAGGTTAACAAGTGAGTCTTACCAACCCCGAAACCACCATCGAGATACATCCCCGCTGGACCTTTATTCTTCGCAAACTTACCAAAAAACTTTTGCTTTTTGGCTAACTTAACTGCAAATTTCCATAACTCACTCCGAGCCTCTGCCTGTGATAGAAAGTTTGGATCTGGTTTATAAGTATCAAAACTTACATCACGAAAACGATGAGATAGCACGAAAGTATCTAGTAACTCTTCTGGAGTAACTTTCGGATTCCGACTTGTTAAAGATTCAAATGTATTAGACACGACTTTAATTGTACTTTATTACATTGTTGCGTTTACTGCGGAAATTACTGCATTTCTAAATCCACACTTTTCTAATTCAGCTACCCCTTTCACAGTTACACCACCAGGTGCACAAACTGCATCCTTAAGAACGGCTGGATGTTCCTTGGTTTCGGCAACATGTGCTGCAGCACCAACCATCATTTCTGATATTACTTCATAAGCTAGCTCCCTTTTTATACCGTTAATTACAGCGGCATCAGCCATTGCTTCAATAAAAATATCAACAAAGGCTGGAGAACAACCAGCAACAGAACCCACTATTTCAATCTGCCTCTCTGGCACTTCAATCAAAGTTCCTAATAAACCAATAGTTTTTTCAATTAATTGCTTACTCTCTTTGCTTGAAGTCGCGTAGGTTATTGGGAGCACCCCCTTATTAACGGTTACTGGAATGTTTGGCACACATTTTGCAAGCGGATACTTTTCACCCATAATATCCTGTAACTCAGCAATTGTTACTCCATAATTTATTGAAATAACTGGAATTTCAGCTTTCTTGAGAGCTTTACTGAAATCTTTTAATACAGCTGGCACGCCATTTTTGCCAGTAGCCACAATAACTATGTCGCATTTTGTTAATTCACTATAATCGTCAACTAGAGTGAAGTTCAATTCATCTTTTAACTTTTCTGTAGTAGGAGTCATAAAGGTTTTCACAATAAGATATTCACCAGTAATCTTTCCCGAATTAACGAATCCTCTAAGCATTGCACTACCCATTTGCCCAGCACCAATAAGTCCAATTTTCATTTCTAAACCTCCTTGTTTTATTCCTATTATTCTATTGTCCTTTATATCCGTCATACCGTAAAATTGATATTAGATGTAAATTTCGCACGACAGACAATAGAGAGAGTGGTTATGTCTGAAATTGAGTACGCACACCCTGAAAAGCTTGTATCTGCAGAGTGGCTGGAAGACCACTTAAATGACCGTGACATTGTAGTTGTTGAGTCGGACGAAGATGTCTTACTTTATGAAACAGGGCATATTCCAGGTGCTGTTAAAATCGACTGGCACACTGATTTGAATGATCCAATTACCCGTGACTATATTGACGGCAAAGCATTTTCAAAATTAATGCAAGAAAAAGGTATTTCCAAAAGTACTACAGTAATATTCTATGGCGATAAATCAAACTGGTGGGCTGCTTATGCTCTTTGGGTATTTGAGCTATTTGGTCATACGAACGCCAAACTACTTAATGGTGGTCGTGACCTTTGGATTGCTGAAGGTCGTGAAATTACTAAAGATAAACCAGAAGTAGAGCCAACAGTATACCCTACTGTTGGACGTCAAGACACTAAAATTCGGGCTTACCTTCCAGAAGTACTAAAACACTTAGGTAGTCCACTAATTGATGTTCGCTCTGACCAGGAATACACTGGGGAACGCACTCACATGCCTGACTATCCAGAAGAAGGTGCACTACGTGGCGGGCATATCCCTACTGCTGTTTCAGTACCTTGGGCAAAAGCTGCTAACGAAGATGGCACTTTCAAATCTGCTGAAGAATTAGCAGAGCTATACATGGAAGAATATGACTTCCGTGAATCAAATAAGGTAATCGTGTACTGCCGTATCGGTGAACGTTCTGCACACACTTGGTTTGTGTTGAAATACCTACTTGGTTTCCGCCATGTACGTAATTACGATGGTTCATGGACTGAGTATGGTAACGCTGTACGCGTACCAATCTGCGTGGGTTCAGAGCCAGGAGATGCTTCAGCTTGATACCTGAACCACTACAAGAAATTATTGAAGATTTTCAAGGTGCAACTAATCAGGAAAAACTAGAACTACTCCTAGAATTGTCTGATGAGTTGCCTGACCTACCAAAACGCTTCTCGGACCAAAAAAATATGGAACGCGTGGTGGAATGCCAATCTCCATTATTTTTAGCAATTGAAAAAGACAACGATATTATCAATATCTTCTTTTCCGCTCCGCCTGAAGCACCGACTACTCGTGGTTTTGCTAGTATTCTTAACCAAGGGGTAAACCATTTGCCAGTTGACGTCTTACTTTCAATTGATGAAAATATCCCAGATTTACTTGGTTTAAAGAAAGCTATTTCACCATTACGCCTACGAGGTATGAGTGCGATGATTACTCGTATCAAGCGGAAAGCGAAACAACTTTGATGAATAAGATACTCCAGTGGCAAGCAGATGTTACTGGAGTTTTTCCATTGCGGGCAGCTATTGTTAGCTCACTAAATGGCTACACCGTCGGCAATGATGGCACTTCAAATTCGCTGTCTAATAATACTGATCGTAATTTCTTCATTACTTTGCGCAGAAGCTCAGACTTAATTTTAGTTGGTGCTGAAACAGTCCGCACCGAACAATATAAAACTCCTAAAACAAGTAGCATTATGGTAGTTACAAATTCTGGAGTTTTCGACAGCCCACTATACCGAGATTTATTAGCTAGAAAATTACCAATAGGAAAAGTTCTAATAAAAACTACTGATTCTACAAAATTGCCTGTAGAACTTGTAGAAAAAGTAGGGATTGCAAATATCTATACTGAAGACTTCCCCACTCTAATTCCCAAACTTCGCAGTAATGGCTTCCACAAGATACTTTGTGAAGGTGGCGTTACCCTGATTAAGCAATTAATCACTAGCAAAACTCTTGATGAGTTGTTACTTACCCTAGTACCAAAATTTATTAATGGTGATAAAACAAAGCATCTTAATTTTGAAGCTATTTTCAAAACTCAAAGAGTACATCACGCTCAGGATGCACTCTTCCTATCACTTAAACCATACTGACGTAACCAAGTCTTTAGGTGTAAGTTGTAATACTCTGGGTCCACATTCCATTCTTTAGTATGCATTGCATTAGTACTCTTATCATAAGTAACTAAATCTGGACGTTTTATAGCAAGCTCTTGTGAAGGGCCGTATGGTACATACTTATCATCTGTACTATGGAAAATTAATATTGGAGACTTAAGCCATTGAGTATGCTCTATCCAATTTAAACTTTTACTATTAATGATTGCTGATTTATCCTGCACGAAAGCCCCAAATCTACCACTTAAAGCTTGTTCAGCTAAGTCTCCCATAAATGAAGGTAGCCAGTATTTACTCATTTGACCACGTAAAATGTCACCCCAATCAAGTGCTGGAGCATCAAGTATTAAACCTTCAATTCGATTACGATAACGAGCGTTGAAATAAGTACGCATCACAATGGCACCGCCCATTGACCACCCATATAAAATTACTCTTTTAGCTCCACGTTGCAGTACATAAGAGATACCTTGCTGAACATCACGCCATTCTGTGAAACCTAGACCATAAACACCACTTCGTGACTTGGGCCCCTCATAATCATTACGATAGTTAACTAGTAACACATCAAGTCCTTCGTGCACCAGCGCTGGAACAGCTCGCAAACCTTCGGCTTTACTAGCACCACGGCCATGCACCACTACTACACATGTATCTGACACTTCGCTTTTGTTAGCAGAGACCATCCAAGAAGGTGCTGGACCATTTTCAGTAGGTATATATACATTCTCGTAATCTAAATCAAGTTCTCCCGGGTTATCCCAAATATAACCTACCCAAGAAGCACCTTTAGCGCTAGCAAAATCGCCATAACTTACATTCTCAATTTCACGAGTAACTTTTTGTTCTTTCTCTTCTATATTGATGACTTTTCCTACTCGTGCAAAACCTGCACCGTCATTAAAATATATCGAGTAACGCCCTTCGGCGACAGTATCTTCATTTAAAGGGAGCACTACAGATTTTTTGTCACCTTCGACAATTGGTTCTATTGGCAAATAGTCTAGTCTCGCGCTCTGTACAGTTACCGTAGTACGAGCAATGTACTTCGCTAAGGAGGAAACCCCTAAAGCCACACCTACACCCACTGCCCCTGCAGTTACACTTGTTAAGACTGGAGTAGACATTAAATTATTTAAATATTTCTTTTGCATAGTTTTAATTCTATCTTTATTTCTTAAGAGAGTTTATTAAATTTTAAAACTAGATGTTAATATACACTGCATGTCGCACCAATCTGTACCACACTTATACGATATTCTCAAAATGTGAATACTACTTCCCAGATCAACGCTTTACCTCAAGACTTCCAAGAAGCTCTTGATTCAATACGTGGTACCCGCTATCGCCATGACTTAAAAGTCAAGGAAATTCCTGCACCTAATGATATTGCACCTTATGCAGTTGCTTTGGAAGCGTCAGTATATAAAGAAACCGAACCTCATAGCTTTAAACCACAGTTACATGTGGTTACTGAAAACTCTAGTTATGATAGTACGTTAGCACAAGATGATGCCCTAGTTGTAGGTCGTTTTATCTTGCTTTATCATCCTGAATATCAAGAAGCTTGGGACGGGCACTTTAGAATTACTGTATATATCCGTGGACACTTAGATGATGGCTATACAGATAATTTGCTAGTTACAAAATCCCTTTGGTCTAAATTCAATGATGCGATACTTAAACGTCAGCTGAAATATCGTGCCCTTGGCGGTACCGTGGCAAAAATAGCAACTGAAAGTTTTGGTAGCATTGATAACCAATTACCTAGTTTGAGTGCCGAATTACGAGCTTCTTGGACTGCTGTAGATGCTGAAATTCGTAATCACCTTGAAGTATGGAGTGAGTTTATTACGAGCTTTGTCGGTGAACATGCTTTCCCTAAAGACGTAATTCCAATTCCAATCCAACGAAATTTTAGTAATTAATTTTAAATGACCAAAAAATTAGAAATCCCGAAATCCAAAGTTTTTTATATCAAATCAGATATTGATGTAACGAACTTTATCTCGCAAGTTAATGAATATCGTGGTCCTATTGCTATCGACACTGAACGAGCTGGCTCTTTTCGTTATGACGATAGAGCTTATCTAATCCAGATTAAATATAAAAATAGTCCTATTTTCTTAATTGATCCTATCGAGATTTCTGAAGATGCTCTAGACGAATTGGCGTTCCATTTCAATCAAGAAACCTGGATTATCCATGCTGCTGGTGAAGATCTACCATGCTTAGCTGAGCTAGGAATGCACCCTGATAAGTTATTTGATACTGAATTAGCTGCTAGATTACTTAATTACGAACGTACTGGGCTTGGCTATTTAACAGAAAACTTACTTGATATTGAACTAGCCAAGGCTTACTCTAACGTTGATTGGTCCACGCGCCCACTTCCAATGGAATGGTTAGTATACGCTGCCCTTGATGTGGAATTACTTCACAAACTGAAAACAAAATTAAGTGGTGAACTTCGTAAAGCCAAGAAAACTAGAATAGCTAATATCGAATTTAATTTCTTGAAAGATTTACCACCACGAGAGACACCTGCCGAACCTTGGCGCAAGGTGCATAGTCTTGGCAAGCTTAAAACACGAAAACAGCTAGCCGTAGCAAGAGAATTGTGGCGCGTGCGAGATAAACTGGCTCGAATTAATGATGTTGCACCTCATCAATTGCTTAAAGATAGAAAACTAGTAGAACTTGCGGGAAAAACGCCAAAAACTGTACCACAATTGCAAACTATTCTACGCTTACCTAAATATAAACGTAAAGAAGCAAATCGTTGGCTAGGTGCTATTTACCAAGGTTTGCGCAGTAGGGATTTACCAGAAAAGCGAGTCCGTACCACTGGGGTACCACCAACTAGTTTCTGGAAAGAACGTGATGAGCTAACATACCGTAGGTTCAAAACAGCACGAGAGCTCCTACAAAAACGAGCCACTGAACTTAACTTACCTGTAGAATACTTGATTGCCCCAAATATTATCAAAGAATTCTTCTGGAATAACGACCTTGATGACTCTAGTTTTTCAGTAAAAAAGGCACTTAAGCAAACTGAAGCCCGTGATTGGCAAATTAAAGAAATAACTGCATTGCTGGAACAAGCTATTGCCGAGCCAAAGCCTTTAGAAGTTTTGAAATAAAATTTTTTGTTAAAGTTCCATCTAACTTAAACTCATTTACAAGATAAAGTATGAGCCGCTACCAAAATCATTGATAACGGCTCATACTTGGATTCCAAATAAAACATTCAGTTAGAAGTTCTATTTATTTCCGATAGAAATACACAACGTGCTTGGCATAAATTAAAATCATGTTGTGCTTCCTTTGGTTGATAGGTTATTAATATCAATCAATACCGAAATGTAATCAAAGGGTGGTATTTCGGAAATCTTTGGTTTCTCATTCTCAAGTGCATCAACTATCAATCCCCTTTTAATTAACTCTTTGGGAACCTTAATAAGATTATCTGTAGGATTAGCTAAACGTAATACAAGATGATTCTTATGGAAGTATACTGGATAGATTGCTGATACTAATGCATCTGTAGCTATATTTAATAAGGAAATTTCCTCTGGTACTGATAGTTTATTTTGCAGTGGCCAAATTTTATTATCAAGTCTATTAATAAATACATTTAACATTTGACGTTGATAACTTATCGAAGGTGTTAACCTGGTATACGCAGTCTTAGCTACTAATTGCTGATTTAATGATTTATCAACAGCTCTGAAAGCAAAAGTATACTCATGCTTGCCAATTTCTTGAGCTAATGGCGTAGGCATCATAATGTGCCCTTCATTAGTAGTATCACCAGAAGCACGACCTGGTCGCCAAGCTAAATCAGCTTTGCCTAGCTCACCAGTGGTTGCAAATAAGGTGATAAACAGCTTATCTCCAACTCTTTCGCACTCTTTAATACCATCAGCAAAAACTGTAAGGCATTCATTTTTACCTTCTGCAGAAACACTCTTATCAAAGATTTTAATATTAACTGGCTTTTCGACATATTTCTTTTCCCAATTTTTGGGTATTGGAATATTAGAATTTGCAATAAAACCATTTTGAATCTGAGCTATCGAATTACCTTTATTATCCGGAGTTTGAATTTGCAATCGCATTCGATGTGAAAGTACTTGATTATCAATCTGCACTTTTCCTTCGATTATTTCACTATCATTAAGACTCAAAAATAATCGATAAGTGACTGCTGCAGTCTCTACGTCCTTTACTTCTCGCTCTTCTAAATTAACAGGTAATACAGATTTCCCTTCAACAATAAGAGTCTGTTTAAAGTCGTCTTTCTCAACATAAGCTTTAGAAAAAGCTAACTCAATTTCTTCATCTGCAGGAGAAAAGTCATAAGTGTCACCAGTATTACCAATATCAGTTAGCCTAATAAAGTCTTCATACTCACGCCCATCTTTGCCAGATAGAATAACTTTTCCATCTTTAAAGACTAGAGTGTAGTAGTCATTTGAAATTTCTTGCTTTTCTTTAATTTCTGGAAGGGCAAGAGGCTTATCTGTTTCAGTAAATTCAATTACTTTATAGCCAAATGCTGGTACTTCAACATCAATTTCAACATTCAACTCGTAATATGCTTTTTCAGTAATTGTGTCATAACCTGCAGCTGATATTCGTTGTACTCCTTCACGAGTTGGGTAGAATTTCTCTGATACTAATACTGCTTTTTCACTACCTTCAAACGCAATATTCTTACTATGACTAACAATATGTACTAACTTTTTGCCAACATACTTTGTCGGATCTGTATTAACAACTAACACTTGATTTGCTTTTAACTCAAGTACATCAGCTATTCGTTTAGTAATTAAATTCTCTATACCTTTTGCAATTTCAAAGGCCTCTTTGGCACGCTGATGAATATCAGCTGCTACACTATCAGCAACACAACCACTAAGACTATCGTGTGCTTGACTTGCTAGCATCTTTTTCCAAAGCCTATCAAGAGTACCCGTATCAATAGCTATAGCAAAGAAAAGACAGGAATTGCCATACGCATAAATAAAGCTAGGAAACAAAGTATATAATTCCCTGTGATGTCTATGGACATAACAGGCTTAGGGCTAGACTAACTCCTTTAAAATTTAAACCAATAACTAATATTGGATGTAATATTAAAGGAATTTATGAAATAAAAATTAAAGAAAACCACAACGAATACCGAGTTTTTTTATCTTAGTAAGTTTCAAAACTGGTTATACATCTTGCACGCTTTTGTTAAAAAGACACAAAGAATCCCAACAAAAGAAGTAAAAATAATTAAGAAATACTACAATGAGGCTATTCGTATAGAAAAAGGAGAGTTTAATTTATGGAACAAAACAACAATAGTTTATTCTATGATTTCTTTGACAAAGAAAAAGCTTATGATCTTACCTTAAAATCTGACTTAATGATTTATATAGGAAAAGTAATTCAGGTAAGAAAATGTTCCATAAAAGATGCTTCAAATAAACTAATTACTTCAAGAAACAGTATTAAAAATATTCTTGATGGTGAAATAAGCAATCTTAAAACAGGTGAGATATTCGATATAGCTTCTCATGCCAATACATTCTCACCTGTATATGATAAATCTGCATAACATATCAGTTAAAGCCAATATAAGTCATGCATTTTTCCCAATTTCACACGGAATTATGCAAGTAATTGGGAAAAATGTATGACTTAACTATTAGTTTAAAAATAGAGTCTCTATTGGTATTAAAAAGAGGAAAGCTTAGAAAAGTGCAATCTTGTCTGGAGCTGGGAAAATCTTATCGATTTCTGCTAGTTCAGATTCGGTCGGTTTCCAGCTAACTGCTTTTGCGTTAGCTTTAATCTGTTCCTCAGTAGTACCTCCAGCAATGACTGAAGCAATTGGCTTTTGAGCTGCAAGCCAAGAGAAGGTAGCTTCGGTAACGCTTAAGTTATTATCGTCGCAGAATTTATAGTACTTCTCTAACTGATCCCAATCTGCAACAGCAAGTACTTCTTGCTTACTGTGCACTAAACGATTCTTAGTGTTTTCACGTTCTTTAGGATCACGATATTTATCAGTTAGCAGACCATTTGCTAATGGGAAGTATGGGAATATTCCAAGACCGAATTGCTTGGCAGCTGGCATAACTTCTAGCTCTGCTCTACGGTCTAGTAAGTTGTAGTGATTTTGCACAGAAATAAACTGTTCAGTTTCTTCTAGTTGGGCGGTAAAGTGAGCTTCTGCAATCTGCCAGCCGGCAAAGTTACAGTTACCAATGTAACGCACTTTGCCCTCTTTAACTAGTTTATCTAATTCAACTAAAGTCTCTTCAATATCTGTTTTTGGATCCGGAGTATGGAATTGGTAAAGATCAATATAGTCAGTATTAAGACGTTTTAGCGAAGACTCTACACTCTTGCGGATATAACTAGCAGATCCACGTGGCTCGTCTTTATGTTCACCATTAGCGCCGTTAACTGGCAAACCAAACTTAGTTGCTACTATAACTTTATCTCGGTCATTAGCTAATGCTTTACCAAGCATAGTTTCACTAAGACCTGGTTCTTTACCGTACATATCAGCACAATCAAAGAAGTTAATACCAGAATCAATTGCAGTTTTAATAACTTTGTCAGTGCCCTCTTGAGTTTCTGTTGGCGTATGTGCACGGCCTAAGTTATTACACCCAAGCCCCACTACTGATACTTCTAGTGCACTGTTACCAACTTTACGGTATTCCATTTAACTCACTTTTTCTTTTTACTCTTTGCTTTCGGCACCTTACGGCCTTCAACATGGGCTAAGATATCTTCAGTTAACTTTTCTGCTGATAAGCCTGCTCTATCTAGTACTTCTTCACGGCTACCTTGAGCTAAGAATTCTGCAGGAAGCCCAAACTCATTAAGTGCAGTATCAACTTCATGTTTCCGTAGTTCTTGTCTAATACGAGACCCCACACCACCGACACGAACACCGTCTTCAATAACAGCTACCAAACGATGTTTAGCAGCTTTCTTCACGATACTTTTGGCAACTGGAGTTACCCAACGTGGATCAACTACCGTTACTCCAACGCCCTGCTTTTCAAGTCGTTTAGCAACTTTAAAACCAAGTTCAGCCATTGCCCCAATAGTGACTAGCAAAACATCTTTATCGTGTTTTGCTTTTTTGAGTAAATCTACACCATCTTTGGAGCGTTTAACTGCTTCAATCTCTTTACCGACATTACCTTTTGAGAAACGCACAATACTAGGAGCATCATCAATTGCAATGGCTTCACGAAGCTCTTCTTTAAGACGTTCAGAATCACGAGGCGCTGCCACATGAATATTAGGAACAACCTGCACCAAAGCCATATCCCACATGCCATGATGGCTTGGGCCATCTGGACCTGTGACACCAGCACGATCTAAGACGAAAGTAACACCAGCTTTGTGCAGAGCCACGTCCATTAATAGCTGATCAAATGCCCGATTCAGGAATGTGGCATAAACCGCAACCACTGGATGTAAGCCTGCATAAGCCATTCCAGCAGCACTAGCTACTGCATGTTGTTCCGCAATACCAACGTCAATTACTCGATCTGGGAATTCTTGCTGTAGCTTTTCTAAACCAACTGGAATAAGCATTGCAGCAGTAATTCCAACTACGTCATTACGCTCACGGGCAATCTCGACAATTTCGTCGCCAAAGACACTAGTCCATGACTGTTTAGGGACTACATCTTTATAAACATCAGTTTCTGGAGGTCGCCCAGTCTTTGGATCAATAATATTAATTGCATGGAACTGATCACCCTCGTGAGCTACTGCATGCTCGTAACCATGACCTTTTTCAGTAATTGCATGCACAATAACTGGCCCACCATAATGTTTTGCCCGTTCAAGTGTTTCACCAATGGCTTCTACATCATGCCCATCGACTGGTCCCATGTACATTAAACCTAGGTCTTCAAACATGCTTTGTGGCGCAAAGATATCTTTCAGACCACTTCGAGCACCGCGATAGCCAGCATAAAGCATTTTTCCAGTTTTACTCTGAGTATTTTCAAATTTATCGTCAATCTTGTCAGTAATACGCTGATAAGTACGAGTGGTACGGTAATGATCAATTGTGCTACGCAAACTTAAAAGATATTTCGCAAGTCCACCCACTGTTGGGGCATAAGAACGGCCATTATCGTTAACCACAATGATTAACCTACGGTCTTCATCAGCAGCAATATTGTTTAATGCTTCCCAAGCCATGCCACCAGTTAAAGCACCGTCACCAATAACTACAACTACGAAACGGTCGTCTTTGGCAAGTTTATAAGACCTTGAAATACCATCAGCCCAAGACAGTGAGCTAGAAGCATGCGAACTCTCCACGATATCGTGTTTAGACTCAGCACGCTCTGGATACCCAGATAAGCCATCTTGCTGGCGCAGTTTTGAAAAGTCCTGACGGCCAGTTAATATCTTATGCACATAAGACTGATGCCCGGTATCAAAAATGATTTTATCGTGTGGTGAATCAAACTTCTGATGAATCAGCATTGTTAGCTCAACCACGCCCAAGTTTGGCCCTAAATGTCCACCTGTTTTTGAGACACTATCAACTAGGTGCTCGCGGATTTCCTCCGCAAGCACCTTTAGTTGACTATTATCAAGCTTTTTCAGATCTTCAGGCTCTGAAATTGTTGGCAATATCTTTGACATCTGCTCCAACTACTTTTTAGAAGTAATTTGACGAAGCACGTACTGCAAGATACCACCGTTACGGTAGTAATCAGCTTCACCCGGTGTATCAATACGAGTTACTGCGTCAAACTTAGTTTCCTTACCATCTTCATTCTTAGCTGTCACCTTAATTGTCTTAGGGATAGAGCCATTGTTAAGTTCAGTAACACCTTCGAAACAGAAAGTTTCATGACCTGTTAGACCAAGTGATTCAGCTGTTTCACCTTCTGGGAACTGCAGTGGCAATACGCCCATACCGATTAGGTTTGAGCGGTGGATACGCTCGAAGCTTTCCGCAATAACTGCCTTAACACCAAGAAGCATAGTACCCTTAGCTGCCCAGTCACGAGAAGAACCAGAACCATATTCTTTACCAGCAAGTACTACTAGTGGAGTATTTTCCTTCTTGTAGTTTTGCGCTGCTTCGTAAATAGTGTTTTGCTTACCACCATCAGTGAAGTCAAGAGTGAAACCACCCTCTACTCCATCAAGAAGTAGGTTCTTTAAACGGATGTTTGCGAAAGTACCGCGAATCATTACTTCGTGATTACCACGACGAGAACCGTAAGAGTTAAAGTCTTTACGAGCTACACCATTTTCAATTAAGTACTTACCTGCTGGAGTATCAGACTTGAATGAACCAGCTGGAGAGATGTGGTCAGTAGTTACTGAGTCGCCTAGCAATGCTAGTACACGTGCATCGTGCACATCTTCTACTGCATCTGGTGTCTCTTTCATGCCCTCGAAGTAAGGCGGTTTACGGATATAAGTTGAGTCTTCTTCCCATTCGTAAACTTTGCCTTCTGGAGTTTCAAGTGACTTCCAACGCTCATCACCTGAGAATACGTCTGCATAGTCTTTCTTGAACATTTCAGTATCGATACAGCTGTCAATAGTCTTCTGTACTTCAACTGGGCTTGGCCACAGATCCTTTAGGAATACATCATTGCCATCTTTATCCTGACCTAGTGGATCAGTTTCAAAGTCAAAGTCCATATGACCAGCAAGAGCATAAGCAATTACTAGCGGTGGAGATGCTAAGTAGTTCATCTTCACATCTGGGTTAATACGACCTTCGAAGTTACGGTTACCAGAAAGTACTGAAGTAGCTGCAAGATCGTTATCCTGGATTGCTTGTGAAATTTCTTCATTAAGTGGACCAGAGTTACCGATACAAGTAGCACAACCATAACCAACTAGGTGGAAACCTAGTTTCTCCAGGAATGGAGTAAGACCAGACTTTTCATAGTAGTCTGTTACTACTTTAGAACCTGGAGCTAATGAAGTCTTAACCCAAGGCTTCACATCTAGACCCTTTTCTACGGCGTTGCGAGCAAGCAAAGCTGCTGCCAACATCACTGATGGGTTGGAAGTGTTTGTACAAGAAGTAATTGACGCAATAGTAACTGCGCCATGAGTTAACTTAAAGCCACCATCTTTAGTTTTAACGTCAACTTCCTTATCGAAATCGCTATCAACATAAGCTTTGATATCTTCTTCGAATTGGTTCTTTGCATTGCTTAGTTCCACACGATCTTGTGGACGCTTTGGGCCAGCAATAGAAGGGACTACTGTTGAAAGATCTAGTTCTAGGTATTCAGAGTATTCTGCTTCGTTTTCTGGATTATGCCATAGACCTTGTTCCTTAGCGTAAGCTTCAACAAGTTCAATATTTTCTTCGTCACGACCAGTTAAACGTAAGTAGTCAAGAGTTACTTCATCAATTGGGAAAATCGCACAAGTAGAACCGAACTCAGGGCTCATGTTACCGATAGTCGCACGGTTTGCTAGTGGCACCTCAGCCACACCCTTACCGTAGAACTCTACGAACTTACCAACTACTCCGTGGTCACGAAGCATTTCAGTAATTGTAAGCACTACGTCAGTCGCTGTAGCACCTGCTGGGATTGAACCTTTAAGTTTGAAACCAACAACCTTTGGAATCAACATTGATACTGGCTGACCAAGCATTGCAGCTTCTGCTTCAATACCGCCAACACCCCAGCCTAGGACACCTAGACCGTTAACCATTGTAGTGTGTGAGTCAGTACCAACACAAGTATCTGGGTATGCACGAAGCACGCCATCAACTTCACGAGTCATTACCGTACGAGCTAAGTACTCAATATTTACCTGGTGTACGATACCTGTATCAGGTGGCACCACTTTGAAATCTTCAAATGCAGTCTGGCCCCAGCGAAGGAACTTGTAACGCTCTGCGTTACGCTGGTATTCCATCTCGATGTTCTTTTCAAATGCGTTAACATTACCGAAGAAGTCAATAATTACTGAGTGGTCAATAACCATTTCTGCTGGGCTTAGTGGGTTTACCTTTGACTCATCGCCACCAAGCTCCCCTACTGCTTCACGCATTGTCGCTAAGTCAACCACACAAGGTACACCAGTGAAGTCCTGCATAATCACACGTGCTGGTGTGAACTGGATTTCGTCTTTTGGCTCACCCTTTGCATCCCAGTTTCCTAGGGCTGAAATGTGGTCTTTAGTAATATTTTCGCCATCTTCAGTACGCAACTGATTTTCTAGCAATACTTTCAAACTGTAAGGTAGCTTTTCTGCACCTTTTACAGCTGAGAGTTTGTAAATCTCGTATTCTTTTTTACCAACCTTTAAAGTTGATTTAGCACCGTAGCTATCAACTGCACTCATCTTAGTTTCCTTTCGTGCATACTTCCAAGCATAAAATCAAATTTTTAACCTCTTACAGCTTATCAATTCTAACTAAACGCCTCAATTTTGCCATGCAATCTTGAAGCACAATAAAGCCTGTTGTCATGCCCAAAGGGTGTTTTTAAGGTGTATCTTGTATCATCTAAGCAAGATAAATTTCTTACCGTGAAACTTTAGTTTTAACTTTTAATCCGATTAACCATAACATCAAGATTAAAGCTAAAACTGATACTGCCATTGTGACCATCCCTAGTGAAGACACTATCGATAGCCCTTTTATTCCCACTAACGGTGCAACGATAGCACCAAAACCAAAGCGCACACTTCCTAATACTGATGATGCAGTACCTGCAAATTGTGGGTAGTTTCGTAAAGCTAATGCTGTGGAAGGCGGTGTCGTAATAGCAGCACTAGAGACAATGATAAATAGTGAGCTAACCACTAACCATAGTGGCAATGAAAACATCCCTGATGCTAGTAGTCCTAACGAACCAACCACACAAGCGATAATTCCTGCCAAAAGAGTTCCACGTTCCCAACGGGCTGCTGTTCGCCCTGCAATCCAACCAAATAACATATACCCGAAGGAGTTTAATCCAAACACCAATGAATACCCTTGTGGAGATAAACCATAAACATCCTGCAAGATATAACTAGAACCACTAATATAAGCAAATAGGGCAGCATTGAGCAACCCAGTTATTAAAGCTGCACCTAGGAATACTCGGTCTGTTAGTAGAATGCGAAAATCTGCAATCGTGTGCTTGAACCCACCACTAATTCTATTCTCAAGTAGCAAAGTTTCTTGAAAAATCGAGAAAGAAGCAGCGAATATCAGCACTCCGATACCAGCTAACGCCCAAAATATACCATGCCAGTCAGTAATAAGCGCAAGCTGTCCACCCATAAGTGGCGAGACAATAGCTGCCAACCCTGCCAAAACAGTTAATCGCGCATAGTAACGCACTAAAGCGCTACCTTCGTAGATGTCACGCCCAGTAGCTTGAGCCAATACGATTCCCACTGCTCCAGCAAGACCTTGAACTAGCCTAGCTGCAATTAATACCTCAATATTTGGGCTAATAGCACAAAGTGCTGAAGCAATGACATATAGTGTTAACCCAATAAGTAATGGGTTTCGTCTACCAAAACGATCAGATAATGGGCCGGCAACCAGCTGCCCTGCACCTAGACCCAGTAAACAAGCAGTCAAAGTAAGTTGCGCTGTAGAAGTGCTGGCTCCTAGCTCGTTTGTTAAAGCTGGAAGTACCGGTAAATACAAATCCATTGAAATAGGGCCAAAAGCTGTCAACGAAAGCAGCACAATCGAAAACATCTTACTGATGCTTTGATTTTGCCTACCAATACTTTTAGCCATGACTGTACTTTCTTAACTGAGAATATAAGATCACTAAACCAGTATTTAACGACGCCTTGAACGGCGTAGTTAACAACTGTCAAGTTTTATTCTAGTTCTAAAATGCAGAAAACAACACCGTTAAATTTTTATGTAGCAGGCTTACGGAGCTTAAGCATACTTAAGCGTGCCACATTGCCTCAAACGTGTTTAAGAAATTCCAATAGCTATGACAAACTAGCCACACGCTAATCCTTACTCATAACTCAAGGCATCGATTGGGTTTTGCTTTGCTGAATGTAACGCTGGTAAAGTGCCTGCCAAGAATGACACCAATGTCAAAACTCGAATCAGCACCTTCCCACCCAACTGGCTCATGGCTATCTGAACTAACGCACGCCTATGATATTTTCGCTACTAAAGGTTTAGGACAAACTATTGTTAGCCCTGCTGGTGGAAAGTCTCCACTAGAGCCTCGGTCTCTAAAGTTTCCTAACTATGACAAGTCTGCTAAAGCTTGGCATAGTGATAAATCACGAATGACATTACTGGATAACGCTAAAAGTCCTGAACAGATTGATGCCAGTAAATATGACGCAATCTACTTTACTGGTGGACATGGAGTAATGTTTGATTTCCTGGATGGTGAGCCATTGCAACAAATTACTCGGGAGATTTTTGAAAATGGCGGCATTGTCAGCGCGGTCTGCCATGGCTATTGTGGTTTGCTTAATACCAAACTTTCTGACGGTAGTTTCCTAGTTGCAAACCGCAATATTACTGGTTTTTCTTGGCACGAAGAAGTTCTTGCTCGAGTAGATAAGATTGTGCCTTACAATATCGAAGGACTGATGAAAGACCGTGGCGCACATTATTCGAAAGCACTAGTGCCATTTATTCCTAACGTAGTCGTAGATGGAAAACTTGTGACTGGACAAAATCCAGGCTCGGCAAAAGCAACAGCACTTAAAGTTGCAGAACTCTTATCACTACCCAAGAATAAAAAACTTTAAAGAAAGAATAAAAAATGCAAACTGTCCTTGGTTCTGGCGGTCAGATTGCAAATGAACTAGCTCTTGAACTAAAACGCTATAATAACTGTTAAATACGGATTTTTTAGGCTGAGGTTGAATTAAAATCTGCATCTTCTCCCACATTATTTACTGCTTTAGAAAGAGGGTTTTCAAAAGTATTGATTAAATTTCTAATATTTTCTGCTAGCCAGACAATACATGTATCCCACGTTTCTTCGTTATCTAATAAGACCTCATCGTATGCTTTAAATATTCTGCTGGAACGCTTTTCAAGTGACTCTTGCCAATTAAGGCTAGTGCCAAATTCTTCTTCCAAATGACTCTTATTTTTATACAATCTAGAGAAAATTTCTTTCGTCTTTTCCTGATTTTCTGCATCTATGTAAAGTTCAACTCGAGCAGATTTATTCAGAATTTTGATTGAATAAGTAATGTTACGAGAAGCGCTAGGAGTTGTAATCTCATCTCTACGCGTAGCAGATCTGGTTTTGAATTTATCAACCTTTTCAGAAATAACTGGTAAAGCAGTTTCCCAAAATTCTAATTGCTTCAGAGCTCTTTGAGTCCCTGCTCGATTCTCTTCCTGCTCGTCACGACTCTTCTGAGCCAATTTAATTTGATAATCACCTATATCTTGAATAGGCAATATTTGCTCAGTATCTAGATATAGACTATCCTCCACTTCATAAGGTGTTACCTTTATACATTTGATATCAAGCGTGTACTTATTCAAATATAAAACTGTAGAAGTGACTTCTTTACGAAAAGTTCTAGCTACAAAGATAATCCTTTGTTCTCTATTAAGCTCAAGATTTTCATAGTCTTTAGCCAAGAATTCGCAAATCCTCCATGCTGCATCCGCACTTTTGCCTAGTTGCTTTTGAAATATTCCACAAATGTCTTCTTTTTTAAGAGTCGCGCAATACGCTGTATATTTTAAACCTTGCCATACTACATCCTTGCCAGAGGTATCACTTTTATTCTCTATTATTACTAAATTTCCTTGTAGGTCTATTGCTAGTAAATCAAGACGTTCATTTGTATCATCCCAACGATCAAATTCTTTTGAAATGATAAGCAGCTTCTCTCCAAGGATGTCTGGATTGTTATATATCCATTCTTGAAGGTCGTCTCTCTCCTTTAAACCGAGCTCGCTAAATGTCTTGCTAGGTATCGTTTCGGCTATATTCTTATCTCTGTCGATTTTGAACATTTCTCTTCCTTTGCTACAAAGTAATCTCTTATCTACTTGGGAATGGCAAACAAAATCTATGCGTCGGCTTATGCTTGTGTTGCCTTGTTCCCGTATACCTACTCTCTAGGATTATGGGAAGGATCATCACCAAGCTTAATACTGTTAGCTATTTCCACAAATTGAGAGTAAGTTCCATCAGACATTAACTGTTGGTGGAGATTATCTGCTTCAGCCTGATTATTTACAAATGGATAATCGTTCGGGTCTGCATAGAACTTAATTCGCCCCTCACTGGTACGGATGCTTGAAGTACTGTCAGGATCACTTGAACAGAAACTGACGCCATCAGGTCCCATTTTATGGTCGGTAGCAGATATATCAATTGTTCTAACTGCACCACCTTCTACATCACGCATTACTGCTCTAGGACTTAGATTAGGGCTTGCGTCCGTGGTGCTCACCTCTGGATATCCATTGGGATTACCTAGTTCCTTAAGTGTGTCAGAAAATTCTAATGTCCTATATGGGTTCTTATAAGAACAAGAAGATGGCATATCTAGATTAGTCCCCTTTTTTTCAGGGTCGATTTCTAAATTGAACGTTTTTCCCAGAGGGTTTTTCAAGACCACTTTGTCTCCCATCGACATATTTACAGTCCAATCAGCTGGGACAGTAAAAGAAAAGTAACCATTATTAAAAGTGTCAGGACCAAGGAAAATCATACCAGGACATGCAGACTTAAACTCATGTTTATTGGCCCCTTTTTCATCACCCTTGGCACCTGAAACAGCACTGTTGTTAGACTCTTGAGTATTGTTTGTTGTATTTTGACCATTCTCAGTTGCCCCGAAGAATATAAGTGGAGCAAATAGAAGAAGAAGACAACCGATAGGTGAACCCTCATTTTTGCCATGGTAAAAATGATCTACACGCGCCATTTACAAGTCCTTTCAAAAAGTTTTCAATTTTCCTCTAATAAAAGGCTACTGAAAAAAAA
The DNA here is from genome assembly GCA_047608145.1 of Micrococcaceae bacterium. Taxonomy (GTDB): domain Bacteria; phylum Actinomycetota; class Actinomycetes; order Actinomycetales; family Micrococcaceae; genus JASGDC01. The sequence continues at coordinate 21,669 of JASGDC010000002.1, forward strand.
GAAAACAAGAACCCCACTGTTTTTATAGCGATTTGGCAGAAAATATTTTCAAATCCTCTTCTTTCTCAAACGTTGAGCAAGTTACCCATAGCTAAGCAACAAGCTATGGGTAACCATTATGCCCATGACGCCCAGCTCAAAACATGAGCTAGGACACTAGCAAACAGATTGCCACGATAACTCTGCCGCAAAACGATGCGCCTGAATACACCACCTTTTGAACTACAAGCTACAATCCTTAAAAAGAATTGATGACTGTAGAAAAATACCTAAAATTTCGCATATTACAGCTCCCATGTCGGCTTTCAAAATTGGCAGCCGATTAAATCCAATGAGATTAGAAACCGTAGAGTTACTACCTAGGTACCAGCAGGATAATATCTTTGACTCGTCAAAATTTGCTGAAAAGTTCCCTGAATTTAAGATAACTTCACTGCATGAAGGTATAGCTACTATGCTGGCAACCAATTAGTGATATTTTTAACGTGAATACCATCTTGGATACCTTCGAAAGTATCGGCTGTGATGATTATTTTTGGATAGTTATCTTTGATAGCCATAAGGGAACTAAATTCTCGATTGGCTGTTTTCTGGTCTTTCATGGTGTATGCTACCTGATAATATTCGATTTCACCAGTATTTTTATGCACCACAAAATCTACTTCATTCGCATTAATTTTGCCTACCCAGATTCTACCGCCTCTTCGCAATAGCTCGAAGTACACAAGGTTTTCTAGCAAGTGACCTCTATCCTGCATATAATGTTGCCCAATTAGTAAATGACGTATCCCTAAATCTGGTACATAATACTTTTCTTGGGTAGCTAGTTGAACTTTTCCTTTAATGTTAAAGCGATGGACTCTATATAACAAAAAGCTATCACATAGCTTATCCAAATATTGTGATACCGTCATATGGCTTACCATTACCTGGTCTTGTTTCAATGCTTTGGCAATACTATTAGGAGAAACCTCACTACCAATATTTTGTAGTACGTATTTGTATACATTTTCAAATACTCTTCTATTCGCTTCTTTAATGTTCGGGTATACATCACGATGCAGAATAGTTTCGACTACTCCTTCAACATAGTTAAAAACCTCGTCTCTACCTCTATTTTGTATGGAAACAGCTTCTGGTAAGCAGCTCTCTTGCAAATAGTTATCTGTTAGCAATACTTCTGCAGAATTATCTGAACTGGCTAGGCCCTCTTTAAATTCTTCGAAAGAAAAAGGTAGTATATGTATCTCAATTGTTCTTCCCGTCAAAAGTGTAGCCAATTCACTTGACATCAAATATGCGTTAGAGCCAGTAACATAAAGATCAATATTTTTCTCGACAAATAACCCTCTAACTAATCTCTCAAACCCTTCAACCTCTTGAACTTCATCAATAAATATGTAGTATTGCTTATTTTTATCTAATGAATCATAAATTGCAAAAAAAAATCTCTTCCCAATTACGCCCCAGCTCTCTTAACACACTTGGTGACTCAAAATTATAAAATAATATTTGCCCCTCACTAACACCTTGTTCTTTAAGCTGTTGAGCATATTGCCGCATAATAGTTGACTTACCACATCTACGAATACCGATAAGAACCTTTATCAAATTCGCCTCACGCCAGTTATCTAACTGTTCCAAATATTTTTCACGAATAATTTCCATACACAATCCTTCCCCACCCAAAAACCATAACTTTCAAAACTTATAAAAAAGAAAAGTTTTGAAAGTAATATAATTCAATCCCAATATTCAAAAACCTATCACTTGGAAACACTGAGATATTGTAATCACACTTGCCCTGTGTTTTCTTCCCACTTTGCTTTTATAAAACTCGATAGCTGTCTAATTTGTGACTAGTAGTTTCTACAACTACCTGTGTAATAGTGTGCTCTACTGATAACTTTTTGTTTTCCATACTTAAAGTACTCTAAATAACTATTTAACAGAATTGGGAATACAATAAGCCGCTTAACTGTTCTAAGTAAGTAGATAGATTTATTGAAATGTTTTCTTTAAAGGAGAAATATTATGAGTAAGAAAATTGGAATTGTAGTTTCAAGTCTCCGTCACGATTCTTTTAGCAAATTAACTGCAAATGCTTTTGCAAAACTACTACCTGGAGGATTCGAAGCTAGGTTCATCGAAATTGATGACTTATCTTTCTATAACCAAGATTTAGAAACTGAAGAAAAACTTCCAGAGAGCTGGGTCCGCCTACGTAAAGAGATTAAAGAGGTAGATGGCATTTACTTCTTCACTCCGGAATATAACCGCTCTATCCCTGCCGTATTAAAGAATGCCTTAGATGTGGGATCACGACCATTTGGTAAAAGTGTTTGGGCAGGCAAGCCAGCTTTAGTAGTTAGCGTTTCTCCTGGCGCACTTAGTGCTTTCGGTGCTAACCATCACTTACGTCAAATACTTACTGTGTTGGATATGCCTACACTACAGCAGCCTGAAGCTTATATTGGAAATATCACCAGCTTACTTAATGAAGATGGTACTTTTGTGCCTGATACTCAGAAGTTCTTCCAGTTAATTACTGATAAGTACGTAGATTTCTTAAAGAGATTAACTAATTAAATCTCTTAGACAAGATTAAGTTCTGCCACACACTCAACATGGTGGGTATGTGGATAGATGTCGAATGCCCGAAGGCTATTTAACTCATAGCCATAGTCTGATAGATAAGAGATATCACGGGCCATTGCTGCTGGATCGCAAGCAACATACACTACTTTCTGAGTACCGTTTTGAGCAATTTTATTAATAACTTGCCTACCAGCACCTGAACGTGGTGGGTCCAAAACTACGGTGTCGAAGCGCTGCTTTGGAGTAATAACTCGCTCTACTGCACTTGCGATTACCCGCACCTGTGTAAATTCATGCAAATTATTTCTAGCATTTTTAGAAGTTACTTTACTGGACTCCACTGCTACTACAAGTCCCTTCTCACCTACTTTTTCGGCAATAAATGCGGTGAATAGTCCGACGCCTGAATATAAGTCGCCAACATACTGCCCTTCTTGAACATCTGCAGCTTCCAAAACAGCTTCTACTAATACCTCTGGCGCTTCACGATGTACTTGCCAAAAACCACTAGCTCCAATTTTAAAAGAACGATCAAAAACTGTCTCTTCAATAAAACCTTTGCCACTGGCGTGCTCTACTGGCATTTTAGAAACATTAGTTACATTCTGAGCTTTACGTTTTTTAACAATTTGATTTGGGCGCGTTACTACCGAAGCAGTTGCATTGCGAGTAACATAACTAACTCCTGCTTTACCTGCTAAATAATTAACAATATTGTCACGTACGTAACCGCGCATTACCCCTGAAGGATGTGCTGGTTTAATTAAAACTACTGGTTCAGAGTCGTTAGCTGGTGTACCAATTTCAACTTGAGAAATACCGCTGAAATCGTATTCAAAAAGTCCTAAATCATCAAGACCTTCGTATGCTAATGGGAATTCTTTAACTGGTATCAACTGTGAAGAATGATGTTTATACATCGAAAGTTGCCCCTGCGAGTTAACAGCAAAAGTGTTGCGGGTACGCCAATGCAAACTTTTTCGTTCTTCATCCTCTGGAGCTTGTTCTACTATTACATAAACATCAATACCTGCAAAACGCTTTAATAATTCAGTAATAACTTGAGCTTTTAATTCACGTTGATATTCAAGATCAATGTGGCCAAATTCTGCACCGCCTGGGACATCGTCGTGTTTTAAACGATCAGCTGCGGGCCAAATATGCTGCACACGGTATGGTGAAGGCTCTATAATTTCTATGGCATCAGCTCGCCAAAATTTTGCCTTCTCTCCGGCTTCCGTTAATAATGCTCTAACTTTTTCACCTGGAAGTGCATGGCGCACGAAGATTACTCGACCTTCATGTCGAGCTACGAAATGTCCCCCGTGGGCTACATTTCCAATCTCTAGTTCAACTATATTCTGCATTATCCCTTTAATATTTTATGGCTAAATATAATCTAGTATGTAATATTACCTTAAAATACCGGACATTATAAAAAGTTGCTTTATTTCGCTTGGCTATTTTCTTTAGGTTCAGGAGTTATTGCTGGTACTGATTTAACTAAATTCCAAATAAACCAAAGGGTTAAAGCATATAGTGGCACGCCAGTAAGCAATCTCGCCATACCTAAATAGTCAACAAACTTTTCACCACTAAAATAAAGCGGCAATTCCACTATTAATCGAAAAGCAAACATTGCAGCAAAGATTAATGTGGCCTTTTTATAAAGCTTGTAACGCTTTTTATGCTTTTTCCAATCAGTACCCTCACCAAATAAAACTCCTAGCACAATGCCTAACAATGGCCATCCTATTAACACAGAAATAATAGATACCGCCAAGTAACTAGAATTGATAAAGAAACCTGGGACATAATAAGCATTAGCTTCACCCTTAAAGTTTGCATAGGTACCGCTAATTATTACGGCTGCAACTCCAAATACTGCTTGCACTACTGGAGTTTTTTGCACTAAACGTAGTACAAAAAATCCTAATGCTACAGCTAATGCGCAAATAACAGATACTGTTACATTACGGGTTAAAAAGAATAACAAGACAAAAACTAAACTAGGCAACACCGTTTCAGCAACACCACGGAAACCACCCATTGATTTAATAAGTGAAATATTGCCATCTTCATCACTTTTGAACATTGACTGGTCAGAGTGTTCAAAAAGTTGCTTAAATGAAGTAATTTCCTGTTGTTCTTCAGACATCACTAACCGCCAACTTGAGTAATTTCCGGACCGCGTTCTGGGCCGTTATTTGGATGAGCAGTACCGTCATAAGCTGCGCCTTGATCAGCAAAAGGATTTTCTAACGAGCCTTCCGGCACTCGTAATGGCAATAGTTCTTTGGGCGGCATTGCATTTTCACCACGCTCCACAGCAATACTCCGGAAAAGTTTTTCCAAAGGTTTTGCAAGCTTTGGATCCACTGCAGCTGGCCCAGAGAAGACTCCACGCAAAAACCAACGTGGGCCATCAACGCCCACAAATCTTGCAGCCCGAATTGCAGGGCTACCGTCTGGCATTTGAGCTGGGATGGATACTAGTAATTCATCACCAAAAGTACCAATAACTGGCTCGGCAGTACCACCTTCATCAACTGCAGATTGCGCAAGTTCTTTCTTAATTTCTAACCAAACACCTTCAGATTTTGGTGCGGCAAAAGCTTGCACTTGCAAAGAAGACTGTTCATCATCAAAACTTAGAGAAATAATACGGTTAGTCTCTTGGTCAATATCCATACGAACATCAAAGTCTGTAGGCATTTCTGGAAGCACTAATGAACCACAATCTGCTTCATGCGGGTTACGTTTAATTTCACTGATATCAAAAGGTCCATTCTCAGCACGATCCGTTGGTGCATGTTTTGGCACTTCTTCATCAATAATTTCATCGTCTTTATGCAAGAAATCTAAATCACGAGGCGCTGGACCTTTTTGTTCATTATTAAAATTAGCAATCGTACGGTCAGGTCTTATTTCACGCCTAACCTGCTTAGCCTTATTATTAGATTTCTTTGCCTTTTTTGACTTACGATTATTTTTTGAACGTGCCATTAATTATGCTCCTCATTTTTTTCAGCAAAACCCCCAGTAGAACCAAAGCCAGCTGCACCGCGTTCTGAACTTGGCAATTGCTTAACCGTCACAAAATTAGCTGTTTCAAACTTCTGGATAACTAGCTGTGCGATACGATCGCCACGCTTAAACTCTACACTTTCTTTTAGATCAGTATTTAAAAGGCAGATTTTAATTTCACCACGATAGCCTGCGTCGACAGTTCCTGGTGCATTCACAATCGTAATACCTTTTTTAACCGCCAAGCCTGAACGTGGATGCACGAGTCCTACATATCCATTTGGCAAAGCAATTGCTACTCCCGTACCGACCATTACCCGCTCACTTGGCGCAATAGTCACATCCTCAGTAGTGCACAAATCTGCACCCGCATCGCCTGGTTTTGCGTATTTTGGTGCTGGAATATCAGAATCCAGCAATTGAATTAAAACTTCTACTTGTTCTTCACTATGCATACATTCAACTTTAGTGGAAAAGTAAGTTAGTCGCTATTCTTTTCCGCTACTATCAATCTTTTTATATTTTTTATCAGAATTTATCACTATTGCCTTAATTATTTAATATACGTATCGAAAGCGGATAAGGAACTTTTTAAGAAAGCTCAGAAGTATACTGACGGAAACTTATCAGCAGCTATTACTAAAGGCTTAAAACTATTCATTAAGCAACAAAAAGCCAGTTCCGGCAATAATACCCAACAGACAATTTCAGTACGCTATAATGGCATAAATAAAAAGAAACATTTTATGGGTCGGAGACTTGCCAGTTACAAGGATTTTTCTGAAGATGGCAAAAAGGTAACTACCTACCGCATCTACAAAACTGCAAAAGGTGCTTATCTGCTCTACACACGCACTGACGCTAATTGGAATTGGTGGATGGACCCAAAAAACTTTACTAGTAAAGACACTAAATGGAACTGGCTTGATCCAAAAAATTGGATGCAAGGAGACTTCCTAAACTTTGAAGATAGCACTTCTGATTACAAAGTATATGCTTCATATGAACAACTTAGTGAAAAAGGAGTTCCAGAAAAGCTAATTGAAAATGCAAAGTATGCAGAAGAAGAACCTGACGAAGAATTTTTGGATATTTAAACTAAAATAATGAATGCCCATACTTATCTTTAAGGTATGGGCATTTTATTTACCCTACTATTAGCAACAAGTGCGTAGTACACTAAAGATTATGAAACCTTTAACAGCTGCAGAAGAACACATTATTATTAACAAAGGTACTGAACCAGCATTTACTGGTGAATTATTAAATGAACATGGTGCAGGTACTTATATTTGTCGCCAATGCGGTACAAAATTATATCGTTCAGAAGATAAATTTGAGTCACACTGTGGATGGCCAAGCTTTGACGATGAAATCCCTGGTGCAGTAAAACGTACACTTGACGCAGATGGTCTACGCACCGAAATTACTTGTGCTGAGTGTGGCGGTCATCTAGGACATGTATTTGAAGGCGAAGGTCTAACATCTAAAAATACTCGCCACTGCGTAAACTCTCTATCCATGAAGTTTATTAAACAGTCATCTAGCTCCTAATTCTCTTATTTATTACATAGTAAGATAATTAGTTTTATAGCTGTCCTACAAAAATAAAAGGGAACTATATACTTAACTTCCTAAACTGATTTGGGTATCGGTTGTTCGTTGCTTAAGGAACACATCAATAGTGACTATTACTTTTTAAGAGTCTGCTTAATACCTGATAAAATTAGTAGTAATAAACAAAAACTTTGCAAAATTGTATAAGGAAGTATTAAAAGTTGATTATAGATAAAATAACAGCTCACAGCTCACAGCTCACAGCTCACAGCTCACAGCTCACAGCTCACAGCTCACAGCTCACAGCTCACAGCTCACAGCTCACAGCTCACA
>JASGDC010000003.1:0-76540 GCA_047608145.1 Micrococcaceae bacterium
ATAAAACCAACGCCCACTTCTAGTTTAGAACCGTTAAAGTTAGGTTCAACAATCGTTAAAATCAGGGTTAGCAATTATGAAAAGTAGTTGATACAAAAAGGCCCTCTCGCTTGTTTCCAAGCTTGAGGGCCTTTAAGAAGTAAAAGTTTATTACTTGATAATCTTTGTGACCTTACCAGAACCAACAGTACGGCCACCTTCACGAATCGCGAAACCTAGACCTTCTTCCATAGCGATTGGCTGGATAAGCTCTACAGTCATCTCAGTGTTATCGCCAGGCATTACCATTTCAGTACCTTCTGGTAGTGTAATTACACCTGTTACGTCAGTTGTACGGAAGTAGAACTGAGGGCGGTAGTTAGTGTAGAACGGATTGTGACGTCCACCCTCATCCTTAGAAAGGATGTACACGTTACCTTCGAATTCAGTGTGTGGTGTGATTGAACCAGGCTTAACAACAACCTGACCACGCTCTACGTCTTCACGCTTTAAACCACGAAGAAGTAGACCACAGTTTTCGCCAGCCCATGCTTCATCAAGCTGCTTGTGGAACATCTCAATACCAGTAACAGTAGTCTTCTGGATTGGACGGATACCAACGATTTCTACATCAGAGTTAATTGGAAGAGTACCACGCTCTGCACGACCTGTTACTACAGTACCGCGACCAGTAATAGTGAATACGTCCTCAATTGGCATCAAGAATGGCTTATCCTTGTCGCGCTCTGGATCTGGAATGTACTCATCAACAGCTTCCATTAGCTCTTCTACAGCCTTAACCCACTTTTCGTCACCTTCAAGTGCTTTAAGAGCAGATACCTGAACTACTGGTGCTTCGTCACCGTCGAATTCCTGCTCAGAAAGAAGTTCACGAACTTCCATCTCTACTAATTCTAGAAGTTCTTCATCGTCAACCATGTCAGCTTTGTTAAGGGCTACAAGAAGTGTTGGTACACCAACCTGACGAGCTAGAAGAACGTGCTCACGAGTCTGAGCCATTGGACCATCAGTAGCAGCAACTACAAGAATCGCACCGTCCATCTGAGCTGCACCAGTAATCATGTTCTTGATGTAGTCAGCGTGGCCTGGAGCGTCTACGTGTGCGTAGTGGCGCTTTTCAGTCTCGTACTCGATGTGAGAGATGTTAATTGTAATACCACGCTGCTTTTCTTCAGGTGCCTTATCAATTTCATCAAACTTGAATGGTTCGTTTAGATCAGGGTACTTGTCAGCTAGCACCTTAGAGATTGCTGCTGTCAATGTAGTTTTACCGTGGTCAACGTGACCAATAGTACCAATGTTTAAGTGCGGCTTGGTACGTTCGAACTTTGCCTTAGCCACTAGGGCCTCCTATTTCATGTTGTCTTAATAGTTAATTACCTTAACTATCTTACGTCATTTACGTTGTTTACAAAAATGGAATTTGCTTCCAGTGTAGGTTTTTATTCTCCTTGTGCCTTCTGAACAATTTCTTCAGACACATTCTTTGGAACTTCGGCATAAGTATCAAAGACCATTGAGAATACTGCACGACCTTGAGTCTTTGAACGTAGGTCGCCAATGTAACCAAACATCTCAGAAAGAGGGACATTGGCACGAATCACCTTCACACCTGTTGCATCTTCCATGGATGAAATTTGACCACGGCGAGAGTTTAGGTCACCAATTACGTCACCCATGTACTCTTCTGGAGTACGAACCTCTACTGCCATGATAGGTTCAAGGAGTGCAGGATCTGCTTTACGCATTGCTTCCTTCATACCCTGAACACCAGCGATTTTGAAGGCCATCTCAGAAGAGTCAACATCATGATACTGACCATCCATCAATACTGCCTTAATACCAACCACTGGGTAACCAGCAAGAACACCATACTTCATAGCATCTTGAATACCATGGTCTACGCTTGGAATATATTCACGAGGGATACGTCCACCCGTTACTTTATTCTCAAATTCGTATAAGTCATCGCCTTCAACTTCCATTGGTTCAATAGAGAACTGAATCTTAGCGAACTGACCAGAACCACCAGACTGCTTCTTGTGAGTGTAATCGTGCTTTTCAACTTTGCGACGAATAGTTTCACGGTAAGCTACCTGTGGTTTACCTACATTTGCTTCTACTTTGAACTCGCGGCGCATACGGTCAACGAATACGTCTAGGTGAAGCTCGCCCATACCACCGATCACAGTCTGACCAGTTTCTTCGTCAAGGCTTACGCGGAATGTAGGATCTTCTGCAACTAGCTTTTGAATTGCTGTTGAAAGTTTCTCTTGGTCACCCTTAGTCTTTGGCTCAATTGCCACGTCAATCACAGGTTCTGGGAATGACATAGACTCAAGAACAATCTGGTTGTTTGGATCACAAAGTGTGTCCCCTGTAGTAGTGTCTTTAAGACCAATTACTGCATAAATATGACCAGCTTGTAGCTCATCAACAGGGTTTTCTTTGTTAGAGTGCATCTGGAATACCTTACCGATACGCTCTTTCTTCTGCTTAGTCGCGTTATATACCTGAGAACCTGAAGAGGCTTTACCAGAGTACACACGCACGTAAGTCAAAGTACCGAAGAATGGGTGAGATGCAACCTTGAATGCAAGAGCTGCGAAAGGTTCGTTAACTTCTGGTTTACGAGTAAGTTCTTCTTCCTCATCTTTTACACTGTGTCCAGAGATTGCTGGTACATCTAGTGGAGAAGGTAAGTAACGAACAACTGCATCTAGCATAGGCTGAATACCTTTGTTCTTGAATGCAGAACCACAGAACACTGGGTAAACTTCTGAAGCGATAGTTAGTTTACGAACACCATCTTTAACTTCGTCTTCAGTAAGATCTTCGCCTTCAAGATACTTTTCCATAAGTTCATCATCAGATTCCGCAACTGTCTCAATAAGTTCGTTACGGTATTCTTCTGCTTTATCCTGAAGATCTTCTGGAATATCCTCGATTTCATACTTAGCGCCCATTTCAGTCTCGCCGCGCCAAGTGAATGCCTTCATGGTGATTAAATCTATTACGCCTTCGAAGTCATTTTCTGCACCAATTGGCAACTGCATTACCAATGGCTTTGCGTGAAGACGGTCAACGATAGTCTGTACAGTGAAGTAGAAATCTGCACCAAGCTTATCCATCTTGTTTACGAAACAGATACGAGGAACATCGTACTTGTCAGCTTGACGCCAAACAGTTTCAGACTGAGGTTCTACACCTTCTTTACCGTCGAACACTGCAACAGCACCGTCAAGTACACGTAGTGAACGTTCTACCTCTACAGTGAAGTCAACGTGTCCTGGTGTATCGATGATGTTAATCTGGTAGTCATCCCAGTAACAAGTAGTTGCAGCAGAAGTAATTGTAATACCACGTTCCTGCTCCTGCTCCATCCAGTCCATTGTTGAAGCACCATCATGTGTTTCACCAATTTTGTGGTTGATGCCAGTGTAGTAAAGAATACGCTCTGTTGCGGTAGTTTTACCAGCATCAATGTGAGCCATGATGCCGATATTGCGGACCTTTTTAAGATCAGAAAGTACGTCTAGCGCCACTTTTCCTAGCCTTTCAAATTTTAGCTAATTTTTGATTACCAACGGTAGTGTGCAAACGCACGGTTTGCTTCTGCCATTTTGTGAGTGTCTTCGCGCTTTTTAACTGCAGCACCAAGACCGTTTGATGCATCAAGAATTTCATTCTGTAGACGCTCAGTCATAGTCTTTTCGCGACGATTCTTTGCGAAACCTACTAGCCAACGAAGAGCTAGAGCAGTCTGACGCGCAGGCTTTACATCGATAGGCACCTGATAAGTTGCACCACCAACACGGCGTGACTTAACCTCAATTGCAGGCTTTACGTTATCGATAGCCTTTTTTAAAGTTGTAACTGGGTCAGCATCAGCTTTTTTACGAGTACCTTCTAGGGCACCATATACGATGCTTTCCGCTGTTGACTTTTTACCGTCTAGAAGAACTTTGTTTACTAACTGAGTAACTAATTGAGATCCGTAAACCGGATCAGTCACTAAAGGACGCTTCGGCGCTGGACCTTTACGTGGCATTATTTCTCCTTCTTAGCGCCGTAACGACTACGTGCTTGCTTACGATCTTTAACACCCTGAGTATCTAGGGCTCCACGGACAATCTTGTAACGTACACCTGGAAGGTCTTTCACACGACCACCGCGCACAAGCACGATAGAGTGTTCCTGTAGGTTGTGACCAACACCAGGGATATAAGCTGTAACCTCTACACCACCGTTTAGGCGTACACGAGCTACCTTACGAAGCGCAGAGTTTGGCTTTTTTGGAGTAGTAGTATATACACGAGTACATACACCACGGCGCATAGGGTTGCCCCGCAATGCTGGGGCCTTTGTCTTTGAGACTTTTGGTGAGCGGCCTTTACGGACCAGCTGCTGAATAGTAGGCACTACTTATTCTCCATTTTGTCGAAATTATACTTACAGATTACAGTGCACAGCATTTAAGTATGCAAAATGCACTGGCAATAATTGCACTCACACTAGCTTACAGCTTTTAGTTAAAAATGACAATTCGGCGTACCGCTTTTTTTCGATACGCCGAATCTTGAGTGCTTGAAGCCTAGCGAATACCCGCCATCTTCTTTTTAATAAATGGTACAAGACCAGCAATGATACCACTAACTACGATAGATGTAAGACCTACACCTACGAAGTAAGGAACTTCATTAGTAGGGTTATAGTATCCAGCAATAGTACCTGACAACGCAGTACCCATTGATGAAGCAAGCATGTATAGCGCAACCATCATAGTAACGAAACGCTTAGGTGATAAACGAGTAGCTACTGATAGACCGATTGGCGAGATACAAAGCTCAGCAACACAGAATAGCAACAGGATAAATAGTACTAATAGCAATGGCACTTTATTTTGACCACTGTTAGCAACAGGTAGGAATAATAAGTAAGCCACACCAATCAAAAAGTTAGCAAAAGCAAACTTTACCGGAGTTGATGGGTTCTTATCCCCTAGTTTTGTCCATACACCTGCAAATACTAGAGCTAGTAGCATTACATAAATTGCAGAAACTGAGTTCATCCAAGCAGTAGGGAATTCCCAACCAAAGATTTTACGATTCAAACGCTCATCAGTGAATAATGGCAAGAATGTGAAAATCTGCTGGTACAGAGCCCAAAACGCTACCTGAGAAACTAGCAATGGAATGAACGCAATAATACGGCTTTTTTCTTCAACTGTAGTTTTATCAGTACGTAGCAACATTGAAATAATTGCAATTGCTGCAACTGCAGAGAAAATTGCAATGAATGTTGAAACATTTTCACCAGCAAAAGCTGCGCGTGATGGTGATGAAAATGTAAACCAACCAAGCAATACGATAACTACAATAGCCACTGCAGTAATTGTCTTTGCACGGCTTGCTTCCTCTGGAGTCAGTGGGTCACTTGGTTTACGAGTTTCCTCAGCAAATACTTTACGACCTACTGTGTACTGCGCTAGACCAAGAGCCATACCAATAGCTGCCGCACCAAACGCATAATGGAAACCTACACCTTGAAGTGCACCAGTAACCAATGACCCAAGGAATGCACCTACGTTAATACCAAAGTAGTAGAGTGAGAACCCTGCATCACTTCGTGGATCGTTATTATCATAAAGAGTACCCACCATTGAAGTAGAGCTGGCTTTAACACCACCACCACCGAAAGCAATCAATAGTAGCCCGACAACAAGACCAACAACTCCATGTAACAAAGCCATAGATAAGTGACCAAGCACTACGATAATTGCACTATAAAATAGTGTCTTTTCACGACCTAATATTCGGTCAGAAATCCAACCGAATAAGATGGTACTTAGGAACACCATACCACCATATGCACCAGCTAATGATGTTGCTGTTCCTTTATCTAACCCAAGACCTCCTTGTACACCTTGGTAAGTTACATAGAACACCAAGATTGCTTGTACACCATAGAAGGAAAAACGCTCCCACATCTCCACACCAAAGAGAGTAGCCAAAGACTTCGGATGTCCAAAAAATGAAGTATAATCCTTAGCCAAATTAGCTTTTTTCTCTATAACATTTTCAGTAGCGATAATCTTACCTTTCTCGAGTAAAAAATCTCTTCGCTTATAGAGACACTGTTTATTAGCTTACTGTTGTTTCTCAGCTAATGCACATCTTTTTTTAAGAAAATTAATCTTTAACAAGCAAATAACTAGTTCTCCCAAAATTATTTATAATAAATATGAAAAATCCCGGCAGAAAATTTCATACCGGGATTCCTCAAAGTTTAAGAAGATTAACGGAAATCTGATCCGAAATCGTAATCTTCTAATGGAATTGCAGCACCAGCTGCTTCACCAAAAGCATTTTGATCAAAATCAGTGAAAGATGTTTCCACATAAGATTCTTCCAAAGCTTCTTCAGTAGGCTCCACTACTAAGTGCTGGTATTGTGACAAACCAGTACCTGCAGGGATTAGCTTACCGATGATTACGTTTTCTTTTAGACCAAGCAATGGATCACTCTTACGTTCCATAGCTGCCTGAGTAAGGACTCGAGTAGTCTCTTGGAACGATGCCGCAGATAACCAAGACTCAGTAGCCAAAGAAGCTTTAGTAATACCCATAAGCTCTGGGCGACCAGAAGCAGGCTGCTTCTTAGTAGCAAGTGCAGTACGGTTTTCTTCGTCCAAACGTGCACGCTCAGTTAACTCACCAGGAAGTAGGTCTGTCTCACCAGAGTCAATCACCGTTACGCGACGAAGCATCTGGCGCACAATAACCTCAACATGCTTATCGTGAATACCTACACCCTGTGAACGGTATACATGCTGTACTTCATCCACCAAGTGTTTCTGTGCTGCACGAGGACCAAGAATACGTAGAATCTGCTTAGGATCTACCGCACCCTGAGTAAGCTGCTGTCCAGCTTCCACATGGTCGCCTTCTTCCACCAATAAACGAGAACGACGAAGTACTGTGTAAGTAATTTCATCGTAGCCATCATCAGGGACCAGAGTAACCTTAAGGGAACGTTCGCCTTCTTCAATCTTTACGCGACCATCGTATTCCGCAATAGGTGCTTCACCCTTAGGAGTACGAGCCTCGAAAAGCTCTTGGATACGAGGTAGACCCTGAGTAATATCCTCACCAGCAGAAGAAACGGCACCACCAGTGTGGAAGGTACGCATTGTCAACTGAGTACCTGGCTCACCAATTGACTGAGCAGCAATAATACCAACTGCTTCACCAATATCGACCAATTTACCAGAAGCCAATGAGCGACCGTAACAACGAGCACAAGTACCAATACGAGACTCACAAGTTAGTACTGAACGGATCTTAACTTCCTCAATACCTGCTTTGTATAGTTCATCAATCAATACATCGCCTACATCATCACCAGCGTGCGCAAGAATCTTGCTACCCTTTTTGACATCTTGTGCCAAAGTACGAGAGTAAACGGTATTCTCCACATCTTCGTACATTATAGTGCTACCATCTTCAGCTTTCACTGCGATTGGCAATACTAGACCTGCAGAAGTACCACAATCTTCCTCACGAACAATTACATCCTGAGAAACGTCTACTAGACGACGAGTCAAGTAACCAGAGTTTGCAGTACGCAATGCGGTATCAGCAAGACCTTTACGAGCACCGTGAGTCGCAATGAAGTACTCAAGTACGTGTAGACCTTCACGATATGAAGATTTAATAGGACGAGGAATAATCTCACCCTTCGGGTTAGCTACCAGACCACGCATACCAGCAATCTGACGAACCTGCATCCAGTTACCACGAGCACCTGAAGTTACCATACGGTTAATTGTATTTAGCTCTTCAAGGTCATCTTGCATAACTTCAGCAACTTTATCAGTAGCTTCAGACCAAATTCCTACTAATTCTTGACGACGCTCTTCGTCAGAAATCAAACCGCGCTCGAATTGCTTCTGAACTTTTTGCGCTTTCGCTTCATAGTTTTCAAGAATTTCTTCTTTTTCTGGTGGAGCTGCCACGTCAGAGATTGCGATAGTGACACCAGAACGGCTAGCCCAATAGAAACCAGCATCTTTCATGTTATCCAAAGTCTGTGCGACCACAATCTTCTGACAACGCTCCGCTAGATCGTTAACGATACGAGATAATGTACCCTTATCAGCTACATTTTCAACCCAAGGATAATCTTCAGGCAAAGTCTCATTAAACAATACCTGTCCTAGAGAAGTTTCTAGTAGTACTGGATCACCTTCTTCGTAATCTTTTGGCGCTTCCCAACCTTCATAAGGCACGAAATCATCAACACGAATCTTAGCCTTTGCATTCATATGCAGTTTGCCAAGGTCATGCGCCATGATAGCTTCAGCTACTGAACTGAAGATAGAACCTTCACCTTCAGCGCCTGGACGCTTAGTAGTTAAGTGGTAAACACCGATGATCATATCCTGAGAAGGAACTGCTGCTGGTCGACCATCTGATGGCTTCAAAATATTGTTTGAAGATAGCATCAATAGACGTGCTTCAGCTTGAGCTTCTGTAGATAGTGGTAAGTGAACTGCCATCTGGTCACCGTCGAAGTCAGCGTTAAATGCTGAACAAACTAGTGGGTGTAGCTGGATTGCTCTACCCTCAACTAGCTGTGGCTCAAACGCTTGAATACCCAAACGGTGCAATGTAGGTGCACGGTTAAGTAGTACTGGGTGTTCAGTAATTACTTCTTCCAAAACATCCCATACTGCTGGACGGTAACGCTCTACCATCCGCTTTGCAGATTTGATATTTTGTGCGTGGTTTAGATCCACTAGACGCTTCATTACGAATGGCTTGAATAGTTCAAGTGCCATCTGCTTTGGCAGGCCACATTCATGAAGCTTTAGCTTAGGACCAACCACAATTACTGAACGACCAGAGTAGTCTACACGCTTACCAAGCAAGTTTTGACGGAAACGTCCCTGCTTCCCTTTAAGCATGTCAGAAATTGACTTCAAAGCACGGTTACCTGGGCCAGTCACTGGACGACCACGACGACCATTATCAAATAGGTTATCCACAGCTTCCTGTAACATACGCTTCTCGTTATTGACGATGATTTCTGGAGCACCCAGATCCATCAAACGCTTTAGACGATTGTTACGGTTGATAACACGACGATATAGGTCGTTAAGGTCAGAAGTCGCGAAACGACCACCATCAAGCTGTACCATTGGACGTAATTCTGGTGGAATTACTGGCACTACTTCTAGCACCATAGCTTCTGGCTTGTTTGTAGTCTGCAAGAAAGCACTAATTACTTTTAGGCGCTTAAGTGCACGAGTCTTACGCTGACCCTTACCAGTTTGAATCTGATCACGAAGTGATTCAGCTTCAGCTGCTAGATCAAAGTTACGTAGTCGAGTTTGGATAGCTTCTGCGCCCATTGAACCTTCGAAATACAATCCGAAACGGTCCTGTAGGTCGCGGAATAGCTGCTCATCACCAATTAGGTCATTAACCTTCAGGCTCTGGAACTTTTCCCAAACTGCATCAAGACGAGCGATATCTTTATCAGCACGACGACGAATTGCAGCCATATCTTTATCAGCAGCATCGCGAAGCTTACGCTTTGCATCAGCTTTTTTGCCTTCTTTTTCTGCTTCAGCTAAGTCATCTTCTAGATCTTTTTGACGAGCAACTAGATCAGCATCACGTTGCTTTTCTTTTTCTTCACGCTCTAGAGTGATTTCAGCTTGCAAGTTAGGTAACTCAGCATGACGGTTTTCTTCGTCTACGCTAGTAATCATGTACGCAGCAAAGTAAATTACCTTCTCTAAATCTTTTGGAGCTAGGTCAAGCAAGTAACCTAGACGAGAAGGTACACCCTTGAAGTACCAAATGTGAGTAACTGGTGCTGCAAGTTCCAAGTGTCCCATACGTTCACGACGTACTTTAGAACGAGTAACCTCTACACCACAACGCTCACAAACGATACCCTTAAAGCGGACACGCTTGTATTTACCACAGCTACATTCCCAGTCTTTTGACGGACCAAAAATCTTTTCACAGAAAAGCCCATCTTTTTCTGGCTTTAACGTACGGTAGTTAATTGTTTCTGGTTTCTTAACTTCACCATGAGACCAATTACGGATCTCATCAGTAGTAGCAAGGCCGATTCGCATTACATCGAATACAGTTTCGTTGGCCATGTCTTCCTTTCCTAAATCCTTCTTTGAAGTTAAACTTCTTCGATTGAGTTTGGTTCTTGATGAGATAGGTTAATACCTAGTTCTTCAGCTGCTTGGAATACTTCGTCATCATCTTTCATTTCGATGACATTTCCGTCAGCTGAAAGCACCTCTACGTTTAAGCACAGAGACTGCATCTCTTTAATCAATACCTTGAATGATTCTGGTACACCTGGCTCAGGAATGTTTTCACCCTTCACAATCGCCTCGTATACCTTGACACGTCCATTAATATCATCAGACTTGATAGTCAAAAGCTCCTGCAATGTGTATGCAGCACCATAAGCTTCAAGTGCCCATACCTCCATCTCACCGAAACGCTGACCACCGAACTGTGCCTTACCACCCAGTGGCTGCTGAGTAATCATTGAGTAAGGACCAGTAGAACGTGCGTGAATCTTGTCATCCACCAAGTGGTGAAGTTTCAAGATATACATATAACCAACTGAAATTGGATCTGGGAATGGTTCACCAGAACGACCATCAAACAAACGAGCTTTACCGTCGTTATTAACTATGCGCACACCATCTTCATTTGGATTAGTGTTTGCTAGTAGACCGGCAATCTCTTGTTCTTCAGCACCATCGAATACTGGAGTAGCCACGTTAGTCGGACCAGACTGCATTGGAATTGTTGAATCTTTGGCCCATTCTGGGTTACCTTCAACGTTCCAACCATTCTTAGCAATCCAACCAAGGTGTACTTCCAATACTTGTCCTAGGTTCATACGACCTGGCACACCAAGTGGGTTAAGGACGATATCAACTGGAGTACCGTCTTCAAGGAATGGCATATCTTCCACTGGAAGAATCTTAGATACTACACCCTTGTTACCGTGACGACCAGCAAGCTTATCACCATCAGTAATCTTACGTTTTTGTGCAACGTATACGCGCACAAGCTGGTTTACGCCAGGAGCTAGTTCGTCATCTTCTTCACGATCAAATACTCGGATACCGATTACAGTACCTGATTCACCGTGTGGCACCTTCAATGAAGTATCACGTACTTCTTTAGAATTATCTCCAAAGATTGCACGAAGTAGACGCTCTTCTGGAGTTAGCTCAGTCTCACCCTTTGGTGTTACTTTACCAACTAGAATATCGCCAGCTTCAACTTCTGCACCGATGTGAATAATACCACGTTCATCAAGACGGCTTAAGCCTTCTTCAGAAACGTTTGGAATATCACGAGTAATTTCTTCCGCACCTAGTTTGGTATCGCGAACATCAATCTCATGTTCTTCGATGTGGATTGAAGTAAGGGTGTCTTCAGCTACTACGCGCTGCGACAGGATAATCGCATCCTCGAAGTTTTGACCTTCCCAAGACATGAATGCCACAAGCAAGTTTTTACCAAGTGCTAATTCGCCCTTTTGTGTTGCAGGACCGTCAGCAATTGCGTCGCCAACTTCTACACGCTGACCTTTACTAACAAGTAGCTTCTGGTTATAAGCGGTACCCTGGTTCGAGCGATCGAACTTAGCAATGCGGTATTTAGTATCAGTACCGTCATCATTGGTAACTACAACTAAATCAGCAGATACTTCTGCGACTACACCAGCCTTAGTAGCAAGCACTACATCACCAGCGTCCTTTGCCGCATATTTCTCCATACCAGTACCAACAAGTGGTGATTCTGATTCAAGAAGTGGCACAGACTGACGCTGCATGTTAGCACCCATCAACGCACGGTGTGCATCGTCATGCTCCAGGAATGGAATCAAAGCAGTACCAACAGAAACCATCTGGCGTGAAGAAACGTCCATATATTCAACTTCTTCAGCCTTAACCAAAGTTGGCTCACCAGCACCGCCCTTTTCACGAACTAACACCATCTTCTCAGTGAAGTGGCCTTCTTCGTCAATCGGAGCTTTTGCCTGCGCAATATGGTATTCATCTTCTTCAGTAGCACTCAAGTAATCAATTTGATCAGTAACTTTACCATCCACACACTTACTGTATGGAGTTTCAATGAAACCGAAAGCATTAATTCGAGCAAATGCTGCTAAGTTACCGATTAGACCAATGTTTGGACCTTCAGGAGTCTCAATAGGACACATACGACCATAGTGAGATGGGTGAACATCACGGACTTCATAACCTGCACGGTCACGAGAAAGACCACCAGGTCCAAGAGCTGATAGACGACGTTTGTGTCCCAAACCAGCAAGTGGGTTATTTTGATCTAAGAACTGTGACAGCTGTGAAGTTCCAAAGAATTCTTTAATAGCTGCGACTACTGGGCGAATGTTAATCAAAGACTGAGGAGTAATTGAGTCTGCATCTTGTGTAGTCATACGTTCACGAACTACACGTTCCATACGAGAAAGACCAGTACGAATCTGGTTTTCAATCAATTCACCTACAGTACGGATACGACGGTTACCAAAGTGGTCAATATCGTCAACATCTACGCGTAGTTCAACTGTCTTGCGACCCTTTTTATTTTCAAGAGTCTTTTCACCTTCATGCAAAGTAGCAATGTACTTAATCATTGCCACGATGTCTTCTTCAGTAAGGCTGTTTTGGGTGATATCAGCATCAAGACCAAGCTTACGGTTCATCTTGTAACGACCAACTTTAGCTAAGTCATAGCGCTTACCGTTAAAGTAAAGGTTTTGCAAAAGAGTTTCCGCAGCTTCTTTTGCAGGTGGTTCACCTGGGCGAAGTTTACGGTAAATATCAATTAATGCTTCTTCTTGATCTTTGGTCTGATCTTTTTCTAAAGTCGTACGAATACTTGCAAAATGACCAAGTTCCTTAACGATTTTAGCTTCTGACCAACCAAGCGCCTTTAACAATACAGTTACTGGCTGCTTACGCTTGCGGTCCAAACGAACTGCAACCATGTCGCGCTTATCAACTTCAAATTCTAACCAAGCGCCGCGAGATGGAATAATTTTTGCAGTGAAAATATCTTTATCAGATGTTTTATCTGCAAGTTTCTCGAAATAAGCACCCGGCGAACGAACTAGCTGAGAAACTACTACACGCTCAGTACCGTTAATGATGAAAACGCCCTTCTCAGTCATTAATGGGAAATCTCCCATGAATACTGTCTGGCTCTTAATTTCACCTGTTTCGTGGTGCATGTATTCAGCAGTTACATAAAGTGGTGCTGAATATGTAGCGTCACGATCACGGCATTCTTCTGCAGTATATTTAGGTTCTTCGAATGATGGATTACTGAAAGACAATGACATTGAGTCATTGTAGTCATCGATTGGAGAAATCTCAGTAAAAATTTCTTCCAGACCACTGATTTCTGGAACGTCGCTATCTTTAGCTTTGACGCGTTCTTCCCAGCGTTCATTACCAATTAGACGGTCAAAACTATCTGTTTGTACGCCAAGTAGGTTAGGAACATCAAGTGGTTCAGGAGTTTTAGCAAATGAAAGACGCTGAGCCTTATTTGAGGTAGCGTCTTGAGATCTGTTGGTGTTCTTGGAGACCACAAACAATCCTTCCACAGTGTGATTACAAAAGGGACAAAAGATCTGCAGTTGGGTCGACCACTATATGAAGACGCCAAAAAGGCAGTTAAATTCATACTACAGTATTCTTAAAAATATATCAAGTGCAGATTTTAAAGTAATATCTTCAGAGTTACTTAAATAAAATTACACTAGAGTTTGAATCTGCTGATTTTTCGAATAAACCTGCAACTTCATGACGATCAACTCCACCGACTGATAGCAGTCTTGGCACATTAGAGCTAGCTGGGCTACTAGTACCATTTCCCAAATTACCGCCAATCGAGTTATAACCCCATAAACAGAGTAGCTATAAGACAACTCGCAACCATTGGAGAAGTATTCCCAGACTAATTTCACGCACAAAAAAGGCCCTCTTGCGAGGACCTTTTTATTGAAAGTTTAGTTAACTGATTACTACTTAAGAGTAACTGTTGCGCCTGCACTTTCAAGAGATTCTTTAGCTTTTTCAGCATCTTCTTTAGAAACGCCTTCAAGAACAGCGTTAGGAGCGCTGTCTACAACGTCCTTAGCTTCCTTTAGGCCTAGGCTAGTAAGGGCTCGTACTTCCTTAATAACAGCAATCTTCTTGTCACCTGCAGATTCGATGATTACATCGAATTCAGTCTGCTCTTCAGCAGCTTCTTCTCCGCCAGCAGCTGGGCCAGCAACTGCAACTGCAGCTGGAGCAGCAGCCTCAACGTCAAATGTTTCTTCGAACTCTTTAACGAAATCAGATAGTTCGATAAGAGTCATTTCTTTGAATGCATCTAGCAATTCTTCAGTACTTAGTTTCGCCATGTGTGGCGCTCCTTCTTGTCTTTATGGCCTACTGGCCAGTTCTTAATCTTACGGTCTTAATATTGTGGTTAAAAGTTTTTAACTAGTAGCTTAAATACTACTTAGCCTTCTTCCTCAACTTTGGCACGCAAAGCATCGACAGTACGAACTGTCTTAAGAATTGGAGCCTGGAATAGTGCAGCAGCTTTAGCAGTAGAAGCCTTCATGCCACCAGCAAGCTTAGCAAGAAGTACTTCACGAGACTCAAGGTCAGCAAGTTTCTTCACACCAGCTTCATCAAGAACAGAACCTTCGTAGTATCCACCCTTGATAACTAGTTGCTTGTTTTCTTTAGCAAAAGTCTTTAAGCTCTTAGCAACTTCTACTACGTCACCTTTAACATAAGCGATAGCAGTAGGGCCTTTAAGGTCATCAAAACCTTCGATTTCAGCTTCTTTAGCAGCAATAGCAGTAAGTTTATTCTTAACCACAGAGTATTTTGCATTCTCACCCATTGAACGACGCAACTGCATCATTTGATCAACAGTGAGACCACGGTATTCAGTCAACAATGCGCCATTTGAATTGCGAAGTTCATCAGCAATTTCTTTTACAGCAGCTTGCTTTTCTGGTGTTGCCATGGTGCTCCTTTCTCTGTATCAGGTCGGTAAGCATTAAAAAACGCCCTGTGCGCAGGAGCAAAGGACGTACGAGCGTGCATATCACAGCTATTTGAGTCTTCACACCTACGTTGGCCGTTCCTTAGAAACTTTATAGTTAGCAACTCTTTAACTCTCCAGTAAAAAAGTACACGCCAACCACCGACGGTCTTCGGTATTTCATACTATAACATAACAAATCACAGAACCCAAATATTGTTTTTAGTTAAAATTAACCATTGCCTGCACCCAAAGCAAAAGTAAGCTCCAGTTGACTAATTTCTGTTGTTTAACAATTTATATAGCCCAGTAACTCTTTTACGAGAACTAGCGCACAACATCAACAATCTACTTTTAAAATTAAAGAATTTTCCTCTGAATATTTAATATATTAGCATTTACACAATAGGTAAAACTTAAACATAAGTTTTAAGTACAATTCATTATATGCATGACAATATCGACTTATTTTTAGCACAACAAAATACCATCGGTAAAACAATAGCTATAGATGATATCCACAACTACTTAAATACTCAGTTAAATATTGTCAGTTTTAATGACAATATTTCAACTGAAATTAGCAACAACCTTCTTGAATTACTAACTGAAGCAGAGACTGTACTATTACGAATGCCAAAATCACTTGATAAGTTAAAAGAGTACGCTGAGCTAATTACCCAATACTGTAACCCAAAAGTTACCGTATATGCCTGCGGTAAAGACAAACATATGAATAAGAGTTTCAATAAACTTTTAGAAAACTATTTTGAGAAAGTAACAGCATCCTTGGGCTGGAAAAAATGTCGTACTATCAATGCAGTAAAAGTAAAAAATAAAGCTGTTTCAACCTTCCCAAAAGTTTCTATAAATAAAGAATTAGAGTTAAAAATTGCATCCCATGGTGGAGTTTTTTCTGGGACAAAGTATGACATTGGAACTCGTACTTTTATTGATACACTTCGTAACTTTATCTTCACCGGATTAGGTGCGGATTTAGGAAGTGGGAACGGGCTAGTTAGTGCTTTCTTACTTAAACATAATCCGCAGTTACAAATTGAAACTAGCGATGATTCCTACTTTGCATACCTATCAACAAAAGAGACCTTGAAAGTAAATGGGTTAACAGCGAAAGTTAGCCATGAACATTCGCTTAATGACACCCCTGATAATCACTACGATTATATTTTCTTAAACCCACCTTTTCATGCTGGCACCAGAGTATCCCCAACTGTTGGCATTGAATTAATAACTGCGACAAGACAAAAGTTAAAACCTGGTGGGAGCCTTTATTGTGTCTATAATTCCATGTTAAATCGCTACTACATGCCAGAGTTTAAAAAATTTGGTGGTGAAATTATCCACTTAGCACAAAATCGTAAATTTATTGTGAAACGCGTAACTAAATGTTAAAAACTTTTATAGACTTCCATAGATTTTGCGTAAAGATTCTCTTGATTAAATTCTGTTTTGACACGTTCGACAGCAGCTCGCCCCATTTCAACTCGCAGCTTTTCATCTTTAATTAGTAACCTTAATTTCTCAATAACTTCGTCTATATCTTTACACACAAAACCCGTTACTTTATTTTCAACTACATCACGGTTACCAGTAATATCAGTAACTACAGCTGGCACCCCTACTCCTTGGGCCTCAATTACTGCAACTGGCAAGCCTTCCCATAGTGATGTTGATAGGTAAATATCCATATTTGGAATTTTTTCAATAATTTCGCTACCAGTTTGCCATCCAGTAAATTCAATCGTATTTCCGCTAATCCAACCATCAGAAGTATCTCGTTCACCAATCCAATAAAACTTGGCTTCATCTTTAAGAGTTTCCGCAATCTGTTGCCATTTCCAAGGAGCTTTCGCGTAAGTAACTCGGGCCACAATGCCAACTACTGGCTTGCTTGAGCTTTTTTCGTAATTTTTTGGTGGTAATTCGTAGACATCAACGACATTATGCAATACCGTGACTTTTTTAGCTTTAAGTTTGGTTTTAGCTAATTCAGCTTCAGATTCCGAAACACAAATTACACCATCACATTTACGTGATAACACGGTTTCAATTATCTGAAAGACCTTACGAGCTTTCTGACTCTTATCCTGCATTAAGAATGGCCAGCCATGTGGCGTATAAAAAACTTTATATTTGGAATATTTCCATAACGAAAGACGACCGATAAAACCAGCAAAAGTAGAATGGATATGCACGATTTCTGGCTTTGTTTGTTTAATAGTTTCTCGCAGAAATTTAGCAAAACCGGGCATATGTTTTGGCGAAGATGCTTTATTTTCAAAACGGTAAAGTTCTACTTCAGAAAACTCACTATTGATCTTGCTTTCACTTAGGGTATCTGGACGCACTGAATAACAGACTGATACCTCAGCTCCATGTTTTGCTTGTTCGTTAGCTAAAGTTTTAACTGCCGAATATACGCCTCCTGCAAAAGACTCCACCACATGAAGAATACGCACTAATTACATCCCATCTTAAACCCTAAGTTTATAAATTAACTATCCTAATTGTACGGGTAGTCTCTCTCATTTCATACTCGTCACAATTTACATTTTCTTACTAAAACGGTATTTTCGTTGCTTATAAGCAAGTGAAAATACCGTTTTAGTAAGAAAATGCGGCGGGTAAAAGGTTACAAAAATGGCACCCACAAATGTGAGTGCCATTTTAAAAGAAGTTAGTCTTAAATAGCAATATCCAAAGGAATACCAGGACCAAATGTTGAAGAAACAGATGCTTTCTGGATGTAACGTCCTTTTGCAGAAGAAGGCTTTAAACGCTTAATCTCTTCAAGTGCAGTTTCATAGTTTTCTGCTAGTTTTTCTTTGTCGAAAGAAGTGCGACCAATTACGAAGTGTAGGTTAGCGTGCTTATCTACACGGAAAGTTACCTTACCACCCTTAATTTCGCTAACTGCTTTAACTACATCTGGAGTAACTGTACCAGTCTTTGGGTTTGGCATTAAGTTACGTGGGCCAAGCACCTTACCTAGACGACCAACTTTACCCATCATGTCTGGAGTTGCCACTGCAGCATCGAAATCCGTGAAACCTTCAGAAACCTTTGCAATCAAATCATCAGAACCAACAAAATCTGCACCAGCAGCTTCTGCATCTTCTGCTTTCGCACCAGTAGCGAAGACGAGAACCCTTGACGTCTTACCTGTACCGTGAGGCAGAATTACTGTACCACGAACCATCTGATCCGCTTTACGTGGGTCAACGCTAAGTTTTAGCGCAACCTCAACTGATTGGTCTTTACCATCTGTTGCTCCATCGATAATTTCGATTGCATCATTTACTGAATAAAGTTTCCCTTGTTCAACCTTTTCAGCATAAGCCTTATAAGCTTTACTACGCTTTGCCATTTTCTGCTCCTTTTAATGCAGTGTGGTTTATTGAGACAAGCGTTGCCTCATTCCACGGTTTATAAAATTTATTAGTCTAGATCAGTAGTAATGCCCATTTGACGAGCAGTACCAGCAATAATCTTGCTTGCAGCCTTGATATCGTTTGCGTTAAGATCTGGCATCTTAATTTCAGCAATTTCCTCAAGTTTCTTAGTGCTTAGGTGTGCGACCTTATCAGTGTGAGGTACACCAGAGCCCTTTTGAATCTTTGCAGCTTTCTTGATTAACTCAGCAGCTGGAGGAGTCTTAGTGATGAAAGTGAAAGAGCGATCTTCGTATACAGTAATTTCTACTGGAACGATATTGCCACGCTGTGCTTCTGTAGCAGCGTTATATGCTTTACAGAATTCTTGAATGTTAACACCGTGCTGACCAAGTGCAGGACCGATTGGAGGTGCTGGGTTAGCAGCGCCTGCCTGAATCTGCAGCTTGATTAGACCGGCAACTTTTTTCTGTTGTTTTGCCAACTTAGGGTCCTTTCGTTAGTGTGGCACTTTAACTTGCCACAAAAAACTTATTATATCTTTGTTACTTGGTTGAAACCAAGTTCAACTGGAGTTTCACGTTCGAAGATTGATACCAAAACTACTAGTTTTTGAGATTCTGCTTTAATCTCTGAAATTGTCGCTGGAAGATTTTCAAATGGACCTTCCTTAACAATTACAGATTCGCCAACCTCGAAGTCAATTTCTACGCTAGTAGCCACGATTGTATCTTCATCTTCGTCTGTCTTAACTTCTGCAGTTTCTTCATCTTGCTCTTCTTCGAATACTGGAGCAAGCATTGAGTAAACTTCATCAAGACTTAGTGGGAATGGGTCATGTGCGTTACCAACGAAACCAGTAACACCTGGAGTGTGGCTTACCACGTTCCAGGACTCATCTGTCATTTCCATACGTACTAGTACATAACCTGGGATACGCACGCGAGTAACCTTCTTAGGCTCACCGTTTTTAATCTCAGTTACTTCTTCCATTGGTACTTCAATCTGGAAAACATAGTCTTCCGCGTTGAAGTTTTGGATACGCTGTTCTAAGTTAATCTTTACGCGCTTTTCATAGCCTGCATATGAGTGCAGTACATACCAGTCACCTGCTTGACGACGAAGCTTAGCTTTAAACTCCTCAGCAGGATCAACTTTATCTTCACTTTTATCAGACGGCTCAGCTTCAGATACTGATTCTACTGCTGTAGTATCTTCAGCTTCAGTTGTTTCAGTAACTTTTTGTTCAGACACGAACTTCCTGCTTCCTAAAAATCGAATAAGGATTTAAGCTAATTGCTTGCAGCGAATAGCCAAATAACTAACTGACCAAATAGTAAATCCAAAAGTGATACAAATACCATCATGGCTACCACAAAGGCTAAAACTACTCCGGTGTAGCGTAGTAGTTGCTTTGGTGTCGGTGCAGTTACTTGCTTTAATTCACTAATAACTTGCGATATGAAAAGGACTATACGTGAAAAGATACTATCTTTTTCCCCAGAAACTACTTGTCTCTGCTCACTCATAGCACTCCTTCCATAGAGAGTTTCGCAGGGCGGACAGGACTCGAACCTGCAACCTGCGGTTTTGGAGACCGCTGCTCTACCAATTGAGCCACCGCCCTATGCGTTTAACTGCATACAATAAAAACCATACATTACTGTATGGCTTCCTTTGTCAACTTTACAGCATCAATTACGACTTGTCTAATATTATTTTTAAATTTGTATACCCTGATGACAAAATTTAACAGATACACTCCAATACTGTAAATACACCCATAATACGAGGTGTATTTAAGAAGTTTGGGTGAATTTACCAGATGCTAAGATTCAAAAAATATCTCCTATTTCAGTTTTCCTATTAAAAATGAAATAGGAGTGTTATGATTCTATTTTATATTTCATTTGAAAAATTTCGCTTTACTGCATACGGCTCCGACATATATGGAACGTGCTAAAAACAAAAAGGCTTGTCCTGCATTAGTAAAACTTGTATGTCATTATTTTAAGTTCCGCATTATCGTGGGATACTTTCACTATGGATAGAATCTCAAAAAACATAGGACAACTTTCTGAATCAGTAACCCTTGCAGTGGATGCAAAGGCGAAAGAACTTAAGGCGGCAGGTCGCCCAGTTATTAGCTTTGGCGCCGGAGAACCTGACTTTCCGACTCCAGATTATATTGTGGAAGCTGCAGTTAAAGCAGCAAAAGACCCAAAAAATCACCGCTATTCACCTGCTTCTGGACTCCCAGAACTACGTGAAGCTATTGTTAAAAAGACCAAACGTGACTCAGGTTACGAAGTAGATGTAGCTAATGTAGTCGTTACCAATGGCGGTAAACAAGCAGTATTCGAATCATTCTTGGCAATTTTTAATCCAAGAGATGAAGTAATTTTACCTACACCTTACTGGACTACTTACCCAGAAGTTATCAAACTAGCTGGTGCTAAGGCAGTAACACCGGTTGCTGGTGCTGACCAAGACTATAAACTGACTGTGGAACAACTTGAAGAAGTTTACACTGATAAAACTAAGGCACTAATCTTTGTCTCGCCTTCAAACCCAACAGGCGCAGTTTACACTGAACAAGAAGTTAAGGCTATTGGTAAATGGGCTGCAGAAAAAGACATTTGGGTTATCACCGATGAAATCTATGAACACTTAGTCTATGGTGATAACAAATTCACTTCAATTGCTACTGCTACTCCAGATTTGGAAAAAGTAATCATCCTTAATGGTGTAGCAAAGACTTATGCAATGACTGGCTGGCGAGTAGGTTGGATGCTTGCTCCTAAAGACGTAGCAAAAGCAGTAACTAACTTACAATCACATGCAACTTCTAACGTCGCAAATATCTCCCAGCGTGCAGCTCTTGCTGCGGTTGAAGGCCCACTTGATGCGGTTAAAGAGATGCGTATTGCTTTTGATCGTCGCCGTAAATATATGTACGAAACTCTTCGTGAAGTTCCGGGCCTAGTTTTGCCAGAACCACAAGGTGCCTTCTACGCATATATTGATGTTTCAAAGTACGCTACTGACACTAAAGCTCTTGCTGAAGAAATTTTGGAAAAGGAAGAAGTAGCAGTGGTTCCAGGTGAAGCTTTTGGTACTAACGGCTACATTCGCCTATCTTATGCACTTGGTGATGATGACCTTAAAGAAGGTTTAGCAAGATTAGTTTCATTTTTTAAGAAACAAAACCCTGCATAGGAGTACACTAAAATAGATAAAATTTATAGAGCTAATAAATAACGAGGAGAACTTTATGAAGTTCGGTATTCTTACCAGTGGTGGCGACTGTCCAGGGCTTAACTCAGTAATTAGAGCTGTAGTGCTTAAAGGAACTCGCTACTATGGTGCTGAATTCGTTGGTTTCAAAGATGGTTGGCGTGGTCTAATTGAAAATGACTACATGAAACTAAACCCACACGAAGTTCGTGGTCTTAACAAACAAGGTGGTACCATCCTTGGTACTTCACGAGTTAGTGCTTTTGCAGATCACGGCGGACCAGAAGTAATTGAAAAAGTAGTTAATGATTTAGGCCTTGATGGCATCATTGCTATCGGCGGTGACGGCACTATGGCTTGTGCTAACCGTATAGCCGAAGAAACTAACGTTAATATCTTGGGTGTACCTAAGACTATTGACAATGACATCTCTGCTACTGACTATACTTTCGGCTTTGATACTGCGGTAAGTATTGCTACTGAAGCTATGGACCGAATTCGTACGACTGGTGATTCACATAACCGCTGTATGGTAGTAGAAGTTATGGGGCGTAACGCTGGTTGGATCGCCTTATACTCTGGTCTAGCAGCTGGCGCTCATGCAATTTTGATTCCAGAGCACAAAGTTACTATGGATGAAATCATTGAATGGGTAGATTCTGTTAAAAACCGTGGTCGTGCACCGCTAGTAGTAGTAGCAGAAGGTTTCATGTTGAAAGACCAAGATGAAGCATTCTCAAACAAAGGTCTTGATGGCTTTAACCGCCCACGCTTAGGTGGTATTGCTGAAGTGCTGGCACCGATGATCGAAGAACAAAGTGGTATGGAAACTCGTGCTACTGTCCTTGGACACATTCAGCGTGGTGGTTCACCTACTGCATTTGACCGTGTACTAGCAATCCGTTTAGGTACAGGTGCTATTGATGCAGCAGCTGCTGGACAGTGGAATAATATCGTCGTACTTCGTGGTCGTTACATCCAACAAGCTAACTTCAAACAAGTTATCGGTGTACTAAACCCCGTACCAGAAAAGATGTACCAAGAAGCTACAGTACTATTTGGCTAAGGATATAGTACTTTTCGAATTCGTTTATCTGATACCGAATAAGCCGTCTTTATCTCAGGAGTAAAGAGACTTATTCGGTATTCTTCTATCATCCAACGCACTTTCACTAAATGTTCTGGAGCTGGTTGATCTTTTTGCACAATATTATTAGCAGCTAACTCAAAACCAGCTTTTTTAACTTGTACGTGATATTCAGTCTCTAATGCCTGCACTTTCAACATATTCAAGTGATCTCTATTAGCGTTATCTTCCATTTTTTGAATTCGTTTTACAGTTGCTTGCAAATAACGCAAAATATCAACGAATGCAGTTTCTCTAATAAAATTCCGATAAACTAAAGATTCTAATTGAGCTTTAATATCAGTAATGGAGTTCATTAATGCCAATGAGCTAGTTCGCTTTAACTGTTTTTCACAATCTTTTTTTGCGGCTAGTATTGCAGCAACTTGTTTTACAACTTCAAAAGTCTCTTCTATAGCCTGCTCTTTAACTTTTCGCGCTACTTCATCAAACTCTACTTGGGTATTAATTTTATTAAAATCACCCACAATATTCTGCACTGCAGCATATTTACAATCTTCCAAAAGTAGTCGCATTGATGGGTAAACAGTATTGGCAAAAAGTAGCTTCTCATTTGCTGTTAAATGATTTTGAATGAAGCCATCAAACTCTGGCAACTCTAATAACAACAACCTTGTGATACCTCGTTTATTGTGCCATTTTGCAGTTGTTTCTGTATCACTAATCGTGAAAGCAACAGTCTTGCCTTCAACCACCAAAGCTGGATAACCTTTGATTTTATGTCCAGCAAGTTTACGTTCGATAGGTATACTCAAGTTTTGCTTAGGCATCGAAGTTACTTTTTTATTTGTAACTTGCTGAACTGCTTGTTTACCATTGGTATTATCAGTTATGAGCGTTTTTGCTACTGCTTGTTTAGTCTTATTACGTAACTTATTTTTTAAATCTACCAAATCATAGCTAGCAGCTATATGTTTGCCATTAGCCTCGACTGCAATAAAATTCATCTTTAAATGTTTCGGGACTTTTTCCCAATCCCAAGAAGTTTCGGGGATTGGGACTCCTCGCATACTACGTAATATCGTTCCAAGCTCTGTGATTAACGGTTTATTTATATCTTCATGAAGCTCAGTAAGTGCTCTATTTGCAGTATCATTTGCTGGTACATAATTTTTACGAATAGCTTTTGGCAATGATCTGATTAAAGCTGTAATTAGTTCAAGTCTCATTCCTGGCACTAACCAATCAAAGCCAATGTTTTGCACTTGGTTAAGCACTGTAATCGGGATTAACACTGAAGGACCTTCTTCGTAAGAATAATCCAATCGGAAAGTAAAAGGTGACTGTTCCCATTCCACTGGATACTCATCATCATCAAATTCTTCAGCTTCTTCATTACGAACTAAATCTTCAGTAAAATAAAGTAACTTTTTGTTCTTATACGATGCTCGTTTATACCATTTACTAAAGTGGACAGTAGAGACAATATGAGCGGGCAATTGTGAGTCATAAAAATCATATAGCACTTGGTCATCAACACGCATATCATAGCGGCGCATCCGTTCTTGCTGTGCTTCGACTTCCGCAAGTAGCCGTTTATTGTGCTTATAAAATGGAAAATGCGTGCGCCATTCACCTTGTACCAAAGCATGCCAGATAAATAACTCTCTAGAAAATTCTGGATTAATTTTTCCATACTGAACAAGATAATCTGAAACTACTGGTAAGCCATAAACAGTTACTTTTTTACGTGCCATGACACTGCCGCGATCTTTAAACCAAGCAGGTTCACTATAGCTAGTTTTAGCTAAAGAACCTGCAAGTTCTGCCACCCACTCAGAATCTATGACTGCATTCATTCGTGCCCACATCTTAGATGTTTCGACAAGTTCAGCAGTTACAATCCAAGTTTTGTCTACTTTCTGCTTTTTCTTTGGATTTTTTTGTTCTTTTCGGTTAAATAACGCACTACCAGGGAATATTGCGAAACGTACTCCACGAGCACCACGATATTCACGTTCCACTTCGTCCCAATAACCAATCTGCGAAAGTAATGCAGACAAAATACTTTTATGGACCGCTTCTTCATTACGTGCTGGATTTAGTTCAGCATTAGATTTTGGCGCTTTAATGCCAATACCAGCGATAGATTGCCGTAATTGCCGGTACATGTCTTGCCACTCACGAATTCGTAGATAGTTTAGAAATTCTCTACGACAAATCTTCCGAAATTGAGATGAAGAAAGTTTATTTTGTTGTTCTTGCAAGTACTGCCATAGCTTTAGGTAACTGATGAAATCTGAACTTGGATCAGTAAAACGTTTATGAAATTCCTGAGCTTTTTCGGCATCATCATGTGGGCGTTCCCGTGGGTCTTGAATACTAAGACCCGCCACGATAATAAGAATCTCTTGCACACATGCTCGATATTTGGCTTCAATAAGCATTCTGGCAAAACGTGGATCAACTGGCACTCTTGAAATATCTCGACCAATTCGAGTCAATCGCACCTTACCTACACGTTTCCGAGTTCCTTTAACTCTATTTATAGCGCTGATTTCAGTCAATACCTGCAGTCCATCGCCTATGCTAGATATTGCTGGACGTTCCACAAATGGGAAATTTAAGATACTTTGTTCATTGTGTGCAAAACCAAGGATAAGCATTTGTAAGATTACTGCAGAAAGGTTAGTCCTATGAATTTCTGGATCCGTAAACTCTGACCTAGATTGGAAGTCAGATTCAGAATATAGTCTAATGGCGATACCATCAGATACGCGTCCGCAACGTCCACTACGCTGATTAGCACTAGCTTGTGAAATATCTTCAATTGGCAATCGCTGCACTTTAGTCCTATTAGAATACCGAGAAACTCGTGCCAATCCTGAATCAACTACACATTTAATACCTGGCACAGTTAGCGAAGTTTCTGCCACATTAGTAGCTAAAACAATCCGAGGATTTTTACCTGGCGTAAAGATACGATGTTGTTCCGCTAATGAAAGCCTTGCAAAAAGTGGTAATACTTCAGTATTAGCAAGTCGTGGGTTTTTTTGTGTCAATCCACGTAAAGCAATAGCTGCTTCTTTGATTTCACGTTCCCCAGGCAAAAATACTAAAATATCTCCCTCAGTTTCTTTACGTAACTCGAGTACAGCATCACAAATGCCGTCATTTAATTCACGCTCTTCAAACTGAACTTCTGCAAAAGGATCTGGACGCAGTGGGCGATAACGAACTTCGACTGGATAGGTACGTCCCGACACTGTCAGAATAGGAGCATTGTCAAAATGTTCACTAAAACGTTCTGGATCAATAGTGGCAGAAGTAATGATTACTTTTAAATCAGGACGTTGTGGCAATAACCGCTTTAAGTAGCCTAGGATAAAATCGATATTTAATGAACGTTCATGTGCTTCATCAATAATGAGGGTATCGTAAGCTCGCAATAGTTTGTCGTGATGGATTTCGTTTAATAAGATGCCATCTGTCATCACTTTTATACAAGTTTTTGGATTACTTTTGTCATTAAAGCGCACCTGGTATCCGACTTCAGCACCAATTTCGACATTTAATTCTGAAGCAATTCGCTCTGCCACCGTACGTGCTGCTAGTCGCCTTGGTTGCGTATGCCCAATCATTTCTCGGTCAAGTTCTAAGCACATCTTAGGTAACTGTGTGGTTTTACCAGAACCAGTTTCACCAGCAATAATAACTACCTGATTTTCAGATATTGCCCTTTTAATTTCAGCACGATACTGAGCCACCGGCAAATCTGGATAGATAATTTTTAAAGGCATGTTCCCATACTAACTAAAAACTTTAAATAGCGAGTAAAATTTAAGATATGAGACTTGCCACTGCGGATTTAAAAAATTATTACTCAGCAATTCCCGAAAGATTAAAACAAGGGTACAAACATGGATATAATCGTATCCACGGTTCAATACCTAGAATCTTTTTAATCACTTTTGCGGGGATGTCATCCTACTGGTTTTGCGAACATGTACTTGGACATAAAAATCCAGTCTATTGTGTAACCGTATGTGTGATTGCCCTTGGTTTCCGAAAAGGAACAAAACTTTCAGTGGTAATTGATATCGTGGTAGGCTCCACTGTCGGCATTACCATAGCAGAGTTGCTAATTACGGGGTTTGGTTCGGGGTTTTGGCAAGCATCAGTATTCCTATTCCTTAGCTTGTTGCTAAGTCGATTTATGAATGACAGTATCATCTTTAATAACCAAGTAGCAATACAGGGACTATTCGTAATCTTATACCCCATAAATATCAATGGGCCGTTTTCACGTCCAATTGATGCATTGGTTGGTGGAACAGTAGCAATTATTCTTACCATGTTCCTATCTACGAACCCTCGTAAAGCAGCTGCAGATAAGATGGCAAGTATCATCCAAGAGATTTTAATCTCATTAATGGCTACGCAAAAGAGCCTGCGCGAAAATAATGAATTACTAGCTCGCAAAACGCTATATCGTGCCCGTGAAACTCAGGGCACTACTGATGCGATGTTTGATAGTTTAACTACCTCATATGAGACTGTTAAACTATCTCCATACTACCGTTCTTATCTACCGACATTACAACGCATTGAATACATCGCAAATGTATTAGATCTAGCGATGCGTAACTGTCGTATTTTAACTCGCTTAAGTGTTAGAGCTATTCATGAGGAAAACTCTGATGAGGATATCGAAGAGTTTAAACAATTAGCTAAATTCCTTGATCCAGTAATTCACAGTTTGCAATTAATAGAAGAAGGAATCAGCACTCTTGAAAAGGGTGAGATTATTAAACCAAAACTTGAAGAAGCTCGCATGTTCCTAACCTATGGAGCTTCACGCTTAAGCCACGATGCTGATATAAAATTAGTTCATCCAGAATCATACGGACTACTATTAATTATCCGTGAACTTTATTTCGATATTCTACGAGCAACTGGCTTAGATGTTAAGACTGCATATAAGTTACTACCTGATATCGAACTCCCAACTAACATAGGTAAACGCTATGAAGAAAACTGATTCAGGATATATCTGCACTGAATGTGGTGCTAAATTTGCCAAATGGATGGGGCGCTGTAGCCAATGTCAACAATGGGGCACTTTACAAGAAGTAACTGCTGTTGCAGCACCTAAAACTAAGGCAACTAATGTCAGCAATGTAGCCAATAAAATTACTGAAATTGATACTAGTACTTCAAAAGCCGTACCTAGCAATGTGGCTGAATTCGACAGAGTACTGGGGGGTGGACTAATCCCAGGATCAGTAACCTTAGTTGCTGGTGAACCTGGAATTGGTAAATCTACACTAATTTTAGAATCTGCAGCAAAAATGGCTGAATCTGGGCAAACAGCTCTTTATGTCAGTGCAGAAGAATCTGAATCTCAAGTAACATTACGTGCTAAACGTATTGGGGCTTTAAGTGAAAACCTTTATCTTATTTCTGAGACGGATTTAGGTACTATTCTTGGATATATTGAAAAACAAGAACCAGATATTTTAGTTATTGATTCAATACAGACTATCGCTAGCACTGAAATTGACGGCATTGCCGGTGGTACTTCACAAGTAAAAGAAGTAGCTGGTGCGATTATAAATGCCGCAAAAAAGCAAAATATTACCACACTAATTGTGGGCCATGTTACTAAAGATGGAACTATTGCTGGGCCTAGAACTTTAGAGCATCTAGTAGACGTGGTATGTCAGTTTGAGGGAGATCGTCACACTACACTACGGATTATTCGAGCAATTAAAAACCGTTATGGTCCTACCGAAGAAATTGGTTGCTTTGATTTAACTGAAGATGGTATCCATGAAATCCAAGACGCTAGTGAACTTTTTGTTTCAGGTAATCATAACCATGTACCTGGCACCTGTATCACAGTTACATTAGAAGGCCAACGGCCATTACTAACGGAAGTTCAAGCTTTACTGGCTCGCACTAACCAACCACAACCTAGACGAGCAATTAGTGGTTTAGATTCTGCACGTTGTGCCATGCTTCTTGCCGTATTACAACGTAGAGCTGGTTTTCCACTTACCAACTTTGATACTTTCCTAGCTACCGTTGGTGGTGTTAAGCTCAGCGAACCTGCAGTTGATTTGGCTGCTGCGGTGGCCCTGACTTCTGCATATACCGACAAACCAGTGCCGGAAGGGACAATCGTATTTGGTGAAGTAGGATTAGCAGGTGAAGTCAGGGCTGTACCTGGAATTGCAAAGCGAGTTCAAGAAGCTATCCGATTAGGGTTTAAGCATGCGATAGTGCCATATTCAAATCAAAAGAAAATGCCATTGCCTGCAGGCTTTAAAGTCACTCAAGTTAAGACCTTACTTGAAGCTCTAAGTTCCTTTGTAAAATAACAAGGTTTTATGTCTAATTCTTTCAGCATTCTTTAAGTCGAAGCAGGTAGAATTAATTTTGATACGTAAAAATAAGGGAGAAAAATGGCAGGTCTAGTTCGTTCGAAAGAGTTGAGTTCGATTTTTTCACGTCTAGCACCCGGAACAGAATTACGAGAAGGTCTAGAACGCATCCTAAACGGTGGCACTGGCGCTTTAATTGTATTGGGCTATGATGGCACCGTAGGCAGTATCTCTTCAGGTGGCTTCAAAATCAACATTTCATACTCACCGACTAGGTTACGTGAATTAGCTAAAATGGATGGCGCAA
The DNA here is from genome assembly GCA_047608145.1 of Micrococcaceae bacterium. Classification (GTDB taxonomy): domain Bacteria; phylum Actinomycetota; class Actinomycetes; order Actinomycetales; family Micrococcaceae; genus JASGDC01. Next base: position 29,564 of record JASGDC010000003.1, read on the forward strand.
TCTTATGTGATGCCCAGGCTACTAAAATTATCAAAGCAGCTGTCCAGTTAATGCCAGATGCAAGTATTAAGACTAATGAATCTGGTACTAGGCATCGTACTGCACAACGTGTTTCTCGCCAAACTGGATTCCCAGTAGTTTCAGTTAGTAAATCAATGAATACTATTGGAATCTATATTAAAGGTAAACGCCTTGTCCTTGAACCTTCTGATATTGTGTTAGCTCGCGGCACTCAAGCACTTGCGACTCTAGAACGCTACCGTACTCGTCTCGATCAAGTAACTGACTCACTATCTGCACTTGAAATTGAAGATATGGTTACTGTTCGTGATGTAACTACTACACTACAGCGTCAAGAAATGGTGCGCAGAATTTCACAAGAGATTCAAAGCGATGTACTTGAGCTTGGTTCCGACGGTAGGTTACTGGCATTACAGCATGATGAGTTAACCGCTGGCCTTGAAAACAATACCGAATTAGTAATTAAAGATTATGTACAAAATCTTGATAATCAAGAAGACCTACCTCGTATCTTAAAAGAGTTAGCTGATATCGAAGATACCCAGTTAATTACTGATCTAACTAGAATTTCACAGCTACTAGGGCTAGGCAATGATACTGAAACTCTTGACTCACCAGTACACCCTTACGGTTACCGTATTCTTGCTGGCATGAAGGCAGTACCTGGACTAATTGCTGAGCGTCTAATTTCACACTTCGGTAGTTTACAAAACTTGATGGCTGCTAGTCTTGGTGACTTGATGGCTGTTGAAGGTGTCGGAGAACAGCGTGCTCGCAACGTATACGAAGGCTTACACAAGATTACTGATTCTAGCTTACTAGAGCGCTTTATCTAGTAAATAACTATTTTTAGAATTAGTGCGGTTTTATACAATTAGCATGATTATTAACTCTACAATTATTAAAACGTGCTAATTAAAGATTTAGAACTCTTGGAACAACAATAATTCGAAAGGAGATAGTAGTTACTTAATCAAAAACTCCTACTTAACTTTCTTACAGTTTTTAGAAAAGTATCCGTCTGCCACACTATTACCATTATCTAGATCCCAAGTGTAAGGTTCAGTTTCAGATACTTTACCTTTTAATGTTGTACCACCTGAACATTTGAAGGTATACTCTACGCCAATCCTATTTTCTTTATACCAAGCATTGTCTACCGGTAATTGTTTCTTTGTAATAGTACCGTACATGTCTTTCCAAGCATCTGTGCCAGTTAGTTTACTATTCTCCGGCGAAGACATCACAAGAGTTTCCGCTGAATTAGAATAATCCCCGTTAAAGTAAACAACATATCTAACTTTGCCCCCGATTAACTCAGCTAGTTTCACATCTATATTTTCTGGCTTTACTTTTTTAGTATATTGATAATTTTCCTGTGTTAAAGGAGCCGCGTTACTAAAGGATAGGAAAACGTGAAGAAATCAATATTAACCGCAACGACATTAGCTACAGGTTTAGCAGTTATAACACCAGCAGCAGTGGCTGCAACCTTCATGGTCAGCCGCAAAGATTGGTGACGAGCGTCAGGTTACAATTAGTGGTTTTCAACCTTGCGAAGGTTTAACTGATAGTGGAACTAGTTCAGAACCTCAATTTTATGCAGATGTAGCACGGGATAACACTGCAACTAATACAACGGCAGGTATTGCTGCACCAACTTCTTCAAACACTTCCAACAACAATGGTCTAGCACTTGCTAGACTAGCTTCTGTTGCAGCTGTTGGTGTTGGGACTCTTCTAGTTCGCCGCAAGAAAGCATGAATAACGTTAAATTCATTTTTGCTTGTGGGGCATCTAGTAACTAGATACCCCACAAATATTAAAAGTTAAGTTAAGTTCATATGGGTATTATTATGCTAAAAAATACAAAATCTAAACGATGGAAGAATTTCAAGACTAAGCAACCAAATTTGAGTTCTACTGTCTTGATAGTCCAACGAGTTACAGTGCCTACAGGATTATTACATAGAATCTTTTCATCATTATTACTACCTATTCTCTAGAATAAAATTGATAAGGAAATTACTACTGTAAGATAAATCCTGCCGGATCGCTCTTCGGGCTAGTACCTAGTTGCACCACTAATTCATATTCGCCAGGCTGTGGCGTCCCATCTGGAGCCTTACAACCAGCAACTGACAGTACTCGAGTCCAGTCCATAATGGCACTATCTGACTTGCCATTACCTATTAAGCGTTCGGTATCAGTGGTTCCATCTTGGCAATCTTTAGAAGACCAAATCTGCTGACCACCCTTTTTCTGAATAATGAAAGTTTGCTGACTAGTTCCCACATTGAGCATGCATGACTTTTTACCTTTATTTTCAATATTCATAGTCAACTTAGGCTCCATGGATGCTGAATAAACATCACGGTCAGTTGTTGCAGAAACTTTAATATCAGCTGGGTTACAAGCTGGCGCGACTTCACCTGAATCATCAGTAGCTTGGGATTGCTGTGGGTCGGCAGCAGTTAATGTAACCACACTTTGTGCTTGATCTTGAGCTGCATCTTTTGCTTTACTTCGCTCAATAACTTTAATTATGCTCAATATCAATAAAGCAACTACACCTACTGTTAACACTGTAACCAAAAACCGGCGACGTCGATAAATCTCTGATTTACTGAACTGCGGTCTTGGCGGTTGCTGCATATGGGGAGAAGTCATAGCTATATTTTAAAGCTCCAAACTGTGAATAACGTAAAAGGCACTCCATAAGATAGGTACTAACCTTTTCTTATGAAGTGCCAATTATATAACTAATCTTTAAAGCTCTGGCTCTTCGGCAGTAGTCTTTTCACCGTTATCTGGATTTTCAGCAACTCCTGAAGTACCAGTTTCACCGCTCTTACTGCCAATGAAAGAAAACTCTTTGTTATCACCTTCTGTGGCAACGTCGACTCGCACTGTTTCACCTGGCACTAATTCTTTAAACAAGATACGTTCAGCAAGCTGATCTTCGATATCACGCTGGATAACTCGACGTAGTGGACGAGCCCCCATTGATGGATCATAACCGCGCTCAGCTAACAACTCCTTTGCCTCATCAGAAAGTTCAATCTGGATATTCTGTGGAGTTAAACGCTTCTGCAATTTACCAACAAACATATCCACAATTTCACGGATTTCCTTGCGAGTTAGCTGAGGGAACACGATTACATCATCAACACGGTTAAGCATCTCTGGGCGGAAGTGTTCCTTCAGTGCAGTCTGTACTTTACCTTTCATTAGGTCGTAACCTGTTTCTGGGTTTTCATCCTGCTGGAAACCAGTCTGCACACCACTAGAAGTAACAGCGGAACCTAGGTTAGTAGTCATGATGATTACCGTATTCTTGAAGTCAACTTCACGACCTTTACCATCAGTTAAGTGACCTTCTTCAAGAATCTGAAGCAAGGTGTTATAGATGTCTGGGTGAGCTTTCTCGACCTCATCAAATAGTACAACAGAGAATGGCTTACGGTGCACCTTTTCAGTAAGCTGACCGCCCTCTTCGTAACCAACGAAACCTGGAGTAGAACCAACCAAACGAGACACTGTGTGCTTGTCACCAAACTCACTCATGTCTAGTTGAATCAACGCATCTTCATCGTCAAACAGGAACTCGGCAAGTGCTTTTGCAAGCTCTGTCTTACCAACACCAGTAGGACCTGCAAAAATGAATGAACCATTTGGACGCTTTGGATCTTTCAAACCAGCACGAGTACGCCTAATTGACTGTGACAATGCTTTAACCGCACGGTCTTGGCCAACCACACGCTTGTGAAGTTCATCTTCCATCTTAAGCAAACGAGTAGATTCTTCTTCCGTAAGCTTGAACACTGGGACGCCTGTTGACTGTGAAAGAACTTCAGCAATGACTTCTTCATCAACAGTAGAAATAGTATCTAGCTCATTATTTTTCCAAGCCGCATCCTTAGCAGTACGCTCTTCAATAAGCTTTTGTTCCTTATCACGAAGTGCCGCAGCTTTCTCGAATTCCTGACCGTCAATGGCTGACTCTTTTGCCAAACGAACTTCTTCAATCTCACTGTCTAACTCTTTAACCTCTGGGGGTGAGCTTAGACGCTGAATACGTAATCTAGCACCAGCTTCGTCAATTAAGTCAATAGCCTTATCTGGCAAGAAACGATCATTGACATAACGGCTAGAAAGGTTAACTGCAGCTTGAATCGCACCATCAGTAATAGTTACTTTGTGGTGAGCTTCATAACGGTCACGTAGACCTTTCAAAATTTCAATAGCCTGCTCTGGACTTGGTTCATCAACCTGAATTGGCTGGAACCTACGCTCCAATGCACCGTCTTTTTCGACATACTTACGGTACTCTTCCAAAGTTGTAGCACCAATAATCTGAATTTCACCACGAGCCATCATTGGTTTCAACATTGAAGCTGCATCTACTGAACCTTCAGTGGTAGAACCTGCGCCGACTAATGAGTGAATCTCGTCAATGAACAAAATAATGTCACCACGAGTTTGAATTTCTTTAAGGACCTTCTTTAAGCGTTCCTCAAAATCACCACGGTACCTAGAACCAGCAATAACTGCACCCAAATCAAGAGTGTAAAGATGCTTATCTTTCAAAGTATCTGGAACACGACCAGCAGCAATGTCTTGAGCAAGTCCTTCAACCACGGCAGTCTTACCAACACCTGGTTCACCTGTCATTACTGGGTTATTCTTAGTACGGCGTGAAAGTACTTGCATCATGCGCTCTACTTCTTTTTCACGACCAATTACTGGATCCAGTTTATTTTCACGAGCTGCAGCAGTTAAGTTACGACCAAACTGGTCAAGCACAGTAGAACCTGAAGCTGTACCACGAGCTCTGCCGCCGCCAATACCAGCGCCAGCACCAACAGTATCATTGCTTGCACTTGAATCTGAACCTTGAACTGAGCCTTGGAAACCATTACGTAAGTTTATTACCTGCTGTCTAACCTCAGAAAGATCAGCACCCAGTTTTACCAGAATCTGTGAAGCCATAACTTCTGGCTCCCGGATTAGCCCAAGCAACAAATGCTCAGTACCAATGTGGTTATCACCAAGTTGCAATGCTTCACGCATTGAGCTTTCTAAAACTTTCTTTGCACGAGGTGTAAACGGAATGTGCTCTTGCGGCACTACGTCACTTGGTCCAATAGCATCGTTAACTTCTTCACGAACTTTTTCTAGCGTGATACCAAGCTCTTTAAGTGCTTTTGCACCAATTCCTTCACCTTCATGTATTACCCCAAGTAACATGTGCTCGGTGCCAATGTAGTTATGGTTAAGCAAACGTGCTTCTTCTTTAGCCAACACTAAACACCTGCGGGCTCTATCAGTAAATCTTTCGAACATTCAATCTTCCCCTTGCACTTTGCATACGAAAATCTCTATGTTTCAAACTCTACTTGGTATCTGCGACAAAATACATATAAAAGTACAGTTGTTCGCTATCGGCGTGAACTCATCTAACATTGAATTTCTGTTTTTATTGCTTTTAAAATAACTCTTTGTATATTCTTTTACAGCATTAAATATAATTTTTATACTTTTCTATAGTTGCCAATTCAATAAGATAATAAATGATACTTGATGGAAAATCCCAAGGAAAACTACTCCAAGTAAGACTAGAAATATACTGGTTCACAAAAGTAACACTCAAATACCAAACTATGAAAAGGAACAAATTACCAGCATAAATTCCTAAAGAATTTTATAACTCGCTTTCCTACACTCTCAACTATAGAGTAGCCTTGTTAAGAATTTTTTGTCTCCAATTTTGGTCAAAGCTCTCAGCAATTTCCTCGCAAGACTCTTCAATCCCAGTAAGTAACTCTGCTTCAACAATATTGTTAGATAGCATCTTTATAATTTGTTCATTAACTAGTGGAAAAATCTTTACAGAACGAGAATAACCTTTACCAGATGTAGCCTTCATCGGCATACTAGCTACTGCACGCCATATGTTAATTGTATTTTCATCAAGGTCGTCAGCAATAAACAAAGTAATAACTTTCCTTGGTGACTTTTCTACAGTGAGGTTGGTAGCGTGCCTTAATACAGGTTCCCATTCTCCACGCCTTTGTGCTTGACTATTCATCAAAGTTACTTCTAACATAAGTGCTAAATTTGGATAGTTAATTATAATGTCTCCATCACCACCGACAGCATGTGACAGCGGACGCATATTTCCGTCAAGTGTTAAATTAAGACTTTCCGTAATTTTAAAATCTTCACTAGATATATGAAACCAAGCTATTGCCATGATATATTCATAAATTGTCGGCACACTAGCAGACTCTGAAACAAGTTTCTTAATTTTTGCATCTTCACGAGTAGAGAATAACGGTAAAATTTCAAGCACTTTCTCCTTAGTAAACTCTTTACTAATCAGATCTTGAAGCTTTTCTTCCTTTTGCTCAGCAATCTGTTTGCCAACTTCTTCCATACTGTTAGCACCGAATTGTTTCTTAAGCTGAAATACTACCTTATTAGGATCTAGCGCAAGAATATCAGCTATAGATACGTCATTATAAAAATCTGAATTTAATTCTTTTTCATAATGAAAATACCTATCAACTCCAGCAATTTCAATGTCATCGAAGATAGCATTAAATAATTTTTGATTCCAAGCATTAACTTGTCCGTTACTAAAGTCAATAAGTCCTGTCAAGTTAAAAGTTCTTTTGGTCATGTCACGATATTCTCGCACAATATCATTTTTCTTAGACAACTGGAACTGCTTATAAATTAAGCTATTATCTTCACTTAAAAGTGCATTGTTCTTATTCTTAGCAAGGAAATCACCAACTGTTTTAGCAGTACAAAATACAGCAGAACCTTCACCAAATGCTTTTTTAATTTTAGAATCTTTAGCAACTTCTTGAAGAGCAGTGAAATTATCAAATTTTTTGTATGTCTTAAACTCAATCAGTTTTAACACAAAATCATAATAGATTTTTTGAGCTCCGGAAGACTTCCTGTTAACAAATGTCTCAAAAAAAAGCAACTTTATCTATTTCTCCATTTTGAATCCATTCTTTTGTCATATTTGACTCGTTAGTATGCGAAAAGAATTTTTCAACAAACTCTGCAAAAGTTTTCTTTCCACTCCTAACATCACCATAATTTTTAACTATTTCCTTAATTATGTCTTCTGAATATCCAGGTTGAATCAAATGAATTATAGCAAGGAACTCTTTTTCTGGAATATTAATATATTTTTCAAGAAGTAATAAACCAATTCGAAATGGATAGAAGAAAAATTTCTCATCTGAACCATATACTTTCAACTTAAGCAACTGTCTTAAGAACAACAAGCTACTAGAATCTAAATTCAAGACTTTTTCAATATCATCATGAGGAGCTAAGGCGTCTTTTCTCCATCCTTCTGCAACAGGTGAAAGCTGTCGTTTATCATTAGCCATTCCCAGCTTAACTAATGCGTTCGTCAAAGTTCTTGCCCTTTTAGCGGGATCTTCTATTTTATTCCTATTAAATAAATTTGTTCTTTCCAGAACTCTCAAATAAAAAGCTGACTGTGCCTCTTTGTCCCACGCAGGAAATTCTTCATTATTTTGGGCGAGGAAAGGCAGTAACTCTTTATAGTCATCAATTAAGGTTTTCCTTCTAAAACTCGTATCGCCTAAATTGAAGGTTTGTGAGCTAGCGTTAAGCTTCATTTTCTAACTCCTGACTGTAATTAGTAACTAGTATTTCTACCGTTACATTATTGCGTGCCTTAGACTGATAATTACTGTTGTTATAGTCACTGTCCAGAAAATGAACAGTATAGTTCCTTGACCATTCTTTAAGTAGCATATTCTCTGTTCCTTTATGACTAAGCACATTAGATAAAGCAAACTTTGCACCCTTTTTATGAGCTGCATCAAGATAGCTATATAACTCTAGTTCATCCTCTTTAGACCAACCACCATTTTCATTGTAAGAAGCATTGGAAATTAAATAAGGAGGATCTGCATAGATAAAATCATTCTGAAAGTAGCTGACTTCTCTGAAATCTTTATTGCTAAACTCTATACATTTATCGTGCAAAGCTTCTGCAAAATGAATCAGTTTAGTTTCAATGTCATTAATCTTGCATATATTAGGGTTATCTTGTTGGACAATATTTACTGCTACACTTGCACCTCCACCAAATAAATCAATAAAATTATTATATTTCTTTGGGAAAAGCAGTAAAATTTGTGGCAATAGTTTATACTTACTTCCCGTATAATTTAAAGCTGGCTTAATGAGTTCTTGTTTTTTGTCTTTAATAACACATAAGTAAAGCAGTTCTTTATGATCTTTAATCTGAGACTTTCCTGTAGTGAAAGCAGAAAAATCTGTTTCGAAAACCTTAACTACACCTCGTTTTTTAGACTATTAATAATCTCTTCATTCGAGATTTTTGCGTTAGGCCTAGAATTACCCTTTTTTGCCATATTGTTATATGAGACTAAGATATATTTTGAATCGATATTTTGGATAAGGTCATCAAAGGCTTCAGGAGCTTTGGCTTTTGTATAATCAGAAGATTTTTCTTTTCTATTAACTGCTTTTTTAGCAATACCTTCAACATTTGGCTTTTTCCGCTCCATCACATTTTCAAGAACATGATAAGCACTTTCATAACCACGTGAATTATATGGAGTATCAATATAAACTAAATCTGCTTTAATTTTTCTAACTAATAAATTAGCGTCCTCATTGAATATTTTATTCATATAATTAATGTTCAAGTCTGGTTTTCTAAGCACTAGAGCTTTAAAACTATCCATCTGCTTTCTATAAGCATCAAAATGCCCAACAGTATTAGCAACTTTATCCATTGCATATAATAACGAGGTAAGCAAGATAGCTTTCTCTCGTTCATTTATATCTTTATATTCTTCAATTCTCTCTCTTAAAGATTATTTTTCAGGGCGAATGAACGGGAATAGAATAGTCTCTCGAATACCTAAACCAGTAAGTGCCATCAATAAACGATCAACTCCCATACCCATACCACCAGTAGGTGGCATACCATGCTCAATAGCTTTTAAGAAGTCTTCATCAATAACCATAGCTTCGTCATCACCTTGAGATGCCAGCTTAGCTTGCTCTTCAAAGCGTTCACGCTGAATTACAGGATCGACTAATTCAGAATAGCCAGTACCTAGCTCAAAACCGCGGACATATAAATCCCATTTTTCTACGATACCTGGCTTTTCACGATGCTCACGCACTAGTGGCGAAGTCTCAACTGGGAAATCATAAACAAAAGTAGGGCCTTTTAAGTCATTACCAATTGTCTCTTCCCAAATCTCTTCCACTAATTTACCGTGGCCACGGAGTACCCCTTTAAGGGGCACATCAAGCTTTTCTGCCAATTTTTCTAGCTCTTCAACAGTCGTCTCTGGTGTAATTTTTTCACCAGCATGTTTGGAAAGTGAATCATATAACGATAGCCATTCCCAATCACCGCCGAAGTCATACTCTGTGCCATCTACAAGAGTAACTTTAGTATTACCAGCTACTGCAAGAGCGGCATTCTGTACCATTTTTTGTGTTAAAGCTGCAATTGATTTGTAGTCTCCATAAGCTTCGTAAACTTCCAAAGCAGCGAATTCTGGTGAATGAGTAGAATCTGCACCTTCGTTACGGAAGTTACGATTAATCTCATAAACACGGTCAATACCCCCGACAGCAGCTTTCTTTAAGTAAAGCTCTGGAGCGATACGCAAAAATAAGTCAGTATCATATGCATTGATATGAGTAGTAAATGGTGTAGCTGCCGCACCACCGTGAATCGGATGCAACATCGGAGTTTCAATCTCGATAAAATCAGCACCATCAAGGGTATCGCGCAAACTCTTTAACACTTTAGCTCTAGTTATTACCATATCGCGAGCTTCTTCACGCACAATTAAGTCTACATAACGCTGACGAACTCGAGTTTCTTCATTAAGTTCTTTGTGCAAGGTAGGCAATGGTCGAATTGCCTTTGAAGCTAGCTGCCATTTATCAGCCATCACTGATAGCTCACCACGTTTAGAGCTAATTACTTCACCAGTAATAGCGATAATGTCACCTAAATCTACATCTGCCTTCCAAGCAGCAAGCTCCTCTTTACCAACTGCTTTTTGACTAAGCATTGCTTGCAGACGTGTGCCGTCACCCTCTTGTAAAATGGCAAAGCATAGTCGACCCGTATTGCGCACAAAAACTACACGACCAGTAACACTAACTACATCACCAGTAGTGTCTTCAGCTTCCAGATGATTATACTTTTCACGTATCTCTTTTAAAGTATGGGTGCGAGGCACACTTACTGGGTAGGCCTCTTGATTATTATCTAAATACTTCTGACGCTTCTCCTTACGGATTTTAATCTGCTCAGGAGTATCGTCTTCAATTTTTACTGGATCTTGTGATGTAGATTTACTCATTTGTCTAGTCTAGCAAAAATCACCTAGTTGAATACGGTATTTAACCGCTAAATTACTCTAATCTCCGACAGTTTCCCCAGCTAATACTTCTACAGGTAATGTGTATTGTGCTTTCAGCGACTTTTCTGGAGATTCTATTAACTTGATAAGCAACTCTACAGATAAGGTTGCCATATCTTTAATTGGTTGCACAATAGTAGTTAACTGTGGGTAGTATTCACGAATGAATTTGGTGCCATCATAACCAATAACTTTAAGTTCTTTAGGGACAGCAATATCTAATTGTTCAGCAATTCGTAAAACTAATAGTGCAGTCAAATCATCCGTACAAAAAATACCATCAACAACTTTTTCACTTAATAGCTGCTTAATATGCATTAATTTCACACGTGGTGAAACGTTATAACTTAGCTCTAAAAATTCTGGTTTTAAATTCTTTTTCTTTAATACTCCTTTGAACCCTTGGACACGTAAGTCCGTAGAACTATTTGAAAAACTACTACCAGTAATCACTGCAATATTTTTACAATTTGCTTGCAACAATTGTGCTGCAGCCCTCTTTCCACCTATGAAGTTATCAGAACTAACAATTGGAATGCCTCCTGCTAAGTGTCGGTCATGAGCTATTATTGGTAACCCAGTTTGCTCATATTCTGGAATGTTTCGGTTATGTGTACCCGTAATAATGCCTGCAACTTGATTAGCCCTAAGCATTTTTAAATAGTCACGCTCTTTCTCGTGGTCCTGTCCTGCATCACACAAAATCACTCGATAGCCCTTTTTGAATAATTCATCCTCGATTTCTTGTACTAACTCTCCAAAGAATGGGTTACTGACAGCAGGAAAAATTAAACCAACTAATTGAGTACTTTTCCCCTGCAAAGATCTAGCGCTAACATTGGGTTGGTAATTTAGCTCTTCCATAGCTGAAAAAACTTTTTCCTTAGTTTTCTCAGACAACGAACCATAGTTATTAATAACGCGCGATACCGTAGTAACCGAGACACCTGCTAGTTTGGCTACATCTTCTTGTTTCGTCATAACTATTCCTTTTAATTTACTAACTCCATAAAACCTTTAGATCGCTAACATCGAGATCTAAGTCCTCAGATTCAACTATATAATACGGCTGTTCTGGATATATACGCCCAGCAAAAGCGATAAGACCATTGTTAATATATAGTTCAAATACTGAATTATCAAGCCACAAGCTGACTTCTACATTGCTAACATCACTTAATCTTGCGTGACGAATCTCTGCTGATCCACCAGCTTCTTCACGCTTAACCATAATTTTACTTGTTTTCTCATCAAAGCTAACAGTTAAACTTAGGTTATTTTTAACATCAGTCACAATATTTACAGTTTTATTATTCGTTGCAGAAAAATTCCATTTTAATAGCGATTGGAGTTTTAACCTTTCACCAACATTAATACGCTTGGCTTTTGCCTCTTGCAGTAGCATATTTTCTTTTGCAGGGCGTTGTATTAATTTACCATCTTCAAGTCGTAACTCTCGTACTAAAGTTAATGCACCTGACCAACCATCAACATCATTAGGGCAAGTAGCATCTGGAAGCCCAATCCACCCTGTTGTCAGCACTCTACCATCTGGCGCATTAAAACCTTGAGTTGCATAACATTCATAACCAAAATCTAAAAGTTTTATTTTGCTTGGGTTAATTATTTTAAGATTTTCCCAATCAAAAGCATCTCCAACTACATAAGTATTAACAAAAGGACTTTCATAATCCATAATTTCTTTGCTAAGACCTTGGGGGCAGAATAATAATACAGGTTTATCTTCAATAAAAAGTAAGTTAGGGCACTCAGCCATATAACCAAGATTACTTTCACCTAAATCTAACTCACCAAGATACTCCCAAGGTCCAGTAATTTCAGGAGCTTTATAAGCTAATATTGCTCCAGCTTTGGTTGTTTTTTGGGCACCGATAATAGCATAATAATTATCTCCATGTTTTAAAATTTGTGGATCACGGAAATGGGCAGTATACCCGGCAGGTTGTTTAGCAATAAGTGGGTTAGAAATTTTTTCCACTTTATTATCAGCTGTCATCCAAGCACCTAGCTGAGTAGATTTTCGATTTTGGTTTTCATCAATAACATTACCGGTATATGTCAGAAATAATTTATTACCAACTACAGTAGCTGACCCAGAATAAGCACCCTGTGCATCATGCTTGGAATCTGGAGTGATAGCTAAACCATGATTTTCCCAATTAACTAAGTCAGATGAAGTTAGATGCATCCAAGCCTTTGAGCCATGCACTGCTCCAAATGGAAATGTTTGATAAAAAAGCTGCCACTTACCATCAAAGTAACTAAAGCCATTAGGATCGTTTAAGAGTCCAGTTTCAGGCTGAATATGATATCCCAAACGCCATTTAGATTTAGCTACTTGCATTTTAAGTTTTTGGACGTACTCAGCTGACCATTTCATATAAGGCTGGTGTATTCTTTTCCAAGTCCATTCAGTCTCAGCCATTAATGCCGCTCCTTGAGTAGTACTTATTCAAATTATTAAACGCTTATCATTATTATAACCTTAATTATTAACTATTTTACAAATTAATAAAACTATAAATTGATAAGCGTTTGACAATTATAGTTTCAATAAGTATATTTTAAGTTAGTTAATACTCAAGAGTGAGCGAATCGTAAGGAAAATCCATGTCAACGAAATCAGACACAATTCAATACCATGAAATAGCTAATCAGATTCTTGCACATACTGGTGGAAAAGAAAATATTCAACAAGCCTTCCATTGCGCAACTAGGTTACGCTTAGATGTCAAAGATCCCAAAAAGGTTGACATTGATGCCATGGAAGATCTACCTCTTGCTAAGGGGATGTTTATCCAAGGAAACCAACTCCAAATTATTTTTGGCGGTGGACTTGTAGACGATGTAACAGCTGAATTCATTAATTACACTCGGGTATCTGGAACAAAAATTGCTGGACAAGAAGTAGATACTAAAGGTTCTAAAGGAAATGTTTTTGGACAGTTCATTAAAACTATTTCTGATGTTTTCATTGATATTATTCCAGCAATTCTCGCCGCAGGTATCTTGACAGGTATTACGAGTGTGTTAAAACAGCCTGGAGTATTTGGCTCTAAAGCGGTAATAGATACTTTCCCAGCAATTAGCGGCTTTGTGGAAATTTGGAACATAGGTGCATCGGGAATTTTTGCCATGCTACCGCTTTTAGTAATATACTCCGCTACTAAACGCTATGGTGGACGTCCAGTTCTTGGTCTTGCTATGGGTACCGTAATGATGTCAGCGCAGTTACCTTCATTAGCTGGCGTGGCTTCAGGAAAAGCACAGCCAATGCTAGCTAATATTTTTGGTTGGCAAGTGCATATGACTGGCTTTCAAGGCGGTATTATTGCTGCTTTGATTATGGGATGGGTAGTAGCCAAAACAGACAATTGGTTACAAACAAAAATCCCGAGTGTCCTTCGTCTAGTATTTGTCCCAATGTTGACTATTTTATTTTCATCACTTGCACTATTCATTGTAGTAGGACCAATAAGCCAGGTACTATCAACTGGTATTACAAATGCTCTTGTATGGATTACTGAAACTTTTGGAATCTTTGGATACATGTTTTTTGCTGGCACCCAACAACTAGTAGTAATCACAGGCTTACACAACATGTTCCCTGTAATAGAAGCACAATTAATAGCAACAACTGGAAAAGACTGGTTAAATCCATTGATGTCCGTAGCACTTATGGCTCAAGGTGGTGCAGCTCTTGCATACATGGCACTTAACTGGGCAAACAAGAAAACTAAGGAAACTGTAATTTCCGCTTTTTCTTCTATTATTTTTGGCATTTCAGAGCCAACAATTTTTGGTGTAACTCTTAAATATAAATACCCACTGATTGGCGGCTGTATTGGTGGAGCTTTCGCGGGAGCTTATGTTTACCTTGTACAACTCACATCCATTGCTTTTGGAACTACTGCACTTCCAGGAATTTCAATTGCTAATCCAGAAAATAACGGATACTTACATTACCTGATTGCCAATATCTTAGGTGCACTATTTGGTTTTATTGCAACATTTGGAATTGGAATCTTTGCTAATAAGAAATATGCAACAAAACCTAAATCTATTGGTGCAACTGCAAGTGCAGAACCTACTGTGCTGACAACTACCACAAAGAAAACCTCTACATCCGAAGAAACTATTAAAGCACCAGCAACAGGTAAATTAACAGCAATGGAAGAGCTTCATGATCCAGCTTTCTCATCTGGGGCCATGGGTAAGGGCATCGGAATTATTCCTGACGATGGGAAGATATATGCACCAGTTTCTGGGACAGTTGAAACAGTATTTCCAACAAAACATGCATATGGCATTATCAGTAATACTGGGGCAGAACTGCTGATTCATATTGGTCTAGATACTGTAAAACTTAAAGGTAAGGGTTTCAAAACCTTAGTTAAACAAGGCGATGAAATTAAACAAGGACAACATATAGCTACAGTTGATCTTGATACCTTAAAGGCGCAAGGCATCGAAGATACTGTGTTGTGTTTCGTTACAAATGCTAAAACCTTCAGTAAAGTTAATTTCAAAGATAGTGCCAAGCATGTTTCACGTGAAACATTAATTGGTAAAATTGAGAAGTAAATTAGACAATAAGTAAAGTATACCTCGGGTTTATGGGGTGTATAATTAAAAATCTTTTTGAGGGTTGCTTAGTAGAGCTCGCATCTTATTAAGTGTAGTCTGAGGAATCTTATTTGAATAGCTGTGTTCTAATTGGTCTATGGTAGCAAGGCCTAGTGCTTTGTAACTTGCCAACATTGGATCATTTTTCAAAGTTGTAATATGTGAAGCTACTCCTTGCACATCACCAGCAACTATTAACCCATTTAAACTAGACATTCCAGTAGTAAGCGCATTGTCTAAACTACTAGTTAGCAGTGGCGCGAGGAAGGCATTTACATTATCAACACCCACTTTTTCTAGGGTGTTCCGTGCTTGGTTAACGACCATAGCCAAATTGTTAGAAGCATGAGTAAGAGCTGCGTGGTATAAAGAACGCTTATTTTCTTCGATTATTACTGGTGCTCCACCCATTTCAATAACCAACGCCTGCGCGATTGGAAGCACGTTATTGGGTGCAGTTATTGCAAAACCACAACCCACTAATTTACCAATATCTAAGCTAGTTCCAGTGAAATTCATTGCTGGATGGATGGCCATCCCAATAGCTCCTAGTGCAATAGCTGGAGCAAATACACTAACCCCGAATCGGCCTGAAGTATGAACTAGTAATTGTCCTGGCTTCCATAATCCTAGTTTGGAAATCCCGGAAATCATACCTGGTAGCACCTCGTCAGGAATTGCCAAGAATACTAAATCAGATTCAGCAATTACTTCTTCAATTTCCATTACTGGGACACCAGGTACCATAACTGCCATCCGTTCACGACTCTCTTCTGAGCTCGCATACATGCCCACGACTTTGTGACCAGCTGCGCGTAAAACTGTAGCTAAAATGACACCGACTTTACCGGCACCAATAAAACCAATTTTTAAACGCGGTGGTGTCATTCTTCCTCGTCTTTAATCATGCCCCATTTTTGGATAAAACTACTTAAAATCCATAATAATATGTTTATTACTATAGCTATTAAACACAAAAAGAATGGTGTGTGTACTGGTCGTTCTGCCCAAGAGGGAAGTAAGTAAACTAAAACCCCTAAATGCCAGCCTGCAAAAATACTCGAAATAACCATGCTAGCTTGAGCAAGTGCGATAGTACGACTTGCAACATAAGGATTTAATGGCTCTTTACGCTTACCCGTATGCCATTGGTAAATAGGATAACTTAAAATTGCCAACACCACGATAATTAAAGAGTTAGTTATTAAAGCCCACTTAGAAAAATATGGTAACGCCAAAGAATAGGTGTCACAAAAAATAATAGCTAACCAACCTAATAAAGTAGCACCTACAGCTATCTGTACAGACCTTACTGGTGTAAGTGCCGGCATACTAGGTTTATTCGCCACGATAAACTTCAATCTCATCAATGCTGATTGATTCTAACATAATGTCAGCTACTGCTACTCCTTCAGCAAATTCAGCCTTCGAATCCATCAAGTACCATGGATAAAGCACAAACGCTCGCTCATGTGCTCGTGGATGAGGCAACGTCAATTCTTCGGTATCCATAACCACATCTTCATAACGGATAATATCAATATCTAAAGTCCTCGCCCCCCAACGTACTTCTCTAATCCGACCATGTAGATTTTCAATTTCATGAATAAATTCTAGTAAGTCGTTAGGCTCTAGTGAAGTCTTAAATTCAGCGACTAAGTTTAGATAAGGAGGTTGTTGTGGCCCACCTACAGCTTCAGAGATTACAATTGGTGATACTCTAATCAATTTCATAAATGACGGCTCAGCAAGTTGTTTCGCTGCATCTTGCAAAGTCTCTTTGCTACGCCCCAAGTTAGAACCAAGCGCCAAGATTACTTTATTAGTAATATCCATTGCACCAGTTTTATACTTTTCTTCCAAAGATTCTGGAACTGCATCGGTGCTTGTGCTTAATTTGTCATACTCTCTGCGAATCGTAATTGCAATATCTTGGAATTTTGGCTTAATTGGAGCTTCTGGTTTATGGACTGTAATTTCAACTGCCTCTGGAGCAAACCGTTCCAGAATTAACTCAGCAATTTCTTCAGCTAATGTTTCAATTAAACTAACTGGTTCACCAGCTACTCTTTCCACAATTGTATCTGCTACTTCTGCATAGTTGATAGTGCGACTAAGATCATCACGATAGCCAGCTGTGGAAACATCTGTTTCAAGAATAGCGTCAATAATGAAGTTTTGGCCAGTTTCACGTTCATGATCATAAAATCCGTGATAGCCATAAGTTTCAATACCAATAAGTTTAATTAGGTCAGTCATAAATCTATTCTACTTAATTTGTTAGCTTGGCGTATACTTGGCGCAACCACTCCATTGCCTTAGCTGACTCAGGACCAAAAGCCGATCGCAAGGTTAATTCGGGGCGAGATTCCCACATATTAATAAATTCAATATCGTTAATATCGACCACTTTATCATCACTGGAAAATATTTTTTTTAAGTCAATACCACGGATTTTGAATAAATCTAAAACATTTTTATCCAATTGTTCAACAAGCAGATAGAGGACAGCGGCTGCATGTTTGCAATAAGTATCCCATTCTGGACAGTCACAAGAGCATGATTTCAAAAATGGCATCTCACATAAATCAATACCTGATTCTTGAAGGTCTTGGAAAATTTCTTCAGTTAGATCTTTAGAAAGAACCGTAGAGTACTGGTCAAGGTGAGCGACAAAATACTTCTCCACCAAATCTATAGGGATTTCATGGAATTCAATCGTACATCGATATGGTTGTGGAGTAGAACCTTGAATTTGAGCACTTACTTTGCCTTTGTTAACTGCAAACCAGAGAACTTGCCCTCGCCTTGCATAGTTTTTCCCAGCAATTTTAACGAAACCACTTAATTCATTTTCAACTATGCCATAAACACGGTTAGCCCACCAACGGGTACCAAAAGGTCCGCTGCGTGAAACTGCACGAATTCCATCAGCAGGTAATGGGCGCGAAGCTCTTCTTGGCGGATCAAAATCAAACATTAGTCACCTATAGCCCTATCTTCTAATGCAAATAGCTCACGTAGTTTGTCAGTATCAAGCTCAGTAATCCAACCTTGTCCAGTTGCTACTACTGTATTTGCTAGATGTTGTTTAGAATCGATAATTTGTTCAATCCGCTCTTCGACGGTACCAACAGTTAGCATTTTGTATACTTGGACATCTTTATCTTGTCCAATTCTAAAAGCACGGTCAGTTGCTTGGTTTTCCACAGCCGGATTCCACCAGCGATCAAGGTGGATCACATTATTTGCAGCTGTTAAGTTAAGACCAGTACCGCCTGCTTTTAGTGAAAGCAGCATAATCCTTGGTGCATTTTTAGCTTTGCGTTGAAAACTTTTTACCATTTTATCGCGTTGCGTTTTTTGCACTCCACCATGTAAAAATGGGATTTTAACTCCAAATTTCTTTTCCCAATATGGCTGTAGTATCTTGCCAAACTCAGTGTATTGAGTAAAGAGTAACGCTCTTTCATTTCTGGCTAAAATTGCTTCAAGAATATCTTCTACACGTTCTACTTTCCCAGAACGATGCTGTCCGTTAGAATCTAAAATTCCAGAATTATCGCCTAAAAAGTGTGCTGGATGATTACAAACTTGTTTTAAGTGCATCAAAGTAGTTAATACTAGAGCCTTACGTTCAATAGAGCTAGCACTATTGATTCGATCCATCATATCTTTTACAACTGCTTTATAAAGTCCGGCTTGCTCAACTGTCAGGTTCGTACGTACCATCAACTCCTGTTTTTCAGGCAAATCACCGACAATATCGGGATCGGTTTTACTACGACGTAGAATAAACGGTCCAGTAATTTTCCGCAACATAGCTAAGGCCTCATCATCACCATGACGCTCGATAGGTTTGGCGTAACTATCTTGGAATTGTTTCTTTGAACCTAGTATTCCAGGATTTGTAAAATCCATAATGGAGCGTAACTCTAAAAGCTTATTTTCAACTGGGGTACCAGTTAGTGCAACTCGATGACGAGCGGATAATGCCCTAGCCGCTTTAGACTGGCTAGTGTTTTGGTTTTTAACATACTGAGCTTCATCTAACACTACTCTATTCCAATTAATTTTCGCTAAAGTAGCTTGATCACGAGTCAAAATATTATAAGTGGAAACCACTATGTCGTATTTAGCTGCCTGATTTTGTAATTGTTTCGCCGTTAGGCGTTTAGTTCCATGATGGATATATACTTTAAGACGAGGTGTAAAACGTTTAATTTCTGCTTCCCAGTTACCGACGACTGACATTGGGCAAATCACCAAAGTAGGACCTAATTTTTGTGGACGTTCGTGCAATACTAAAGCGATTAACTGTAATGTCTTACCCAGTCCCATATCATCTGCTAAGATTACACCTAATCCTAGCGAACTCATAAAGCTTAACCAATTAAGCCCTTGTTGTTGGTATGGACGAAGCTCAGCTTTTAAGCCTTCAGGTACACCGACATCTTCAATACTCTTATTTAGTTTGCCGGTAAGTAGCTCATCAAGCCAACCATCTGCCACAATTTCTGGTTCTTCAATTTCAAGCTTGTTAGTTTCGCTAAGGGTATTTAATGCTGCACCAACAGTTAATTCGCTCTTTTTACCTTTAGAACTTACATATTTACTTGCTGCGACTAAAGCTTTTGCATCAACTTGTATCCATTGATTCCGTAATCGAACTAACGAGCTTTTTTGATTAACTAGCTGACGCATTTCCTTTTCGGTAAGCTTCATATCCCCGACAGCAACTTCCCAGGTAAAACGCATTAGATGTTCAAGGCCCATAGGAGCGTAGGCAGTTGGTGTGATATCAGTTTCAACTTTTACCGATAGTTTTGGTGTTATCTTCGTCCATTCTTTAGGTAGCATCACAATAATCCCATTATTGCGTAATTGTGGCACTCCAATTTCCAAGAATCTTGTTACATCTTCTAATGAGCAACTGAAAGTAAAACCGTCAGAACTTACTTCCCAGTTATCAATTGCAGGATAAGCTTTAATTGCGTTATGAAGTCCTTCTACACCTTTAGCTAAGGTGCCGTGTGCTGAAATATTTTCACTAATCGTCACTAAATTGTCCTGCCCAAGTTTTAAGCAACACTGGACTTGCCAATTTTCTCCAACATCAGCCTCATGGAGCCGCAATATAAATTCTGACTGATTACCAACTTTAACCTGTTTACCCCAAGCTTTAAATGCTTGGGCAATATCTTCATGTGGTTGATTATCTGAGATATCAGTTTGCAATGCGGTAAGTACTGGATCTTTTGGGGTTTGAAGATCTGAGATTAAAGATCTAACATAAAGGTTCGTATAGAACTTAGAAAACTCTAATAAGCCTGGAGCTACCTCTTCAAACTGCTTTATCCAAGCATCAACTACATTAGGTAATTGCCATAACCATTGATTTGCAGTATCGAAGAACTGGCTTTCATGCTGCACTCGGTTAGGCACTACAAAACCAGCCTTAACTGCTTTTTGAATTAAATCGACAATCTCTTTGAACTTAATTAGTGAATCATCAGCATTAACTTCCATAAACTGCTTAAAAAGTTCCTGTTGCTGCTCATAACTTAATAGTTTGGCAGGTAGCCCGCGTTGTTTATGTAAAAATTTACCTAAAAAGGAATAATCTCCTGGACTAGTAGTCCAGACTCGTAATGTTGCATCGTATGCAGCGTGCAGTTTTGCTTTACCCAATAGTTTTCCTTCTCAGCTTAACCTTATAAGTATAGCTAATCTGCAGCACTGGTGCTATTTATACAATTTTTCCCAAGCACGCAAGGCTCGCGTAGTATTTTTAACTTCGTGAACTCGCACTGCCCATAAGTCACGTTCGGCTGCCCACAAAGTAAGAGCCAGAGTAGCAGCATCACGTTCCTTTGCATCAGAACCACCGAATTCACTTAGGAAGCGTTTGCGTGAAGCTCCTAATAGCAAGGGAAAATGTAGATTCTCAAGTACTTGAAAATTTTGTAAAAGTTCCCAGTTTTGTTTAGCATTTTTTGCAAAACCAATACCTGGGTCTAAATATAAATACTCTTGTTTAATTCCTGCCAACAGAGCAGCTTTAACTCTACCGCTAAGTTCTTTTGCAATATCTTTTGCAATATCATCGTAGTTATTCTGTTGATCCATAACCTTAGAATGAGCACGCCAGTGCATAGCAATGTAAGGCACATCTAATGCGGCAACTGTTGGTAGCATCTTTTTATCAGCTAAGCCGCCGGAAACATCATTAACAATAGTCGCACCTGCTTGCACAGCTTTAGCTGCTGTTTCAGCGTTCATGGTATCTATGGAAATTTGAGCACCTTGTTCACTAAGTTCTTTAATGACTGGCAAAACTCGATTTTGCTCTTCTGATAACGAAACTCGTTCTGCTCCTGGACGAGTAGATTCCCCACCAATATCGATAATATCGGCACCATCTTCAAGTAGTTGTAATCCATGCTCAACTGCGGTTTTTGCAGTTGCAAACTCACCACCATCGCTGAAAGAATTTGGTGTCACATTTAAGATTCCCATAACAAGCATGAGATTAATTATAGCGTGTAATATCTCATGAATGAGGTTAGTATTGATGTATGGAACCTCAAAATATAGCTACTGACAAACCGTTTCAGCACAACGTATCTTTTCGACTAAATATTGAAGACAAAAATGTCGAGCAGAGGCTTTTTGAAAAAGCAGCACAGCTTAAGCAAATAGTAGGAGTAACCAGCTTATCTTTTGGTGAGAATATCACACCGGAAACAGAAAACAAACATGGTTATAACTATGGACTAACTGTACAATTCACTAACTATCAAGCACTATTGGATTATCAAGATGACCCCACTCATGTGGAATTTAAGGACTTTATTAAGCCTTACTTCCAAGCAGTAATAGTTGTAGATTATCCACTCAGGTAAGCTAACTACCTCTAAGTCTTCAGTACTTCACAGAGGAAACATCTAAAAGGCGAATACCCTATCCGAAGATAGGGTATTCTTTTTGTGTGGTGATTGTTGTTAGGAGTTAGATTTACCACACAAAACTGCGAGATATGTAAACACAAAACCAGTTATATAACCAGCTTCAATAAAGCATAAGCTACCAACCTATATATTCCATTAGCAAAACTTTTATGTTTCCTCAATATATATCAATAAACCTGAAAAACTGCTGAGTGTATTTTAGTTAGAGTGAAATATTAAAGTCATGGCTTCACTACGTGTAGCTGGGTTACGCAAAGTTCCACGTACTGCACTAGTAACTGTCTGTGCACCAGCCTTTTTAATGCCACGCATTGAAATGCAAAGATGTTCACACTCTAAAACTACAATCACACCACTTGCTTGCAAATGTTCCACTAAAGACTCCGCAATTTCAGTAGTCATTCGTTCTTGGATTTGTGGACGTTTTGCATAAATATCAACGAGTCTAGCTAACTTGCTGAGTCCAGCAATTTTACCTTCTTTACCAGGGATATAACCAATATGAGCTACTCCGTGAAATGGAATTAAATGATGCTCACAAGTCGAATGTAAAGGAATGTCGCGGACAATCACTAACTCTTCGTGGCGATCTTCAAAGCTCTCATTAAATAAATCTGCAGGGTTTTGTGCAATGCCTGCAAAAATTTCAGCATAAGTATCAGCTACTCGCTTTGGGGTATCCTTGAGGCCAGTGCGCTTAGGATCTTCGCCTATAGCTTCTAAAATCTCACTGACCGCAGCCTCGATACGCTCCAAATCCATTAGTCATCAAGTTCTTCACGTGCTAAATCTTTTGGTCCTGCTTTTGGCTTATCATCACCGAGTGGCACATCAACTGGATGCTCTTCTTTAGCACCTGCCATCTGATCTTGTGGAGCTAACTTCTCTGGGTTTTTACGACCTTCTTTTTCAGCTTCTTCACGTTCTTTCTTTGTTACCACTGGTGGCACATCAGAAACTGGACGTTCCGAACTAGATAACCAAACTGGGCGTAGTTCACTCTTCTTTACTGGAGCAAAAATTTCACTCAATTCTTGCTCATTAAGAGTTTCTTTCTCCAAAAGTTCAAGAGCTAGATGATCTAGTACATCACGGTACTTATTAAGAATTCGCCAAGCTTCGTCATGGCCTTCTTCAATAATCTTACGGACTTCTTGATCAACTATCGCAGCTGTACCTTCTGAGTAATTACGAGATTTTTGCGCAGACATGCCAAGGAATGGCTCACCATCACCTTCACCAAGCTGTACTGCACCAATTTTCTCACTCATACCGTAGTCGGTAACCATCTTACGAGCGATATTAGTAGCTTTTTCAATATCGTTTGAAGCACCAGTAGTCGGATCGTGGAATACGATTTCCTCAGCCACACGGCCACCCATTGCGTAAACAATCTGATCAAGTAATTCATTACGAGTAGTAGAGTACTTATCATCCTCTGGCATTACCATGGTATATCCTAGCGCCCGACCACGAGGCATAATTGTCACCTTAGTTACTGGATCAGTATGACGGCAAGCAGCCGCTGCAAGTGCATGGCCACCTTCATGATAAGCCGTAATCTTACGCTCAGCTTCCTTCATAACTCGGCTCTTCTTTTGTGGCCCGGCCATTACTCGGTCTATTGCCTCATCAAGAGCACGGTTATCGATAAGTTGCGCGTTAGAGCGAGCTGTCAATAACGCAGCCTCATTCAAAACGTTTGCCAAATCTGCACCAGTCATACCTGGAGTTTTCTTAGCTACAGCCTTCAAATCCACATCTTTAACAAGTGGTTTACCACGAGCATGAACTTTCAAAATATCCAAGCGACCTTGGAAGTCTGGGGCATCCACACCAATCTGACGGTCAAAACGTCCTGGACGTAACAAAGCTGGATCCAAAACATCAGGACGGTTAGTAGCTGCAATCAAAATCACATTAGTCTTAGCGTCGAAACCATCCATTTCAACTAAAAGCTGGTTAAGAGTCTGTTCACGCTCATCATTACCGCCACCAATGCCGGCGCCACGTTGGCGACCTACTGCATCAATTTCATCAACAAAGATAATTGCTGGAGAATTTGACTTAGCTTTCTCAAACAAATCACGCACACGAGAAGCACCAACACCTACAAACATCTCAACGAAATCAGAACCTGAAATTGAGAAGAATGGCACTCCTGCTTCACCAGCTACAGCTTTAGCAAGCAATGTTTTACCAGTACCTGGAGGGCCGTATAGCAAAACACCCTTTGGAATCTTAGCTCCGACAGCCTGGAAACGTTTTGGATTCTTTAAGAAATCTTTAATTTCTTCGATTTCTTCAACTGCTTCATCTGCACCGGCAACATCAGAAAACTTAACAGTGGATTCTTGTTTACTAATCTCTTTGGCTTTAGATTTTCCAAAGTTCATCACACCGCCGCCACCTTGGGCACGACCAATAAAGAACCAGAAAATTGCCAAGAGCAATAAAATCGGCAAGAAACTACCAATAAGAGTAGTAAACCAGTTATTTATTACTGGTTGATCTGTATAACCTTTTGCCAAGTTAGCAGCAGTAACATCATCTACTACTTCTTTACCACGAGGCTCTACATAGTAGAAAAATACGTCTTTGCTCTTATTTTCATACTTATCTTTTAGCTTTAACTCGACCTTCTGGTCGCCGTCATAAATCTTCGCCTTCTCAGCTTTACCATCTTTGATTAAGCTAAGACCTTGGCTCGTATCAACCTTAACGTTATTGCTGGTATTGAGCATGTTAAAGCCGAAAACAACAATAAGGAGTGCGACTACAATCCAAATTATTGGGTTATTCGATAGCTTCTTTTTTTTCATATACCTTCCATGGTAAAGTCTCTAGACAGAAAATCTACATAGTTTAGCTACAAGCTAAACTCTATTCATAAACATGTGGAGCTAGAATTCCGACAAAAGATAAATTACGGTATTTCTCTGCATAATCCAGTCCATAACCGATTACAAAATCATTTGGAATTTCAAAACCAATATACTTAACATCAACATCAACTTTAAGTGCACCTGGTTTGCTCAATAGTGTTAGTATTTCTACACTTTTTGGACCACGAGATAATAAGTTATTGCGTAACCATGAGTATGTCAGACCAGAGTCTACGATATCTTCAACAATTAAAACGTGTTTTCCAGAAATGTCAGTGTCGAGGTCCTTAAGAATACGCACAGTACCAGAAGATTTAGTGCCAGAACCATAAGAAGAAACTGCCATCCAGTCCATTTGTATATGTTTGTTAAGCTCACGCACAAAGTCAGCAACCACCATTACTGAACCTTTAAGAATACCTACGATTAGCAGGTCTTCACCCTGATAATCTTTTTCAACTTGGCGAGCCAATTTACCCAAACGCTCGCGAATCTGATCTTCCGTATAAAGTACTTTAGCTATTTCGTCTTTAACGTTATCTAATTCCACTGGCTATCTCCACTCACAAAACTCAAAGTATCTTTTATCCGTATACACGATATTTTTCCTGGTAACGGCACAGCATCTTGTCCATGCCACCGTACTATAAGACTATCAAGAGTTTCTAGATGAGTGTAGTTTAGGTAGCGTGTGCCCGCTTTTAATGCAGCCCGTGACATTACCCCTTTACGCACTGATGCCGGATACTTTGCAAGTTTTTTAGCATTAAGCCCAGATTCTTCCCATGCAATGTCAACAAATGCTTCAATAGCTTCTACATCTTCTCGACAAATTTTTGCAGTCCTGACTAAAGGAGCTTTTAAATCATTGTCCATTGCCTGTTCCCACTCAGGTAACAACTTATTACGGATAATATTGCGAGCTGTGATGTTCTCTGCATTGCTTAAGTCTTCCCAATAAGGCACATTTTCTTCCTCACAAGCTGCATAAAGTTCAGCTTTGGTTAAATCTAGAAGCGGTCTGCCATAAATATCTCGTCTAGGTGGAATTCCAGCTAATGATTTGGTGCCTGACCCTCGTAATAATCCTAATAGCACAGTCTCAGCTTGATCATCTCGATGATGTGCGGTAAGTACGATATCGGCTTCCCATTCATGCGCCACTTCTGCAAAAACAGCATACCTAGCAGTACGGGCATTTGTCTCAATTGCACCTTTCGGTATTACTATCTTTTTGATAAATGTTTGATAGCCATTATTCTTTAACCAAGTTTCAGCTTCACTAGCCACTTGTGTACTATTTTTTTGAAGCTGGTGATCGACTACTACAGCAGCAATTTCCCAGTTTTGATATTGAGCCACGAAACTAGTTGCGTCAGCTAATGCCATGGAATCAGCACCACCACTGCAACAAACCAAAATCTTTGTACCAGCTGGGTAATCTTGCAAAAAGTTTTTAACAGCATTCCGAATTTTTGACACTGTTAAAGCTGGTTTTCCATATTTTCGGTTAGTTATTGGGTTTATTTTCTTCATGATGCTCTATAGTAAAGGTATAATACTACACCTATACTAATGGTTACAGAAACGAGTTTAAACATGAAACATGACGTTACAATTGAAATTCCTCGTGGTTCTCGCAACAAGTATGAAGTAGACCATGAGACTGGTCGGGTGTTCCTCGACCGTTATCTCTTTACTTCTATGGAGTACCCTCTAGATTACGGTTACTTTGAGGATACTCTTGGAGAAGATGGCGACCCTCTTGATGCAATGGTAATTCTTGATGCCCCATTGTTCCCAGGAGTTATCGTTCATGCACGTCCAGTTGCCGTATTCAATATGGTAGATGATGGTGGTCCAGATGCAAAAGTGCTATGTGTACCAGATGACCCACGTTACGAACACATTAAAGATGTAAAAGATATCGATAAATTCAAACTTGATGAAATTGAACACTTCTTCCAAAAATATAAAGATTTAGAACCAGGCAAGTTCGTTGAAAGCGCTGAATGGGAAGGTCAGGAAGCAGCAGAAAAAGAACTAGTAGCTGCTATTGAACGTTTCAAAAAAGAAGGTCACTAAGCTTCTAATCCGATAAACTTTAAAGGGCTATTGCATTGCAGTGGCTCTTTTTCATTGCAAATACATCCCAACTCATTAAAATCATCCCTCATTTGCACTGTATTTAAAGATTTAGGATGACTTTAGAAGTTAATCATATATTTCGATGCCGCACCTTTGGTAATTATGGATAATATTTTGCAAAGTAATATCCATATATGGTTGAAATTTTTGCATCATAACCACTGGCCTATGCAACTCGCTCCAAGTGAAATGAATGACACTTATCCCTTTTCGAAATAAAACTTCGTCTCTAGCACGTTCGTTAATAAATACTTGTTCTGGCTTTTGGCACTTACCTTGATACTTTTCCATTCCATCGAACTCAACAATTAAAAATAAATCTGAAAAATAAAAATCTGTATAATAGTTACGAGTCGGTGTCGAAAACTTATATTGAAGTTTTGGAACTGGCAACTCTAAAGCCATTAACATCACTCGAGCCAAACTTTCCCCTGCGGATTCAGACAGCGAAGTACAAGAGTCAATCACTTTACCAATTTTCTTTTGATATCTAGCTTGATCCATGTTTGAGGCTAGTTCACGAAGCCTATTTTTGGTAACACCTTTTCGCAAAGCTGAGTCAGCGCTTACAATACTCTCGGCAAAACTTAAAGTTTTTGCGCAATCAATTACAGTCTGTTCAATGCTAGTTATTGGAACTCCAAATAACTTCGTAACCTCGTAATTCGACTTGTAAAAATGAAATTTTAAACTCTCATTTTTCGAAGTACGTCTTTTGTTCACAATAAAATGTGTAACCTGTTTCAAATATATAGTATTTAGATTGTGAACTACTGCAGCTGAAACATGACTAATGGTTACATTCTTCAGAGCGTCAAGATGAGCAAGGGTTCTTAACGCATGTCTCTGGTTTTGGTTAAGTTTAACCAAAACCAGATTTTTCAATATAGGTGCCTTTACAAATACGCTGCAATTTTCTCTTCTTGAAATTTGCGTTATTTTCATATTTTTGCAGTAGTCTCTGCAATGGTATTAGATTGAGCATGTAGGCAATATCTCACAAAAATAGTGGTCACTGTCTAAAAAGTTTTAAAAATGTGGATAAGCTACTAAGCAAATTCACCCTAACACAGTAAATCCACCCATTATTTGAGCTGTATTTAATGTATTAGGGTGAATTTAGAAGAGGGGAGAGGTAAAAGTAACTAGAGGAATTAACTAGTCAAGGGAGTTGAGGAAGGTTGCAAGCCCATCATCGTCAATAGAGCCGGTAACTTCACTGGCACTTTCTTTAACGTTATCTTTAGACTGTCCCATAGCAACTCCGTGAGCGGCCCAATGCAACATCTCAATATCATTTTGCCCATCGCCTACTGCAATAGTTTCATGTGGATTAACACCTAGAGATCTACGCACTAGCTCAAGTGAAGTAGCTTTATTTACTCCTTCAGGAGCAATATCCATCCAAGAGTTCCAACCAATAGAGTAACTAACACCATGTAAACCAATAGAAGCAATAGCTTCAGCAAACTTATCATGTGGAGTTTTAGCACTACGAACCACTAAACGCGTAATCTTCTGGTTATATAACTCTGAAAGTGGCACGTGATAAATACGTAACCCAAAACTTTGATCAACGAAATCCGTTGAAGATAGATATTCACCAGAAACTGTTTCTACAGCATAGTCAGCATCAGGTAATACTTTATGCAAAGCACTAAGTGCTGGTGTGGAGCCAAAAGTAACTTGATTTACGATGCGCGGCCTACCCCGTTCTAACTGAAAGGTAACCGCACCATTACAAGAAACACCGATACCGTGCTCCATGCCTACTTGGTTCATATAAGGCACCGTAGCTGCGACTGAACGCCCAGTGGCAAAAACTATTTTGTGTCCTCTTTCAATAACACCTTTAATAGCATCTTTTTGTACCCCTGAGAAAGTCCCATCATAATTAATGACAGTGCCATCAATATCAAGCGCGATTAACATCAATCTTTGCCTTTCCAACCATAAATGGCTGTAATACTTCTGGAATATTTACACTGCCATCAGCATTTTGATGAGTTTCTAATAGTGCTACTAACCAACGAGTAGTCGCCAGCGTACCGTTAAGAGTCGCAACAGAACGAGTACCATTTTCAGTGCGTTCCCTAATCTTTAAGCGGCGGGCCTGGAAAGTCGTACAGTTAGATGTAGAAGTCAGCTCTCGATAGGTCTGTTGTGTAGGCACCCACGCCTCACAGTCATACTTCTTAGCTGCTGAAGAACCTAAGTCACCTGCAGCTGTATTAATTACTCGGTAACTTAAACCTAAATCCTGTAGCATTTCTTCTTGCATTGCTAACAGTTTTTCATGTTCTTTTGTAGCATCTTCTACAGGCACGTAAGAAAACATTTCAAGCTTATTAAACTGATGCACTCGGATAATACCTCGAGTATCTTTACCATAAGACCCAGCTTCACGCCGATAGCAGCTAGAAAGACCAGCGTAACGTTTTGCACCATTTTTGAAATTAAGAATCTCATTAGAATGATAACCAGCTAATGCTACCTCTGAAGTTCCGACTAAATACAGATCATCTTCTTCCAAGTGATAAACTTCATCGGCGTGCTCACCAAGGAATCCAGTACCAGCCATCGTCTGCGGTAATACCAAAGTTGGCGTAGTCATTGGCACGAAACCTGCTGCTAGCGCACGTTGCAATCCAAGCTGGAACAATGCTTGCTCCAACATCATCAAATCACCTTTTAAGAAATAAAAGCGTGCTCCAGAAACTTTGGCACCACGAACCATATCAATACCATCAATGGCTTCACCAATTTCTAAATGGTCTTTTACTTCAAAATCAAATTCTGGGATATCGCTGACTTTGCGTACTACTTCAAAATCATCTTCTCCGCCAGCAGGAACTCCATCTTCGACGAGGTTGTCTAGTTTAAATAATAGTTCGTCTAATGCCTTTTGCGCTTCATTAGCAGAAGCATCAAGTTGTTTTACCTCTTTAGCTAAAGAACCAACTTGTTTAACCAATTCTTGTTTTTCTGCTATAGGAGCTTTAGCAATTTTTTTACCAAAAGATTTTTGTTCGGCACGCTTTACTTCATATTCTTGCAAAGATTCACGACGAGTATTATCAGCCTCAATAATGTCGTCAATAAGCTGAATGTCAGCCCCACGAAGTTTTTGAGAATTACGATAATGTTCTGGATTTTCTCTAAGATCAGCTAAATTTATCATACTTAACAGAATACCAAGGTATTCTTATATTGAGATGTCAGTACAAATAATTCCATGGATAATTATTATCATCGCCATCGCTTTTACTATTGTGGCGGCGAAGCTTTCTGCTGACTCTTTTACTAGACTGAAGCAGCGTGACACCATGGAAAAACCTCCTAGGCCAGCTCAAAAAACTCGATACCAAGTAGGCGTGGTTATTAACCCTTCAAAGAATAACTACGAAGAAGCTAGAGCTTTCTTAATTGAAGCTTGTATAGATGCAAATTGGCCAGCACCAAAATTTTGGGAAACTAAGTCAGATGACCCAGGCGCTTCCCAAACGCAAGCTGCTATAAATGCTGGTTGTGATTTAATTATCGCTTGTGGCGGTGACGGAACTGTTCGTAAGTGTGCAGAACAGCTGCTTCATACCGGTATTCCAATGGGCATCGTTCCTATTGGCACCGGTAATTTATTTGCCAGAAACTTAAAACTTGAGGTTACCAAACCGCGCGTCGCAGTACATGATGCACTTTTTGGAGATGAACAAGTCATTGATGCTGGTCATGTACGTCTGGATAATGGCAAAAAAGGCGTCTGGCTAGTAATGACTGGCATGGGAGATGATGCTAACGTAATTGCTAAAACTCGTCCTGAACTCAAAAAATACTTTAGCTGGTTAGCGTATATCGAAGCAGCCATGCGTACACTTTCTGGATCACGACGTGACCGAGTCGAGATTACTATTGATGATGAAAAAACTATTGAAAAAGATGTCCGTTCAATTCTAGGTGGTAACTGTGGAGTGCTACCAGGTGGCATTGATTTTAACCCAGAATCTGTTATTGATGATGGAAACTTAGAAATAGTCATTTTATCACCGAAATCAATAGCAGGTTGGTTTGGTATTGGTACTCGTATTTTGCTCCAACGCCCACGTAATGAGAAAGTATTCGAAGTAATCCAAGCTAAGAAACTTAAAATCCATACTGATAAACCACTCGAAGCTCAAGTCGATGGCGACCATGTAGGTGAAGTTAAGGAAATGGAACTTGAAATTGATCCAGCTTCGTTAATTGTAAAAGTTACAGCTGTTCATACCACTGATTTGCTTTTGTATAAGCAACATCTAAGTGATGGTTTGCTGTTTTAACCTCATCTTTACTGGCACGAGGATAGGAACCGATAAACTTAGTTTCTTGGCTTAACCGATAAGCTGCTTGCAATGCATCAGCCATTCGCGCTTGTTTATAATGACCTTCAGCATCAATACTAAAAGAATATCTGCCTAATTTATCCCCTTGTGGCCTAGACTCAAGTCGAGTTAGGTTAATACCTCGGGAAGCAAAAATAGTAAGCAATTCCATTAAAGCACCTGGATGGTCGGTAGGCAGCGGCACCACTATAGTAGTTTTATCATGGCCGGTAATTTCTGAAGCAATATCAGATTTCCCAATCAATACAAAACGGGTTATTGCATGCTGATGCTCACCGATATCAGTGGCTAGTTCTTTCAGGCCCAAATCTTTAGCAAATTGTGGTGAACAAATTGCAGCATCAATCTCACTGTCTTTAGTTAAACTTGCTGCTGCAGCAGCTGTAGATGCTGCAGGTAAATAATCGACTTTCAATCCAGAAGTCTCAACCCAAGCTCGACATTGTGCCCAAGCATGACCATGCGTTGCTATTGTCTTAACATCTTCAAGCTTAATATCCTTAGCAGTTACTAACGAAAAGCGTACTTGTACTAGCACTTCACGTAAAATTCGTAAGCCGTCGACTGCTGCAATGGCATCAAGAGTAGCGTTAACGCCACCCTCTACTGAATTTTCGATTGGGACCATTGCCGCATCAGCATCACCAACAATAACTGCATCTAAAGCTAAAGTAACGCTAGCTAATGGCGTACGTTTAACTTCACTAGCTTCTGTTAGCGATAGTAATGCTTGCTCAGTAAAGGTACCTTCAGGACCGAGATAAACATATTTTTTCATAGAATACGTGGTTCTTCTCCAGTTTCACTGAAAATTGGTAACCCAGCTTCAAACCAAGCATCCATCCCACCAGTTAAATTAACTGCATCTACACCATGCTGGTTTAACCAATTCACAGCTTGTGCAGAGCGACCACCAGTACGACAAACCACTACGATTTGGTCATCTAACGGCAACTCATCGTAACGAGCCATCAACTCTCCTACTGGAATATGAATTACATCTTTAATGTGCCCAGCATCATATTCAAAATCTTCACGTACATCACACACCATATCTGTGCTTCTAACATCTGTTGCTGAAATATTCTCCATAGAGTCATTTTACTCACTTTTCTGCCATTTTTGATAAAAGTGAGTAAAATAGGTTTATGAGTATTCACGAAAGAGCGGGTAAAGTAGCCCAAAAAGAAGATCTGACCGACATTAAAGAACTAACTGATGCGTATTATAATCTAGTACCTGAGGTGTCTGACAAAGACCAACAAGTAGCATTCGGGACTAGCGGGCATCGTGGTTCAAGTTTAAAAACTGCATTTAATGAAACTCACATTGCCGCTATTACACAAGCAATTTGCGAGTATCGTGTAGCTGAAAAAATTACTGGACCACTATTCATGGGTATGGATACCCACGGATTATCACGTCCAGCACAAAATACTGCGCTAGAAGTATTAGCTGCCAATGAAGTAACCGTACTAATTGATTCTGAAGATTCATTCACACCAACACCAGCAGTTTCACGTGCAATCATCCAATACAACTACGAAGAAAAGCATGAAGATACAGCTGATGGTATCGTAGTAACCCCAAGCCACAATCCACCTCAGGACGGTGGCTTTAAATACAACCCACCTCATGGTGGTCCAGCTGATTCTGATGCAACCAACTGGATTGCAGATCGAGCTAACGAGTTAATTGCTGACGATATGAAAGATGTTAAACGCGTATCTGCTGAAGAAGCTAAAGCACATACTAAAGGTTATGACTACCTTAATAATTATGTTAAAGCACTAAAAGACATCATTGACATCGACGCTATTAAAAAAGCTGGGGTAAAAATTGGTGCTGACCCACTTGGTGGAGCTTCCGTAAATTACTGGGGTGCTATTGCCAAAGAGTATGACCTAGATATGGAAGTAGTTAATCCTGAAACTGATCCACAATGGCCATTTATGACTTTGGACTGGGATGGTAAAATCCGAATGGACTGCTCTAGTGCCTATGTGATGGCTTCTACAGTAGAAAAAGCGCAAGGTAAATACGATATTGCTACTGGTAACGATGCTGATGCAGACCGTCACGGTATTGTGACTGCAGATGGCTTGATGAACCCAAACCACTATCTAGCAGTTGCGATTGAATATCTATATTCACATCGTCCAAACTGGAAGAAAGATGCTGATATCGGTAAAACTCTAGTTTCTAGCTCAATGATTGACAATGTTGCTAAGAAACTAGACCGTAAATTAGTGGAAGTTCCAGTTGGCTTCAAATGGTTCGTACCAGGCTTAATGGATGGTTCTATCGGTTTTGGTGGCGAAGAGTCAGCAGGAGCAAGTTTCTTAAAGCAAGATGGTTCAGTATGGACTACTGACAAAGATGGTATTCTACTTTGCCTATTAGCTAGTGAAATTTTCGCTGTTGTCGGCAAGACTCCTTCCGAGCTATACAAAGAACTAGAAGAAGAATACGGTAGCTCTGCATACGCTCGTATTGATGCTCCAGCCAATCGTGAACAAAAAGCTAAACTAGCTAAACTTTCTCCAGAAGATGTGAAAGCTGACGAATTAGCAGGCGATAAGATTACAGCAAAACTAACTAAAGCACCTGGCAATGATGCGCCAATTGGCGGCTTAAAAGTTACTACCGAACACGCTTGGTTTGCAGCTCGTCCTTCTGGTACTGAAGATGTCTACAAGATTTATGCTGAATCTTTCAAAGGTGAAAAGCACCTTGAGGAAGTACAAGCTTCAGCAAAAGAATTAGTAGATGAAATTCTTAGTTAATGACTAAAATTTAATACCCACATTCTAACTACTAGGATGTGGGTATTTTATTGTTCGCTTAAACCGATTCCTTGGAAAGCCTCAGTAATACCTGCTGCAACCTTAGCCATATCCTGTGGGCTTTTGACAGCACCTTCTTCAAGCCAAAGAATTAACAAGTTCGATATTCCACCCGCTATGAAATAGTAGAAATAATCATTTTGGTCAATAAGCGCTCTATTAATATTGCTGTATTTCATATATGTAGGAAGACCTGCAAGCAATATAGGCATTAAGTCATTTTTTTGCAATAAAAGCAAGAAGTCTCGTTGAGTAAGCCAGTACTCAAAGCTTACTCTGATACCTTTTTCGAAAGTTTCAGCACCTTTTCGTCTTGTTTCTTGGAAAAGCTCCTCGATTTGTTTGTTAATTTCTTGAACTAAAATATCGTCAATACTTGA
This sequence comes from Micrococcaceae bacterium, assembly GCA_047608145.1. GTDB lineage: Bacteria > Actinomycetota > Actinomycetes > Actinomycetales > Micrococcaceae > JASGDC01. The sequence goes on from JASGDC010000003.1 coordinate 64,325, forward strand.
GAAATGTCGATAAAAAGTCCTGCGCGAGAGCCCTGAACGTTTAGTTAGTTCACTTATTGTTATTTGGTTATATGGCTTGCGTTCCATTAATTGAATAAGTGCTTCAGTAAGCCATTCTACTGTTTGGCTCACTTGCATTTTTCTTTTAACTATTTTATCTGTCACATCAAACCTAAATCTGTGCCTTTTAAAGCTACTTTAATGCTATTAGCTATTTTTATTATTGATTACCAGTATAGAATATAAATATAAATGTCTCAATTGCGACATTTACTCAATTTAATCAATAATGACGAAGGAGTCATAAAATGAGTAATTCTATTGCCACAAAAGAGGCTCGCGAAGTCAGTAAATCCACTATTGACACTGAAGCACGTGAGCCTAAAGGGTATCTTCCCAAATTAGGGTTAGCCACCTACGGTACTGTGCTTCGCACCTCGGTGCCAGCCCTCGGCGGGTTAGCTATCCGATTACAGCACATAAATGACGGTGACGTTAAAAAAGCAACTGCAGAACTTGCCATCGTGGCCGGCGTAGGTTCTATTGTGGCGCTATTTAGCCAACCATTAGCTGGCCGGCTCTGTGATAGGACTACTAGCAAGCTTGGCATGCGTCGCCCTTGGATTCTATTTGGTGCAATCTTCGGCGGGTTAGCCGTTCTTGGAATTGGTCTTGCACCTAATATGCCTACCATTTTAATCATGTGGTGTTTAGCACAGCTCTTCTCCAACATGTCGCTAGCGGCCATTACTGCTACTCTCCCAGATCAGGTACCTGAAGCTCGTCGTGGTATTGCATCTAGTCTTTATGGGGCAGCTACTCCACTAGCAATTTTGACTGGTGCTGTTTTACTTGCCCTGATGCCGACTGATGTAATGAAATTTGGTGTCCCTGGAGCACTTAGTATAGTGTTTGCTGTATGGTTTGGTCTTACTCTTAAAGATCGTAAACTCAAAAATACTGATGGCTTACCACCATTGACCGCTAAAGATTTTTTAACTTCTTTTATCTTCAACCCTAAAAAGTACCCTAACTTTGGTTGGGCATGGTTCTCAAAGTTCTTGCTGATGTTTGGTTATTCATGTGTTGGCACATACCTGGTTCTGTTCTTAGCCGATGAATTCGGCATGAACACTAAACAGCAGACCACTTTTAACATGTATGCAAATATAGCTTCTGTAACTGGCATGGTAACATTCTCGTTAATATTTGGTAAGATTTCCGATCGTGTCGGGAAACGTAAAGTTTTTGTCTTTGCTGGCGGCTTGATTGTAGGCGCTGGAATTCTTCTTATGGCAATCTCACCAATATTTGGGCATAGCACAGGGCTTGTTGTAATTCTTATTGGTGAAGCAATTATGGGTTCAGGCGCTGGTATTTTCTTCGCTGTTGATTTGGCGCTGTGCACAGAACTTCTTCCAAGTAAAAACGATACTGCCAAAGACTTAGGAGTACTTAACATTGCTAACACTTTACCACAGTCTTTAGCCCCATTTATTGCCGGGCCAATTATCCTTTCAGCAGGCCATGACGGCTACATGCTTTGGTTTATCATTGGCTCAATTTTGGCAGTTTTGGGTGGGATAAGTGTGCTAAAGGTAAAAGGTGTTAAATAACTTTAATGAACGAAGTGACACAAAAGATCCACTGTTCCAACATGGACATGGTCTTAGCTATAATTCAAAGTAAATAGCAACTAAAAAATTAGTGACCTTCTTAATTTGCCTCCCACGAGAAATAAGAAGGTCACTTTTATTTACAAAATTAATTGCATTACCATTGGTTACGCCTAATTAACTCCTCTTTAAGTAAATCTGCACGGTCTGTGAAAATACCATCAACGCCCATATCTAATAACTTTTGCATCTGTGCTACATCGTTCACTGTCCACACATAAACTGGTAAGTTTGCAGCTTTAGCTTTAGTCACAAATCTTGGAGTTACGAAATCTTTACCTTTATATGTTAGTGGAACATTCAGTGCGTCAAAATCCCAGTTCCGATTAATAGGCAAATATGAAGCAGCTTTAAATAGTGCGACATGAGTAACACCAGAAGAAGTTGCCGTTCGTTTCGTAAGCTTACTTAACACTGCTTTTCGGCGTTTATCTGCAAAAGAAGCGACACAAATTCGATCATGACATTGCAACTTTTCAATAACTGTCACAAAAGGCTCTATAGCCTCTTCGGTTTTAATGTCTATATTGAAGAATTGGTCAGGGAAAGTTTCTAAAACTTCTACCAAAGTAGGGATTGGATCACTTTCACTAAGCTCAAGTTTTGCAATCTCAGCCATAGTGAAATCTTTAATTACACCCTCGATACCGAGCATTCGCTTAGTATCGTCATCATGGAATATTACTAGCTCACCATCTTTTGTTCCTTGAACATCAGTCTCTAAGTAAGTATATCCTAGATTTACTGCATTTTGGAATGCACGAATACTATTTTCTGATACTTTATTTTCAGCAACACCTACAAATCCGCGGTGCGCTAGTCCTATTGGAGCATTATTTTCAAAGAAAGGTAGCATAGAACATAATTATAGCGTGCTTGGAGCCTATCAATTTGGTAAATTAGGGTAAGAATAGAAAACAAGGAGTATGCTTAATGGGACTAATGGATAAGTTCGAAAATGCTATTGAAAAAGGTATTCGTACGACGTTTAACCGCGGAGACAATGAACTTTCTCCAGTAGATATTGCAAATCGGCTACGTAGAGAAATGGATGCTAAGGCAATGAGTCTGTCAGAAGGACGCACTATAGCACCAAACCTATTTGAAATTGATTTAAGCGCTGAAGATTTTAGCCGTGCACAAAATTGGGGCGCAGCATTGGCAGATGAGCTTTGCGAAGTTGGCCTTGAACATGCTAAAAATCAGAGCTACCATCTTTCTGGGTCGCTTAGCGTGACTTTTGGTGAAGATGAAGAACTGAAACGCGGAATTTTTAATATCGAATCATACATCGTAAAAGACGGTGAAAATGAACCTACCACTCCTGCTGGTAGTTATGAAAATGAAGCTGACCATGCTGCTGACTATAACAGCCCAACTGCTAACGAAACTAGTCAAACAACAGTAATGCCTGATTCACAAGCAGCAACTGTAGCAGTACCTGAATCACCAAAACAACAAGCAGTTATTGATTTAGACGGACAGCGTTACACACTGAATGCTTCAGCTATCATTATTGGTCGTTCAACTACTTCAGATATCATGCTTGATGACCCTGGAGTTTCACGTCGCCATCTTGAAGTTCAAGTTAAAGGTAATAAAGCTTATGCGATTGATTTAGGTTCTACAAATGGTACTTTCGTAAATGGTCGTAAGCTACAAGGTAGCACAGAGTTAAAAGACGGATCTACACTAGCAATTGGACATGCAAAAGCTGTTTTCCGCTGGTTAGATAGTTAGTAATGCTGAACGAGTTAACTCTTACTGTCTTTAAATACCTATTCCTATTGTTATTGTGGAGTGGGGTCGCTGGTGTTGCCATTGTTGCAAAAAATGATTTAGCAATCGGCACTCGCTTTGGTGATGCTAGGAAACGACTTTTACCTGACAAATCTGAAAAAGAAACCAGTGAAGTTAACTCAGAATATACTCCTGTGCGAGAACGACCAGACAAATTGCTTGTCACAGCAGGACCTAAAATGGGCACTGTGATCCCCCTTGATTCACAGGCTATCATTATTGGGCGCGCTGAAGACTCTACTATCGTACTAGACGATGATTATGCCTCAGGACGTCACGCACGTCTTTTCCCACAAGGAAGTCGTTGGTTTATTGAAGATTTAGGCTCGACTAATGGAACTTACCTAAATGGTCTACCATTATCTAGGGCAGCCCCTGTAGACTTGAATACACCGATAAAAATTGGCCAAACTACTATTGAACTGAGAAAATGAGCGAATCAAATATCCACCTAGCGCTTGCAGCAGCTTCCCATGTGGGCCTAGTGCGTGCTAATAACCAGGACTCTGGATATGCCGGACAAAACTTTGTAGTTGTTGCTGATGGCATGGGTGGTCATGCTGGTGGCGATGTTGCCAGTGCTACGACCGTTCTCAATTTAATGCCAATAGATAAAGATTACGGTGAGCATATAGATACGGTATTACCTGATGAAATTCAAAATGCAAATGCTTATTTGAGTCAAACTGTTGCAGAACACCCACAGCTTAAAGGCATGGGAACTACAGTTACTGCTGGATTAATATCTGGAAACAGAATGCATCTAGCTCATATTGGTGACTCTAGAGCATACCGCCTTAAAGGTGAAGAATTTACTCAAATTACCAAAGACCATACTTTCGTACAACGCTTAGTTGACGAGGGGAAACTCGCCCCAGAAGATGTAGAACATCACCCACAGAAAAATGTCATTTTACGCGTCCTAGGTGATGTATCAGCAACTCCGGAATTAGATTTGACTGACTACACTTTAACTTCTGGTGAACGTTGGTTATTTTGCTCCGATGGTTTACCAGCAGTAGTTCACAATAATGAGATAGAAGATAAACTTCGCAATATTGAAAATTTACAGGATGCTGTTAATAGCTTGATAGAGCTAACGCTTCAAGGTGGTTCCCCAGATAACGTAACAATTGTTGCTTTTGAAGTAAAAGAGGAAGCACCTAAAGCGGAGCACCGTTTTCTCATCGGTGCAGCTGCCGAAGTTGACCGTTTGGAAATTTTAGCTAATACTCCATTAGCTGAACGATCACATAAGTTTTTGGAGACTGGGGAAGTAACCGAAGCCCCTACCCTAGAAAGCGAAGCACCAACACAACAAACAAAGCAGGTGCCACCAGCTGACCCAAAAGCTAAAACTTCAGAAACAAAGTCAGAGGCCGTTTCTGAAGATAGCAACACAGCTGCTACTGATACCGAAATTAAAGCACCTGAAGTTAAGGCATCTGGAACTACACCAAAAGTATCTCCAGACAAACCTAGTGCCTCAAAAAAACTTAGCACGAAATTTCAAATACTAATATTTAGTCTCCTTACAGTTTTATTATTAGCTGCTGCCACAATTATCGGACTCCAGCACACCAGTAAAAATCATTACTATGTCGGAGTAAATAATGCAAACGTTGCTATCTACCAAGGTTATACCCGAAATATCGGTCCAGTTAAACTCTCTAAAGTTTACGAAACTAGCGATATTGAAGTAGCTAATTTAAACGAGTATGCTGAACAGCAAGTGCAGGATAAAATCCAAGCCAACAACTTAGATGACGCTAAACGCATTGTCACTAACCTACATAGCCCAGATTTACAAAAACAATGTGCTACCACTGTTAAAGGTAAAAAACCTCCAAGCTGTAAACCTACACCAACCGGTAGTCCGAGTCCCGTTCATAACACCAACGAGGATAAATAGCTGACAGGTGTAACATGAGCGCTATAAAACTTCCCACCAGACGCAACTTAGAAGCCTTCCTTTTACTCATTGCTTTAGCGACGGCTTTTTTTGCGTACTTTCTAGTTGAAATGCAATATTCAGATCATTTCAAAAATGAAAACTGGATATTTATGAGTGCTATTGCATTTGTTGTTTACTTGTTCCATTTATTCTTGCGTTTGAAGTTACCATACTCTGATCCAGTAATTCTGCCAATTGCCGTGACACTCAATGGCTTAGGTCTAGTAATGATTCAACGTATCGACCTAGCAAATGTCTCTAACCAATACTGGACTAACGCAGCACCAAGACAGTTTATCTGGACCTTTGTGGCAATTGCGATAGCTACATTTGTAGTAATTTTCCTAAAAGATTATCGAATTTTGCGTCGTTACACATACGTCATGCTTATTATCAGTGCCGTATTACTTATCTCTCCTATGATTCCTGGGCTAGGGCAGCAGATTAATGGAGCTCGTGTTTGGATTAAAATTGGACCAATGTCATTCCAACCAGGTGAAATTGCCAAAATTACTCTAGCAATATTCTTCGCTGGCTACTTATCCTCTAACCGAGATTTAATCCTATTAGCTGGGAAAAAAGTCCTTGGTATGCGTTTTCCACGTTTTAAAGATATGGCACCAATGCTTCTAGTTTGGATGGCTAGTGTGGGAATCCTAGTACTACAACGTGACCTAGGTACCGCAATGTTGTATTTTGGCCTGTTCATGTCCATGCTCTACATTGCTACTGGTCGGACCAGCTGGATTTTGATTGGTCTTGCTTTAATAAGTGTTGCAGTATTCTTTGTGGCTCATATTTTTGTACATGTTGGAGACAGGTTCCAGATATGGATGCATGCTTTTGACGATGACATCTATAATCGACAGTTTGGCGGTAGCTACCAAGTCGTTCAAGGGATTTTTGGACTTTCATACGGTGGTATCACTGGCACTGGCTTAGGTGCCGGACGTCCATTCATAGTGCCATTTTCAAATAGTGATTTCATCATGACTTCTTTTGGTGAAGAGCTTGGGTTAACTGGAACTCTGGCTATGCTCTGCTTATTCTTCTTATTTGCAATCCGAGGTTTCCGCACCGGAATTTCCAACCGCGATGCTTTCGGAAAATTACTAATTAGTGGGCTATCTTTTGCGTTTGCATGGCAATGCTTCATCATTATCGGTGGCGTTACACTCCTAATCCCACTAACTGGTTTAACTACTCCATTCTTATCAGCAGGAGGTTCTTCACTCGTAGCTAACTGGATAATAATTGCTCTGATTTTACTAGTATCACATAACTCAAGAAGGCCACAATCTGAAGATTTCAATCCAGCTATGATTCCGACTTTTACTGATACTCCATTGATACCAGAGGAAGGAGAACGTGAAGATGAACCGATCCATTCGTAATGTAGCCGTTGCAACCTTCGTATTATTCACTCTCCTAGTAGGGTCACTTAGTTTTAGGCAATTTTTTGATGCACCAAAGCTTAACGCTGATAAACGTAATACTCGAGAAACTATTAAGCAATTCAGTGAAAATCGAGGTGCAATTTTAGTCGATGGTAAACCAATTGCCCAATCTACTCCTTCAAAAGACCAATATAATTATCAACGCCAATATACCCAAGGGCCTTTATATGCCCCATTAACAGGTTTCTTCTCCTTAATTTACGGCACTTCTGGGCTTGAATCTGAGCTGGATTCTGACCTGCTTCCGCAAAGTAACAGTATCTTTAATAGTCAGCTATTACAAAAAACTGCAGGTACTAATAGAACCTCTGCTGTGGAACTAACAATTGATCCAGACTTACAACTTGCTGCATATAATGCACTGGGAGATTATAAAGGTGCAGCTGTTGCAATGGATCCCAAAACTGGAAATATTCTTGCGATGGTATCTAAACCTTCTTATGATCCAAATTCCTTAGCAAGCCATGATGGAGCCACCGTTAACAATTCTTATAAAAAGCTAGTTGCAGATCCACAACAACCACTAATTAACCGTGCTATTGCAGGTAACTTATACGCTCCTGGATCTACTTTTAAACTTGTGGTTGCCGCAGCTGCTCTTGAATCAGGCAAGTATAAAGAAGGCACTATGGTTGAAGGACGTTCTCCAATCACACTTCCTGGCACTCATACTTCTTTACCAAATGATGGTGATGTAAATTGTGGTAATCAAGAAAAAGTGCCACTTAAGATTGCTTTAGCATATAGTTGTAACACTGCTTTTGCCACTGTTGGCATTGCACTAGGGAATCCTGCGCTTACTGAAATGACAAATAAATTTGGTTTTGGCAAAGAACTTGATATTCCACTTTCAGTGACTCCTAGCAGTTTCCCTACTAAAATGAATAATTCTCAGTTAGGTACTAGCGCTATCGGGCAGTGGAATGTTAAAGAAACTCCATTGCAAGTTACTATGAACACCGCAGCTATCGCAAATAAAGGTGTAATGATGAAACCTAATCTTGTTAAAGATGTACGTGGCCCCGATATGAACGTTACTAAACAAACAAAACCAGAAAAATATTTACAACCAATATCTGCAAATACTGCAAGTAAAATTACAGATATGATGAAGTACTCCGTATCAAACGGTGTAGCTTGGCAAGCTAATATCCCTGGTGCTGATGTTGCCGGCAAAACTGGCACAGCTGAAACCACAGCGAATGGAAAATATAATTTATCTTTCACCGGATTTGCACCTGCAAGTGACCCTAAAATAGCGGTTACTGTAGTAGTTGAACAAGGTGGAGATGCTACTACTGAAGCCAGTGGTTCGTCTGTAGCAATCCCCGTTGCTAACGAAATTATGAAAGAGGCGCTAAACAAATGAGACCGCATGTAGGCCTACTACTAGGCAATCGCTTTAAGTTAACGCAGCGTATCGCAATTGGCGGTATGGGCGAAGTGTGGAAAGCTAACGACACAATTTTGCATCGTGAAGTCGCTATTAAAATTCTTAAAGAAGAGTATATGGGAGACACTGGTTTCCTAGAACGTTTCCGTGCGGAAGCCCGAAATACTGCTTTACTACATAATAGCGGTATTGCTCATGTTTTCGATTATGGTGAAGAAGCTGGTAGTGCCTATCTGGTAATGGAATTGGTACACGGAGAACCACTTTCAAACCTAATCGATCGCGATCCACATTTCTCAGTAGATGAAGCCCTAGATTACGTTGGCCAGACTGCTCGCGCCCTTTCTGAAGCCCATGAACTAGGTCTAATTCACCGTGACATCAAGCCAGGTAACTTGATGATCACTCCTGATAATCAAGTTAAAATTACGGACTTTGGTATCTCACGTATTGCAAACCAAGTACCACTTACTGCTACTGGGCAAGTTATGGGTACTGCTCAATACCTAGCTCCTGAGCAAGCAACAGGTAAACCAGCTACCGGTTCTTCAGATATTTACGCGCTAGGTATTATCGGTTATGAAATGTTAGCTGGTGAACGTCCGTTCACTGGTGACTCTCAAGTAGCTATCGCACTTGCACAAGTTAATGAAGAACCGCCACCACTTCCTGATTCAACTCCAGAACCAGTACGTAATCTAGTAATGGCGATGCTAGAAAAAGATCCAGAAAAGCGCCCGGACGATGCTGAAGCAATTAGCGAAGCTTGCGATGCGTTACGCCGTAATGATATGGAAACTGCAACTATTGCTATTCCAGCAATAGGTACTGCAGCAACTCAAATTATTAATCCGGAAGACGAAGCTTCTACTACTGTTATGGATCAAAATGAACCAGCTACTGCACTCATGACTCAACAGGCAGAAATCCCGGCGACTCGTGCGATGACGAAAACTCAGCATCGCCAAGAGGTAGCACCAAAGGTAACTACTAGTTCTTTGGAACTTAACGAGCCAGAAGATGAAGAAGAACACGCGCCACTTCGCAATTATGAAAAACCAAAGAAAAAACGGAAATGGACAGCTCCGCTAATTCTTTTGCTTTTACTACTAATTGGTACTGGTGTATACGGTTTGATACGTTCAGGTTATATTAACTTCAACTCACCAAACCCAAATCCTTCTGTAAGTGACACTTCAACTCCAGAGCCAAGTTTATTGAACTTAGATTCTGATAACTACATAAATCAGCCATACGATACGGTTAACAGTCAATTAACTAGCATGGGACTCAAAGTAAAGAAACAAGATATAGAATCTGACCAAACTCAAGCAGGTTATGTAACTGATATAGACCCTAGTGGTAGTGTAAAAACTGGAGATACAATTACCGTATCAGTAGCTAAATCTCCAGTCTCAGTAACTATTCCTGATTTATCTAGTTACACCCAAGATGCTGCAACTCAAGCGTTGCAACAGCTAGGTTTGAATGTGACAGTGCAACAGGTAAACAGTGACTCAGTACCGGCAGGTCAAGTAGTAGGTACTAATCCAGGTAGTGGCACTAATGTAACTCCTGACTCTTCAGTAGCAGTACAAATTTCTACTGGACCAAACCCACAAGCCGCACCAAGTAATAGTCAACAAGATAATGAGGATGCGAATCAAAACGACCAAGCAGATAATAGTCAGCAAAACTCATCTCAATCAGCTGCTCCCACTGACAGTGCCACCCCATCTCAATCAGCAGTACCATCTCAATCCGCTAGCGCTCAAAGTGATGATGCTAATGCTGCCTCACCTAGTGCAAGTGCATCTAGCTCACTTACCTCAAGTGACAATGAGGGTAATTAACTCCGATGCTAGAAGGAACAGTACTCAAAGATCGTTATGAAGTCGGTGAATTAATCGGCTTAGGTGGCATGGCAAACGTTTATCGTGGTGTTGATAATCGCTTAGGTAGACCAGTTGCAATTAAAGTTTTAAAAGAACAACTGGCAAAAAATCCTAAAAGTGTAAAATCCTTTGCTAAAGAAGCAGCTTCTTCTGCTGCCTTAAACCATCCACAAATTATTTCAATTTTTGATACTGGTACTGCTCGGCTGCAACTTGATGGCGAGACTGTAGACCTGCCTTATTTAATAATGGAATATGTAGCAGGTAAAACTTTGAAAGATACCATCGCAAAGGGGCCGATGGATCCAAAAGACGCTGCAGAAATAGCCGATAAAATTCTCTCTGCACTACAGTACAGCCACAGCACAGGAATCGTACACCGAGATATAAAACCTGGCAATATCATGATTTCTGATAATGGCAAAGTCAAAGTCATGGACTTTGGTATTGCTAAAACTATCGCTAAAAACGGTCAACCAGAAGTACCGTCTGATACCGATGGTGCACCGGTAGGTACTGCACAATACTTATCACCAGAGCAAGCTCAAGGTGGAAATATTGATGAGCGCTCTGACCTATATTCCACCGCATGTTTATTATATGAAATGTTAACTGGACGCCCGCCATTCAAAGGCGAATCAGCGGTTGCCTTGGCCTTCCAACATGTCAGTGAAACACCAATGCCTCCTAGTGACTATAATGATAAAGTAACTCCAGAATTAGATACTTTGTTAGAACACGCATTGGCTAAAAATCCTGATGATCGTTATCAAGATGCCACAAGTTTTGAAAAAGATTTAGACGAAGCTGTCTTAGGAAAAGCACCAACTTTTGCGGAAGCCGCAAGGCATTTATCCGGTACTGATGAAGATTTCAAATACAATGATGAAAAACTTGATACTGCCGAAACCGCAATGATTAGTCATGATACAGCTACTGCCGTAATACCTGCTTTTGCAGCTGATAGTGGTGCTGCCAATACACCAAAGATTGATGAAACTGAGACTCGTGCAAGTATAAAAGTTAAAGAACGTGAGCAAGCAAAGGGCAGAGGTAAAAATACGCCAAAGTTCTCAAAGCCTTTTATTTTGGCGATAGCTGCAATTGTTTTCTTAGGCAGCGCACTAGGTCTCGGGATTAGTCATTTCGCTACAGAACGAGTGGCTGTCCCTACTACTAACAATCAGACACCAGCACAGGCAAGTGCCACTTTAACTCAAGCTGGACTTAAAGTAGATAACACAATCAATGAACCAAGCACTACTGTGCCTAGTGGCCAAATAACTCGAACTGATCCAGTTGCAGGAACTAAAATTCCTAAAGGCTCTAAAGTTAGACTTTTTAAATCGACTGGACCACAAATTCTCCAAATACCACAAGATATTGTTGGTAAAAAAGCTGACGATGCTACTGACATTCTTCACAATACTGGATTTACCGGTAATATTACCACTAAAGACGTACATGACCCTGAACGTGATAAAGGTCAAGTAGTTTCTAGCGCCCCTAGTACTAATTCCAAAGTTAATTTTGATACCAACATAACTTTAAATGTTTCTGATGGTAAAGTTAACATTCCTAATATGATAGGTAAAACTGAAGATCAGGCACGTAGTACTTTCGATAGAATGAAACTTACTACTCAAGTAAGCTATATCGAAGCTTCAGAACCTGCTGGAACTATATTAGATCAAGATACTGTCGGAGTGCAGAAACAGCACAGTACCGTAAAATTAACTGTTTCTAGTGGCTCACCTAATTCCACTGGTAGCCAGCAAACTCCACAACCAACACAGACATCTCAACAGACCGAAGCGCCACAGCAAACCTCGGAACCACAACAAACTCAAGAGCAGCAAACACAAGATTCTCAGCAACAGGACGAGCAAACACAGGCTCCACAACCACTAGTTCCGCAACAAACCGAAGAATCTCAGACTACACAGACTTCGGAGCCAACTACCGAACCTACAACGGAGCCAACTACCGAACCTACAACGGAGCCAACTACCGAACCTACAACGGAGCCAACTACCGAACC
>JASGDC010000004.1:0-20002 GCA_047608145.1 Micrococcaceae bacterium
CACACACCAAGCAGAATATTGATTAAAACCCATAAGCTAACTTTAGAAGCTAACAAACAGGCCTACATCACAGAAAAAATAACCCCTACAAAGAAAAATAACAACACATTATGGCCTATAACTCTAACATTAGGACTTTAAGCTAACAAAATAGGCGTTTGTGGTTAATAACCACAAACGCCTAACTGTATTTTTCATAAGATTAGTTTTTGAGTTCTGGAAACCAGAGCTTGATTTCACGTTCTGCAGATTCTGGAGCATCTGAACCATGAACGATATTTTTCTGTACTTTAGTACCCCAATCGCGGCCTAGGTCACCACGGATAGTACCAGCAGCAGCTTCAGTAGGATCAGTAGCACCAGCGATAGTACGGAAACCTTTAATTACTTCGTTTCCTTCAATGACAGCGGCAGTTACTGGACCAGAGCCCATAAACTCTACTAATGATTCAAAGAATGGTTTACCTTTATGTTCTGCATAATGCTCTTCTAGTAGTCTTTCATCAGGAGTAAGCATATTTAATGCAACTAGTTTATAGCCTTTACGTTCGATACGTGCTAGTACTTCACCAGTTAAATTACGCTCCACTGCGTCTGGTTTCACTAGTACCAAAGTTCTCTCAGTACTCATTTTTGCCTCAATTGTTTTTCTTTTTGTTCTAAAATTTGGTGTCGGATGACAATGCCGTCAATTTCACGACCTTTAACAATTGCGTAACCCCAGATGATAGCAAATATTAGCCCTATTAAGAACATCTCTTTCATAAAGAAACCGGCTAAGATTAACCCTAATTGGATTAGCCAACCCAGTGCAATGCCTATAGGTTTTCTTACCAGCGGGATACACAATACAATAAACGCCGTGATTCCTAATCCCCAAGTGTAGATTGGACCAGGTTCATAGGCGTTAAGACCAAGAATAGCAAACATAGTGAGTATGGCGATTATAGCCTCACTGGCTAAAATCATCGAAGTAAACAGCGCCTTCGACGATCGCTTCTTCTTGATGTTAGGTTTATTAGTCATTTGCCTTTTCATTTAGTTTAGCTAAGAAAAATGCCTCAGCTATGATTGCGTATTTAAAGTCTTCTAGAAGTAGAGATTCATTCGGGCTGTGTGCACGAGAATCTGGATCTTCTACCCCTGTACATAATACCTCAGCATGTGGGAATACGTCTTGTAGGTCGGTAGTGAATGGAATTGAGCCACCACCACCCATGCTTACGGCCTTAGTGACCCATGATTCTGATAGTGATTCAAATAATGCCTTAGCGTGTGGTGCTTCAGTATCAGCTTTAAAAGGTTTGCCGTATTCGAAATTAGAGAAAGTTACCTTAGTGCCGTATGGTGCATGTTTTTTAACGTGCTTTTCGACAAGTTTTTGTGCTTCATACGGATCTTGGCCAGGCGCTACACGCAATGAATATTTAGCTCTAGTCTTAGGCAGAATAGTATTTGAAGATACATTAACATCAGGAGCATCAATACCAATAATTGACATTGCTGGTTTAGTCCATAGACGTGAAGTAATAGTGCCTTCACCAGCAAGCTCAACATTGTCTAATACAGATGAGTCTTTACGTAAAGTTTTTTCATCCATATCAATTTCAGTATCGTCATAAGAAAGAAGACCTTCAATTGCTACATTTCCTTTTTCATCGTGGAAAGAAGCAATAATTTTTGACATACAAGTGAGGGCATCAATTACCGGTCCACCGTACATTCCAGAGTGTACTGCGTGCTCCATAACTTCAAGTTCCATGATACCTGCGTGCATACCACGTAAAGTTGCAGTGACAGCAGGTTCACCCGCAGCCCAGTTCATGCTGTCAGCTACGATAATTGCATCAGCTTCAAGTTTTTCTTTGTGAGTATCAATAAATTTACGGAAAGTAGGAGAACCAATTTCTTCTTCACCCTCAATAAATACCTTGATACCGATGTTTACATTGTCTTTACCAAGAACTTCAGTTAGCGCATTAATTGCTGCGACATGGACCATAATTCCAGCTTTATCATCAGCTGCACCACGTCCATACAGTCTGCCATTTTTTTCAATAGCTTTAAATGGAGGTGTATCCCAAAGTTCGATGTCACCTTCTGGTTGAACATCGTGGTGTGCATAAAGTAATACCGTAGGGTAGCCTGGCTTAGCTTTCTTTTCGCCTACGATTGCAGGTTTACCCATGCCACCTTCGTGAACTACGGAAAGAATTTCGACATTTTCTAAACCCGCAACTTCAAAATGCTTTTGTACGCGTTTAGACATTTTTACTTGATCTCTAGGGTCGTAAGACTCCCAAGCTACCCCTGGAATCTCTACTAACTCAGCTAGAGAGTTCTTAATAGTGTCGAAGTTATTTTCAATTTCTTCGCGAAGTTCTTCTTGAGAACTATTATTTTTCATAACACCTCATAATATTTATTACGCTAATCACCTATAGCCAAGTATCCTAGATATAGTTGTTAAACGCAAAGGAATAAGCACGAATATGTCTGAAAATTTGAACCAAAAAGGAAAAGGTCGTCCGACTCCGACACGTAAAGAGCGTGAAGCAGCCCGAAAACGCCCGCTTATCCCAGAGGATCGTAAAGAAGCTAAAAAGCAAGCACGAAAGCAATCTGCAAGTGAGCGAATGAAGGTTCGGGACGGTATTGCACGCGGTGATACTCGTTACTTACCAGAGCGCGATAAAGGTCCACAGCGTAAATTTGTACGTGATTTTGTAGATGCTCGTTTCAATGTAGGCGAAATTACAATGGTAGTTTCACTAATACTACTGATGTTAAGTATTTTATTTATGAATAATGCTAGTGTTTCAGAGACTATCTTGGGCGTAATCTGGTTCTTTATCTTAGCCACTGCAGTTGACTCTTTCTACCTTGGTTTTAAGGTGAAACGACTACTTAAGGATAAGTTTGGACAAGCAGAACGTGGCACTAGTTTTTATGCTTCTGGGCGTGCGCTACAAATGCGTCGACTACGTCTCCCAAAACCACAAGTAGAACGTGGTCCGTTCATTGGCAGAGCTAAGAAGAAGTAAGTAACTTTCCTAAAGTAGCGTTAGTGCGTTTTACCCACAATGGTCCTTCATAAACCATTGCGCTGTAACTCTGCACTAATTTGGCTCCGGCATCAAGGCGATACTTAATATCTTCAGCTGTTTGGATACCACCAACAGAGATGATATCTAAAGTATCGCCATTTTCATGTTTTAAAAGTTCGATAACTTCAATTGCACGTTCAGCTAATACTGGACCAGAAAGTTCACCAGTACCACAAGCTAAAATCTCTTGAGTAGGAGTTTTGAGATTGTCACGAGTTAAAGTGGTATTTACTGTAATAATTCCCTGAATATCTATTTCTGCAGCTAAATTAGCTATTCTTTTAATATCATCATCACTAGAATCAGAGACTAATTTAATACATAATGGCACTGCTTTATTGGCGATAGTTCCAGCTTCTACTTGAATAGCTCGTAATAAATGCTGTAATATTTTAAGACCTTCTGCACGATTTTCAGCAACAAGAGTATTGAGGTTCAAAGTTAAATAATCTGCATAAGGAGCCAGCAATCTAGTGCTAATCATTAAATCTTTAGCACTATCTTTTAACGTAGCTCGCTTTGCTTTACCAATATTAACGCCGACTTTTACTTGTTTATTATGTGGTTGAGCTAAACGTTGCTTTAAATTTTCTTGGACTTTTGCTGCTCCGACATTTTCATAACCAATTCGATTAACAATAGCTTTATCTTTAGGTAATTGGAAAAGTCTTGGTTTTGGATTGCCAGTTTGTGGTTTGCCAGTTACCGTACCAACTTCAATTGCACCATAACCAAGTGCAGCTAATGCATCAATACTACTGCCATTTGTATCGTAACCAGCTGCCAAGCCTAATGGGGTATCAAAAGTTAAGCCTAAAGCTTGAGTTTGTAACTTGGATGTTGGCTTCGAAAACATAGCATAAGCATAAGGGCTAGTCATCTTAACTTGATGGCTGGCTTTAAGTGCAACTAATGTTAATTTATGAGTTTTTTCTGGGTCTGTTTTACTTAAAACTTTATTGAAGATTTGATTATATATAGGGTTATCGCTCATCAATTTTTAGCCTTATCTATCGCCCCACCATAACGTCGATCTCGTTTTGCATAAGTTTCAATAGCTTCCCAAATATCCAACCTAGAAACATCAGGCCAAAGAGCATCTAAAAATACCATCTCAGCATAAGCTGATTGCCAAAGCATAAAGTTAGAGATACGTTGCTCTCCAGAGGTACGAATAAATAAATCTACATCAGGTAAATCTGGTTCATCTAAATAACGCTGAATCGTACTTTCTTTAATGCCCCGAGGTTTTAAATTACCTGATGCAACATCTTCAGCAATTTTTTTAACTGCATCAGTAATTTCAGCACGTCCACCATAATTAACACACATTGTTAATTGGCAAGTATCGTTATCTTTAGTAAGTTCCTCGGCAACCCTAAGCTCTCTAATCACAGATTTCCAAAGGAGTGGCTTTCTACCAGACCAACGGACTTTCACGCCCCAATTATTGAGATCATCACGTTGTCTATGCAGCACTTCCCTATTGAAATTCATTAAAAATCGGACTTCTTCAGGAGAACGTTTCCAGTTTTCTGTAGAGAATGCATAAACTGAAACGTATTTAACGCCTATTTCGATACAACCAGCAAGTACGTCAGAAAGTGCTGGTTCACCTGCTTTGTGACCTTCTGTACGTGGTAATCCTTTTTGATTAGCCCAGCGTCCATTGCCATCCATCACAATTGCGATGTGTTTTGGCACTAGTTCTTTGGGTATTTTTGGTGGAGTTGCTCCGCTAGGATGTGCAGGAGGTTTAATAGGACTCATTGTAGCTCCACATACTTAATTGACTTCATTGTTTTTTCTAAATGATATTGTACATAAGTCGTGACGATATTATGTACTTCGTTTCTAGTAATTTGTCTACTTGCTCTAACTACTTGCCATTTTGAGTTTAATAATCCATCAAGCACTAAAAAACTTTCTTTTGCTGGAGCCATAGCTCCTGGTACGCGGCACTCATCACATAAAGCCCCGCCCAATGGTATAGAAAGACTTTCATGTGGTCCAGCTTCGTCACATTTAGCACAATCAATGAAACTAGGTGTCCAACCAGCATGGGATATTGCTCGTAACAGATAAGCATCAAGAATTAATCTTGGGTCATCAGTTTGATTATTTAAAGCATTAATTGCCCCAACTAATAAATCATACTCTTGCCAAGTATCAATGCTATCCTGGGTTAATCGCTCTGCAGTTTCTAACATAGCTGTAGCAATAGTATATAAAACATAATCACTAGCAAAAAGCTGGGTATAAGCGCCAAGAGAGTCGGCTTGTGAAATAATATCTAGGTTGCGCCCTTTAATTAACAGCACATCAATAACCATGAATGGTTCTAGCCTTGCACCAAATTTACTCTTTGTGCGGCGAACACCTTTTGCGACAGCACGAACTAAGCCATTGTTTCTGGTTAATAAAGTGATAATTCGATCAGCCTCACCTAATTTGTGAGTGCGAATTACAATAGCTTTATCGCGATAACTCTTAGCGGCAAAGGTGCTAATACTCATAGCCTTAATTATCTCACAAAACATTTAGTAAAAGTGCTTTAATGGTTAGAGAACAAAAATAATTTCAAGGAGTTCCTGTGGCTAAAACAGCTAGTTATCCATATGTAAAAGATAGTGTCCCAATAACTGACGATTTATACCGCCATGTTAACGGTAAATGGTTAGATACCCATGAAATGCCAGAAGATCGTGCAACTGATGGTGCATTCTATGAGATTTATCTAGAAGCTGAAAAACGCACTAAAGGTATTATCGAAGATTGTGCTAAAGAACAGCACGAAAAAGGTAGTATTGAGCAAAAAATTGGTGATCTATACGCTAGTTTCATGGATGAAGACCATATTGAAAAATTAGGTGCTAAGCCAATTCAAAAATATCTTAATCAAATTGGCAAAATTAAGACTATCAATGATGTCCTTGCCTATATGCCAAAGCACTCAAAAATTGGCATGACTGGTTTTTATGCTTTTTATGTTAGCGGTGATCCTGGAAATCCAAAGAATAATATTCTACATATTTTCCAAGCTGGAATTGGGTTACCAGATGAATCTTACTATCGAGAAGATGATTTTGCTGAAATTCGTGAAGAATATGTGACTTATACAAAAGATATGTATAAATTAGCAGGCAGTAAAGAAGCTGAAAAGCAAGCTGATACTTTGTATAAATTTGAAGAAACTATTGCAAAGCATCACTGGGATAACGTTACTAATCGTGATGCTCATAAAACATATAATCTATTTGAATTCGATAAGTTAAAACAGGAATATCCAAAGTTAGCTGATTGGTTGCTAGGTCTTGACCTTAATGAAGAACAAGTAGCTCAAGTTAATATTTATCAGCCTTCTTACGTTGAAGCTGTTGAAGAGTTACTAGTCGAAGAGAATGTTGCAGCAATTAAAGACTTATTTGAGCTTGAAATTATTCGCTCTTATGCTCCATATCTTTCTGATGAATTTGTAAAGCGTAATTTTGAGTTCTACTCACACAAACTATCAGGTACCCCACAAATACGAGTACGCTGGAAGCGTGGAGTTTCCTTTACTGAAGGAGTACTTGGTGAAGCTATTGGACAAGTCTATGTAGCAAAGTACTTCCCAGAAACTTCTAAGAAGAAAATGGAAAAGTTAGTCGAATACTTAATCAAAGCTTACGAGCAAAGTATTGATAATTTAGAGTGGATGAGCGAAGAAACTAAGGTTAAAGCGCAGGATAAATTATCAAAGTTTATTCCTAAAATTGGCTACCCAGATGAATGGCGTGACTATTCAACATTAGAAATAGACGCTAAAGATCTTATTGGTAATGTGGAGCGTTCTACGACTTTTGATCTTGAGTTTGAGCTAAACAAGCTAGGTAAACCAGTGGATCCAAATGAGTGGTTGATGTATCCACAGACTGTCAATGCATACTACCATCCAACTCGGAACGAGATTGTATTCCCTGCTGCTATTCTTTCTTACCCATTCTTTGACCCAGAGCATGATGCTGCTAGCAACTTTGGAGCTATCGGTGGCGTTATCGGACATGAAATTGGTCATGGTTTTGATGATCAGGGTTCAAATTACGATGGTAACGGTAAATTAGTCAACTGGTGGAATGATAAGGATCGAGAAAGTTTCACTAAACTGACTAATAAGCTAGTGGCACAATACAACGTGCTTTCTCCTGAAGAGTGCCCTAACAACCACGTAAACGGTGAACTTACCCTAGGTGAGAATATTGGTGACTTAGGTGGTCTGGGTATCGCTTATAAAGCATACAAATTAATGCTTGATGGTAAAGATGATGAAGTAAATGATGGACTAACTGGTGACCAACGTTTCTTCTATTCTTGGGCTAACTCATGGCGCAGTATGATTCGCCCAGAAGAAGCGTTAAATCGTCTTACGACTGACCCACACTCGCCAAATGAATTTAGGTGTAATCAAATCGTAAAAAACATTGATGCCTTTTACGAAGCCTTCAATGTAACTGAAGAAAATGATATGTGGTTAGCTGAAAAAGATCGAGTAGTTATCTGGTAACTCTAGCTATTTCTAAAATAAAGAAAGAGCCTTAGCGAGAATAAACTCGCTAAGGCTCTTTTAAGTTTTAGTTATATCGGCTTAAGAGTCAGCAGCTACCTGGCAAGTGTCATCATTAGCAGTTTGTCCGCTAAGACCGTCAGGAAGTACATCTTCTTTCTTAGTAATCTTATTACCAGAAGTAAAGTCAGTACCAATCACTAACTGTACTCCTTGAATACCATCAGCTTCTTGGACAGCACTAGATGATAGTCCGAAATCTGAAGCAACTTGCTTAGCAGCTGCTTCTTGCCCGTCAGCATAGTAGATAATTGAAGTAATCTGAGAATCACCAAATGGCTGAGCCACTGCTTGAGTATAACCAAGGTTTTGAGCTACTTGAACGATTTGTGTGTCACGATCATCAGTACCGCTACCATTAAAGACTGCTAGTGGTATTTGACTTTTGTCAACAGAAGTTGCTTTAGGTGTTGCACTTGCCTGTGCTTTCTGTTGATCATCACTACTCATAGATGCTGGATTTGAAAGATCCTTATCCGCATTGATAGTTTTAAATAGATTTTTTGCATCTGGTTGTTGAAGCACTACACGGTTTGGATCAGTTGGGGCTGCTTCTACTGGTGCCTGCACGAAAGTTACTTTATCCAATGGAATGTTTTGTACTATACCAGCAAGGCTAACCAAAGCTGGGACATTAGAAATACCATTGTCAAAAGTTAAGTATTTAATCATTGCATTTGCAATTTCATTAACCTTAATTGGATTAAGTAACGTACCACTTGACTTAAGTTTCTTAGCCATATTAGATAAGAATTGTTGCTGAGATTTAATGCGATCAATATCAGAGCCATTACCCATACCATGACGAGAACGTAAGAACGCTAGCGCTTGGTCACCTTCAACTTCAGACTTTCCAGCTGGAATATTTAGACCAGATAGTGGATCATCTACAGCTTTATTAACACAGACTTCTACGCCACCAATAATCTTTGATAACTGAATGACTGAGTTAAAGTCTGCTACTACATAATGATCAACTTGAATACCAGTAAAGTTAGTAAAAGCTTTTGCTGAACATGAAGGACCACCATAAGACATAATGCTGTTAAGCATTACTGAATCTTGAGCCGGTGTAGTTTCACCAGTAATTGGACTAGTACATTCTGGTCCTGGGACTAGTAAGTCACGTGGGAAACTTACTACAGACATATGAGTACGATCGGCTGAAATTCGTACTAACATCATCACATCGGAGTTACCTTCACCAGTACTATCTTGCTGATCACCGAAGTTTTTATTTACTGAACCTTGACGAGTATCAGTACCCATTACCAAAACGTCAATTGGTTTACCATTTTCAGAAGCAAGTGCATTATTTTCAGAAGCAGTAGTGCCACCAACTGTATTCTCAGACATGGAACTACCTTTAAGGGCTGTACTCATGTAAATAAAGTATGAGCTTATGCCTAAGAATAAAGTAGACATGACCATAGCCAATATAAAAGAAATGCTCTTTTTACTCTTAGGTGCTTTGGTTTTTACACCAGCACTTTTGGCAGCGCCACCAAGCTTACTTCTTTTATTTCCGTTTGTAGATGTACTAGCAACTTCTTTTGCGCTTTGTTGCGTCACCTTGACTTTGTTCACATTTCTATTATGTGATGGTAATGATGATTTTTCAGCCATAGGTTAAATTATACGGTGTTTGCTTAAGATTTCCTGCAAATTAACGAAGGTTCTTGTTAGAAACCTAAACGGTTCAATTGTTTAGGATCACGTTGCCATTCTTTTGCAACTTTAACTCTAATATCTAAGAAAACTTGAGTTTGTATTAATTCTTCGATATTTTTACGAGCTCTTTGTCCAATCTCGCGTAACCTAGAGCCTTTCTTGCCAATAATAATTGCTTTTTGTGAATTACGTTCCACGAACAATGAAACACTAATATCAGTGAGAGGTTTATTTTCAGGGCGATTTTTCCGAAGTGAATATTCTTCGACTTCAACAGCTAATGAGTGTGGTAATTCGTCGTGAACGCCTTCTAAAGCAGCTTCACGTACATATTCTGCGACCATACTTTCGATAGTTTCATCAGTATATTCTTCATCTGGATAAAGCTTCGGAGATTTTGGTAAATAATTAGCAAGCAAATCAGCAACTTTATCCACTTGATAATCATCAACTGCAGAAACTGGAATAATTTCTGCCCAACCGTCTTTAAGTAATTCTTCACCTAAATCATTAACGGCCATTAACTGGACTGCTAATTTATCAGATGAAACTTTATCTGCTTTCGTTACGATAGCAATCATCGGACGCTTCGTTCCAGCTTTGATAACATTTTCGGCAATAAAGCGATCACCAGGACCAATTGGTTCATCTGCAGGCACACAGAAACCAAGCACGTCTACAGAAGCCACTGTAGATTCCACGACTGCATTAAGACGTTCGCCAAGTAATGTACGTGGGCGGTGTAATCCAGGTGTATCAACAATAATTAACTGATAATCTTCATTATTCACAATGCCCCGAATAGCACGGCGAGTAGTTTGTGGTTTGGCAGAAGTAATTGCTACTTTCTCTCCTACCATTGCATTAGTTAGTGTAGATTTACCAGTATTTGGTCTACCGATAAATGCGACAAATCCTGCTTTAAAACTATCTGTCATTATTCCCTTACTTGTAATAAACTGTTAGCTACTACTATAACAGCAACGTGATTTAGCTACTAACAAAGCTTGGTAAGTTATACTAGCCAAAACTTTGTGAAGTAATATACGATTATTTCAATTAAATTAGGACTAATTTTTGATATGGTTTTCTAATTCTTCATGGTGTTTTTCGGTATTGCGTTTTACTACGATATAACTTAGGCGGTTTCTACGACCTTCAAGTTGATCTGCGATTAAAGTTAAACCATCGATGTCGATAGTAGAGCCGAGAATTGGTATTCTACCTAGATATTTAGTTAATAAACCACCAACTGAATCTACATCTTCATTATCAAGTTTTTTATTGAAAAGTTCCCCTAAATCAGTGATAGATAATCTTGCAGAAATTCGATATTTATCATCGTCAAGCTTTTCGATTTCAGGACTTTCATTGTCATACTCATCAACAATTTCACCCACGAGTTCTTCAATAATATCTTCTAGAGTCACTAAACCAGCTGTACCGCCGTATTCATCTACTACGATTGCTACGTGAGTGGATTCTTTTTGTAGTTCTTTAAGTAAATCGTCAATATTTTTAAACTCAGGCACAAAACGAACTGGTCTACTGATACTAGAAACTTTGATTTGGTTTGGGTCATCTTTACGAAGATGGATACGAGCAGTAATATCCTTCAAATAAAGTACTCCAGTAACTTCATCTATCGTATTACCGATGATTGGAATCCTTGAGAATCCAGAACGTAAAGATAGCCTTAACGCTTGTGATAAAGTAGCATTTTCTTCAATGGTGATCATATCAGGACGAGGCACCATAACTTCACGAACTAAAGTATCTGAGAAGTCTGCAACTGAAGTAATTAAAGTAGCTTCATAATCTTCAATGTTAGTAGACTTCCCTGCTCTAACTGCTAAATCTCGAAGTTCAAAATCTTCATAAAGTGCAGAGAAACTAGCACCATTAGGATAGAATCTAGTCCCTAATTTAACTAGCCAGGCCGGAATTGGCCCTAATACTTGGCGTAATACAAAAATTATTGGACCTAAAAATCTAGCTGCTCGAAATGCTTGCCGAGAATCAAACTTACCAGGAGTTACCGCAACTATAATAAAGCTTACAATTCCAATGATAAGTGTGGATATCAACAAGGTTTTCCAAATACTGCCCATGTATAAATCAACTAATACAGCAATTGCAGCTGCCATCAATGTTTCAGAAAAGATTCGCCAAAATCTCAATGAAACAACATAAAGACTGGGATCAGCAATTATTCGTTTAAATAGTCTACTATGTTTTAACGATGACACTTCTTCAGCATCAGAAGTAGGTAGAGTACGTAAAGCTAATTGACCTACAGTAAAGATACCGATAAAAATAATTGCAATTATTATAATTGCAGAAAGAATGATTGTGTTATTAATCATGGGTGGGCGGTTAAGTACTCCTTTAATAACTTATCTTGTAACTTAAACATTACCTTCTTTTCTTCAGCTTCGTAATGATCGTGACCTAGAAGATGCAAAATTCCATGTAATACTAATAAACAATTTTCTTGACGTTCACTATGCCCCGCTGATTTTGCTTGGGCACGAGTAACTGTTGGACATAAAACAATATCACCAAGAATACCTTCAGCTACTGGTTTATCTGCAGTACCAGCTTCTAATAAGTCCATTGGAAAAGACATTACGTCAGTAGGTCCTGGTAAATCTAACCATTTGATATGAATTTCTTCCATTTTAGGTTCATCAACGAACATTAAACTTAGGTCAACATCTTTTCCAAGATAAAGTTTTTGGAAAGCGAAATCAATTAATCTTTTAAAATCTGCTTCATCAATCATTTCATCAGTTTCATTGATAATATCAAGCACCTTTGCCTCTTTTGTTACCTTTTTTAGTATTAAACTTATCGTAGGCACCTACAATTTTACCGACTAATGGATGTCGGACTACATCTTCTGCGCCAAGAATTGCAAAGTGAATATCATCAATGCCTTGTAAAATTTTTTGTACTACTTTTAATCCAGAGTTAACTCCTTGAGGTAAGTCAATTTGAGTAGTATCACCAGTAACTACTACTTTGGAACCAAAACCTAAGCGAGTTAGAAACATCTTGATTTGTTGCGGCGTAGTATTTTGAGCTTCATCCAAAATGATAAAAGATTCATTTAACGTGCGGCCACGCATATAAGCAAGAGGTGCAACTTCAATTACTCCAGTCTCCATTAATTTAGGGATAGTTTCGGATTTTATCATTTCATGTAACGCGTCATAAAGTGGACGCAGATAAGGGTCAATCTTATCAGTTAACGAGCCAGGTAAAAATCCAAGTTTCTCACCAGCTTCTACTGCTGGACGAGTTAAGATAATACGGCTTACTTCTTTATTTTGTAGCGCTTGCACGGCTTTTGCCATTGCTAGATAAGTCTTACCTGTACCAGCTGGTCCAATCCCAAAGACAATAGTATTTTCATCAATAGCATCTACATACTCTTTTTGATTTGGAGTTTTAGCACGTACATTTTTGCCTTGACTGGAAATTATGTTAGTACCCATTATTTGGGTAGGCTTGATATTCTCTTTCCATACCAGCTCGCTATTTTCTTTACTTTCAATCATTGAAAGTAGCTGTTCTACAGTATTTTCAGAAAGATTATGCCCTTGTGAAATGATATTTTGCATTTCTTTTAACAAATTAACAGCAATTTGTAATTTTTTATCATTACCAGAAATATGCAAATCGAGACCATTAGCCCGAAAAACAAGTTCTGGAAAAGCGTTTTCAATTAACCTTAAAGAGGCATCCCCTACCCCAAGATTTGCAACCATTGCTTGGGGCGATGGGTAATTTATTGTGCTTTCTGCAAAACTCATAAGCCACCTAATTAGTGAGCATATTGTTCTAACAAGCGTGCACAGCGGACAAAACCAATATGTGAGTAAGCTTGTGGGTGGTTACCAAGATGAGTATTAGTATTTGCATCATACTCTTCCGCATAAAGACCAGTAGGGCCTACTAGATTAACTAGTTGCTGGAAAAGTTCTAAGGCATCATCAATGCGTCCTACTTCTACAAAAGCTTCGATTAGCCAAGTAGTACAAATATGGAAGCCACCTTCAAGACCTGGAAGGCCATCATCATAGCGATAACGGAATACAGTAGGGCCGACACGTAGCTCTTTCTCAATAAAGGCTACAGTCTTTTGGAAACGCTCATCATCAGTGCCAATCATGCCAGAAAGACCTATATGTAGTACAGCAGAATCTGCTTCATCACTATCATAAGCAACTGTGTATGACTGTGACTTTTCGCTCCAGCCCTTTTCTAGTACTTCATCACGAATTGTCTTCGCAGTTTCTTCCCAAGCTTTAGGATAGTCACGTTTATGACGCTTAGCTGCTTTAACTGCATGGTCGATAGTGGACCAACACATTACCTTTGTGTAGATATTGTGACGTGGCATGATACGAGCTTCCCAAATACCATGGTCTGGTTCCATCCAACGAGCTGTCACTGCTTCTACCATCTGTTCTAACAAATTCCAGTGGAAATCTGATAGTTCGTTTGTTTTTTCAGCTAAGTTATCAATCAACTCTGCCATTGGGCCAAACACATCGAGTTGCACTTGGTGATCTGCAGCGTTACCAATACGTACCGGACGCGACCCTGCATATCCTGGTAGATGGTCAAGGATTGCTTCAGGTGACTGTGTGTGTCCATCAACTGGGTATAGTGGATGCAGCCATTGTGCACCATTACTTTCCTTTAGAATTTCATCAAGCCAGTTAAGGAAATTTTCTGCTTCATTATATGAACCAAGTGTAACTAGTGTGCTCACTGTCATAGAGCCATCACGTAGCCAGCAATAACGATAATCCCAGTTACGGGTGCCACCAATACCCTCAGGTAATGAAGTAGTTGCAGCAGCAAGAATACCACCAGTAGGTTCATGACAAAGCGAACGAAGTGTCAGCGCTGAACGTTTAACAAGTTGTGGTTTGTGATTAGGAATATGTAGACTATTTGACCAGTTAATACCATCTTCCATAATTGCTTTACGAGCTTTTGGCTCATTTTCGAATTTAGGGTCATCTTCAAACTGTCCCATACGCAAGTTAAGAACTACTGGACCTTCGCTTAAGTCAACTTCTAAAATTGCGTTAGCTTGCAAACCATGTTCAAGAATTTGGAATTCACCACGGCTAGCAAATAAATCAATTTTTTCACCGACACCGTTAAGGTAAACTGCACTGCCTTCGGCCACAAGATTAAATGGTGCGGCTGAATAATCAGGACGTGGAGCGTAAGTCACGCGAACTTTAGTACTACCTTCGAGTACACGCACTAGGCTAGTCTTACCGTGCTCTACTTTTTCAAGATAGTCGGTAACTTTAAATTCTGCCCAACGTGTTTCAGTAACCATTGAATAGTTTACGTAACGTTGCCCTAGCACATCTGCCCCAGATAGTGGCTCTACACCAAAGTAACCAGCAGGTTCTCCACCAAGGAGATATGCAAATAATGCAGCTGAGTTTGGCAATGGATGAGTCAACCAACAGATCTTTGCATCTGGAGTCAGCATTGCTGTGGAAACGCCATTTCCGATTAAAGTATGTTTTTCAATTGGATCTGCGGTTTCCCCAAATAACCAAGCACGACGTGCTTCGAAAAGTAAAGCCAAAAGGTAAGAGACATCTTCTGAATCAATAACGCGGTATTGAGCAATTGTTTCTCCGGTACCAACTTTAATACCTAAATCCGGACCTCTTAGTGTCTCAAAAGCTTCTTCATCTGCGACATCATCACCCATGTATAATACAGCTGAAGTACCAGTATTTTCGCGAACCATATTAAGAGCTTGCCCCTTTGAGGTCTTTACAACTGATAAATCAACTACATTTTTACTATTAGTAAATTGGACGCCGAGTTGCTTTGCAAATTTCTTAGTTTCTTTAACAATTTTCTTTGCATGCTTTGGCTTTAAATTACTATAGTGTACTGCAACACCTGCAGGTTTCACTTCAACAGAAGCACCTTCGTATTCTTCGACTAGCTCACGAGTAAGCAACTTAATTTGCTTAAGTTTACGCTGCTTCTTAGGTGAAAGTTTCTCAACGAAACCAATATCAAACTCTGAACCATGTGAACCCACTAAATGTACTTCGCTCGGAAGCCTTGATACTGCAGCAAGGTCACGTAGTGAACGACCAGAGATTACAACGACGTTTGTCTGTGGCAATGATGCTAATGCCCTTAAAGCTGCCAGCGAATCATGAGAAGGTACTGCAAATGCTGGGCTATGCGTCAATGGTGCAATAGTGCCATCGTAGTCGGTACCAACAAGAAGCTGTGGAGCTCTAGCTAGTAGTGCAATTGCACTTTTTAGCTCTTTACTAACTCCATGACCAGCACTTGAGCGAGCAAGGTTCAAAATTGAATCTATTGAAAATGCTTTGTTTGTTAGTGCGTCATTAGATATTAAGTCGTTGTTGAGTTGCATAATATAAGTTTAATCTACCCTACGGTTCCATTCATTTGAACTAAATTTTTCATCTACTAATTTTTGTGCTTTATCTAGTTCTTCTTGCGTCAGTTTATCTTCTTTTGCGTTATATTTTTCAATGAAGAAATTCTTGAGATGCTCAATAAGTTCTTCACGTTTCATACCAGTTTGGCGCTTAAGCGGATCTACTCGCTTCTTAGCACTCTTAATTCCTTTATCAGAAATCTTAGTTTTGCCAATTCTTAGTACTTCCATCATTTTATCAGCGTCAATATCGTAAGACATAGTTACGTGATGTAGTAACGCGCCATTAGCAAAACGCTTTTGTGCAGCGCCACCAATTTTACCGTTTTCAGTGGCAATGTCATTAAGTGGCTTATAGAAAGCTTTAATGCCGATAGCTTCAAAAGCTTCAAGCACCCACTGATCAAGGAAAGCGTAAGCATCTTCGAAAGTTAGCTCATCTACAAGAGTCTGTGGTACATAAAGTGAATACGTCACACAGTTACCTGGTTCCATGAACATCGCGCCACCACCACTGATACGACGAACTACAGATACATCATATTTGTCAGCAGCTTCTTCATTAATTTCATTTTTGAAAGATTGGAAACTACCAATTACTACAGCTGCTGAGTTCCAAGTCCAAAACCTAAGTAGCGGAGTACGAGTGCCTTCCGCAAGCTCATCAGAAATTACTTGATCCAAAGCTACGTTCATTTCTGCAGACATATCCTGTGCAGGCAATACAGTAAACTCATGTTCATCCCAAGTAGTAGCTTTTCCTAATGCTCTACGAATGGCAGAAACTACATCATTTGCGTCAAAACCAGTGAAATAAGTATGACGTGGCACATGGTCATTGATGTATCTAGTTAATCGTTCTCTAGAATCCTCAGTAGATGAACCATTAATTGCTGCATTGATTGCATCAAGTGCTTCATCAGGTTCTAAGAAGAAGTCGCCACTTAACGAAAAGTTTTGAAACTTGCCGTCTTGGACATCGAAATCTACTATCACTAACTTGCCCTGTGGGACTTTATATTCACCATGATATTGCATATGAACTCCTAAAATGATTGGCTATTAAAAAGTCGAGGGCAGACAACAATCAAAACTACCCCCGACTTAAAGTTTATAAAGAAGCTTATTCCTTGCTAGAAGCTTTCTTTGAAGTAGCGCCAAATCCTTTGAAGCGATCATTGAAACGCTCAACACGGCCCGCACTGTCAAGGATGCGCTGCTTACCAGTGTAGAAAGGATGTGATGCAGAAGAAATTTCGACATCAATTACTGGGTAAGTCTTACCTTCGAATTCTATAGTTTTATCGCTTTTAGCAGTTGACTTAGTCAAGAACTTTTCGTCTGATGACAAGTCATTGAACACAACTTCATTGTATTCTGGATGAATATCTTTTTTCACGTTTTTTACCTCAATTATGTGTAAAATGTACTTAAAAATTCTAACCTATTTAAGCTACAAAATAAAGCCTGAGTTATAAAGGTTATAGCTAGTGTGTTGATATTTAAGTTATTTTTATCAACTCTATACAAGAAACTTTTATAACCTTTAAAATAAAGGCATGGATAATTTCTTTCAAGAGTTGGACTATATCAAATGCTCACGAGCTAAATGCACTAACGAAGCCGAATATGTAATTTATTGGAACAACCCCAAAGTTCATACTCCGGATCGTAGGAAAGAATGGACAAGTTGTGAGGTGCATAAAAAGTTCTTTGAAAACTATTTAAGCGTTCGGAATTTTTATATTGAGACTTTACCATTAGAATAAGATACAAAATAATAACTAATTTTTGAATTAAAGAGATAAACCACAGTTAATAGATAATAAAAGAGGTAGTTAAATTGCCAAGTAATGTGTTGCCAAAGTTGCCAGCTGAATTTAACGGTAAAGATTTGTACGAAATTCGTATTGGAATATATGCCACAGTTGCAGAAATTACTCAAGATATTATCCAAGGCTGTGCTCAAGTCTTAACTAATGGTGCAGAGTTTAATATTCCACAAGTTCCATGGGATTTAACATTTTTTGGTGAAGATAAAGAAGTATTTCCAAAATCAGGAAATTCAGTTACTATAGCTGAATTTTATATTGAACAAGAAGACTCTTGGAAAGAACGTTATCTTGGTGAAGTTCCTGGTGGACGAACTCTTAATGAACTTCGAGTAGGATTATTTTGTACCGAAAAACAAGCATATGAAATACAAGCTGCATTACTTAACTTTTTGAGTCCTGCTGATGCAATGGGTATTCCATTATTAGACTATGAATATCAATGGAGCACTTGGGTATTGTCACCATTTCATGCAGTTGGAAAATATGATGAATATGCAAAGAATCATTTACATAACACTCATGAAAATCTAGCTAATGCACCTCAATAACTAAGAGATTTCAATTAAATCTAAGTAATCAGTACTCCAGAAGTCTTCATCACCATCAGGCATCATAATAACTCTGTCTGGGTTTAAGGCTTCAACTGCTCCGGCATCGTGTGAAACCATAATAATCGCACCTTCATATTTACGTAATGCCGAAAGGATTTCTTCACGACTAGCTGGATCTAAGTTGTTGGTCGGCTCATCTAGTAGTAATACGTTAGCGGAGGAAGCAACTAAAATAGCTAGCGCCAAACGTGTTTTTTCACCGCCAGAGAGCACTCCTGCAGATTTATAAATATCATCACCAGAAAACATAAATGAACCTAATAAATTTCTACATTGTTCATCACTAAGTTCTGTAGCGTTAGTACTCATGTTTTCAAAAACAGTTTTATCAACTTGTAGTGTTTCATGCTCCTGAGCATAATAACCAAGCTTTGCACCATGGCCCATAGTTATCTCACCTAGATCATAATCTAGTAGCCCTGCAAGTATTCTTAATAATGTAGTTTTACCGGCACCATTTAATCCCAAGACCACTATTCTAGAGCCTTTATCAACTGCTACGTCTACATCAATAAAAATTTCTTCAGAACCATAAGCCTTAGCTAAACCTTTTGCAATTAATGGGGTTTTTCCACAAGGCAAAGGTTCAGGAAACCGAATATTCGCGACACGATCAGCTTGGCCGACTTCTGCAAGTCCTTTAGTAAGTTTTTCTGCACGCTTTAACATGTTTTGTGCAGCAGTAGCTTTTGAAGCTTTAGCTCGCATCTTATTAGCTTGAGTTATCAGACGATTAGCTTGTTTTTCAGCATGAGCTCGTTCTTTTTTACGGCGCTTTTCGTCATTTTCACGCGTAGTGAGATATTTATCCCAACCCATATTGTAGATATCGATAGTCCCACGTTGGGCGTCTAAATAAAATACTTTATTAACTGTGGCACGAATCAAGCGTAAATCATGGCTGATGATTATTAATCCCCCACTAAAGTTTTTTAAGTAATTTTTTAGCCAATCAATTGAGTCTGCATCTAAGTGGTTAGTTGGCTCATCTAATAATAAAATGTCAGCTTTGGCAAATAAGATACGCGCTAATTCTACCCTGCGACGTTGTCCACCTGAGAGTGCTTTTAATGATTTGTCTAAAACATCATCTGGTAGAGCTAAGTTAGCCGCAATTGTTGCAGCTTCTGATTCAGCTGCATAGCCATCTTTTGCAATAAAATTAGCTTCTATTCGGCTATATTTTTTCATGGCTTTTGCTTGTAGTACTTCATCAGTACTAGCCATATCGAGTTCAGTTTGTCGCAGTTCCTTAGTTAAAGTATCTAATTCACGAGCTGACAATATTCGTTCTCTAGCTGTTTGCTCTAGATTTCCAGTACGGGGATCTTGCGGGAGATAATCAACTGCGCCCTTTGCCGTAACTTTACCTAGATATGGTTTTGTTTGATTAGCAAGAACTTTCATTAATGTAGTCTTGCCGGCACCATTTCGCCCAACTAAACCAACTTTTTGTCCTTTATTAATAGTGAAGTTTACGTCATCCATTAAGATACGGAAACCGACTCTTAACTCAATTTTTTCAGCACTTAACACAAAACTTCCCCATTTAATTAATGACATTATAAGAACATACGGGAATTATATACTTAACTTACAAAATTCTCGTTCTTTCTCTTATGGATACTAGCATAGGTTAGTGTGCATGTATTTTTGTCGGTGGTGGGTGCGATTATGTTTTTTTATGAAACAGATTAGTTTAA
>JASGDC010000005.1:0-8112 GCA_047608145.1 Micrococcaceae bacterium
AACAGAAACAACAGGAACACTCCACAAAGCACCCTTAGCCACAACCCGACGAGAAACCCCAGAACCTTCAAAATCAGAAAACTTACTATCCATAACACCAAACCCTCAAACCAAAAAAGCTAACCATTTACAAACCCATACTACCCCCCCCCGATAAAACTTACAAATTCATAAAGAAGTATAGGCGCACACGAATTAGGGCACAAAATAATAGTTCCTTGGATATAGATTAACCCAAGGAACTATATATAGAAGATATGGAAGAAAATTTAGTTATTATCCCAAACTACTTTTCGATAGTTAGCAGGATCGGTATCGCCTTCAGTATTGATAACTAATACTTGTGAGTTCTCATCAAGTTTAAGTTGTTTTCGGTATTCTTCATATTTATCATCACGCATTAATTCATAGACAAAGCCTAATGGCAGTGAACCTGATTCACCAGAAATAATACGAGTATCAGGATCGATTGGGTTGCCTAGCACGCGCATTCCAGTACCACTAACATCTTCTTCACATGAGTAGTAAGAATCAGTGATTGGATTTAAGATTTCCCAAGCAATTGGATTTGGTTCACCGCAAGCAAGACCAGCCATCATGGTATCCAAATCACCGTGAACTCGTTTAGTTTCACCTTTGCCTTCTTTTGCAGATTGGTAGAAACAGTCTGCGCGGTTTGGTTCAAGAATTGCAAAAATTGGGCGCTTATCTCCAGTAATATTGTGAATTGTAGCTGCAATTGCTGCTGGGAAAGAGCCGACACCTGCTTGTAAGAAAACATGAGTGATGTCAGTCAAATTTGTATCTCCAAGTTGTTCTTGGATTTCAGTGACAATACTGGTGTAGCCTTGCATGATATGAATAGGTACACCAAAGTATTCACCGAAGCTGGTATCTTGAACTAGAACCCAACCATTTTCCTCTGCTTTTTTAGCTACCATTTCGACAGTATCGTCATAGTTCATATCAGTAATTTTTGCTTTAGCTCCCATTGCTAAAATTGCATCCAAACGTGCTTTACGGGAAACTTTTGGCATATAAACTCGTGCTTGCTGGCCAAATAACTTAGCTGACCAAGCTAAGCTTTTACCATGGTTGCCATCAGTAGCAGTAGTGAAAGTAATAGGTGCTAGCTTTTCAGCTTTTTCTTTAAGTTCTGTAAAAGTAGTATTTCGCATATCTAAGCCAAGTGCATCGGCATAATGCTTTGCAACCGCATAACAAACTCCCAAACCTTTAAAAGCATTGAGGTTAAAACGCTTACCTTCATTCTTAACGTAGAGTTTCTTCAGCCCTAAATGATTAGCTAAGTTGTCCAGAGATTCTAGTGGAGTAGGTTCATAGAATGGTAGGCTCTTATGAAAGTATCGGACTTCTTCCATTTTTTTCTTATTAAAACGCTTATCTGGTTTTGCATTTGGTGTGTTAAATTTATTGCTAACGCCTACGATGTCTTCCATGTCTCACTTCTCCTTCAAAGTTTCACAGATTTATTATATTTTACTGCCCAATATCACACGTCCATTGTGCGAAAACAAAAGAGCGAATACTAACATGTTAATGGTTTTAGTGGTATTTTCCTAAAATGCTCGCTTATATTCATTTGTACTTTTTGCAACTGGTATCTTTATTAGTAAATGGCACTTCTAGATAAGTACCAAATGTTTAGAAAAGTTCCAAATAGAGTATATATTTTAAGTAAGTAAAGTGTTACAATTGTTGGTGTGTGACTTTGACCTAGCTATCACTAGTGAGTCTTCGGAAGAACAGCAAAAGCTTAGTAGAACCGAACGGGTAAGCCCGTAATAGCAGTTAATTGAGTATCAAGTAAGGTGGTACCGCGGTATTTTATCGCCCTTACACAAGACTTTTAGATTTTTATAATTTGAATGAGGTGCCATGATATATCCACGTTTAAACGATACTAGTTCCAGTGTTCCTGCGAGCCCAAAGTTCCCAGAGATTGAAGAACGTATCCTAAAGTACTGGGATAAAGATGGAACTTTTAAAGCTTCAGTAGAAAACCGTGATGCTGGACGTAACGGTGATAACGAGTTCGTATTCTATGACGGTCCACCATTTGCAAATGGCTTGCCACATTATGGTCATTTATTGACTGGTTATGCGAAAGATCTTGTGGCACGATATCAGACTCAAAAAGGTCATCGAGTAGAACGTCGTTTTGGTTGGGATACTCACGGTCTACCAGCTGAGCTTGAAGTGCAAAAGCAGCTTGGTATCAATGGTAAAGATGACATTGAAGAGATGGGTATTACTGCATTTAATGAGGCTTGCCGTGCTTCAGTGATGAAATATACTGAGCAGTGGAAAGATTACGTTAACCGTCAAGCTCGTTGGGTTGATTTTGATAACGACTATAAGACTTTGAACTTAAGCTACATGGAATCAGTAATGTGGGCTTTCAAAGAGCTTTATAACAAAGGCCTAATCTATGAAGGCCATCGAGTGCTGCCATATTGTTGGAAAGATGAAACGCCACTTTCAAACCACGAGTTGCGGATGGATGAGGATGTCTATAAAGATGTCCAAGACCGTACTGCAACTGTCGGTCTTAAGCTGGAAACTGGCGAGTTAATCTTAGTATGGACTACGACTCCATGGACTTTGCCTTCTAACTTGGCAGTGGCTGTTAACCCAGAAATCACTTATGCTTTGGTCGAGCCTGGCAAAGACTCAAAAGTTGCAGGTGAAAAAGTAATCCTTGCTAAGAACCTTGTTAAAGCTTATGAAAAAGAACTTGACGAGGATGCCAAGGTTATCGATACTTTCTCAGGTAGTGAGCTAGTCGGAAAGACATACCGTCCACCATTCCCATACTTTGAGAACCATGAACATTTTAAGGATAAAGCTTTCAAAATCCTTGCTGGTGATTTCGTAACTACTGAAGATGGTACTGGCTTAGTTCATATGGCTCCAGGTTTTGGTGAAGACGATAAGGCATTATGTGACGAAGCTGGAATTCCGACAGTAGTGCCAGTTGATGCTGCAGGTAAGTTTGATACTCGTATTAAAGACTATGAAGGGCTGCAAGTATTTGATGCTAACCGCCCAATTATGAAAGATTTGATTAACCAATCAGGTCCAGTGACTGCACAAGAAGCAGTATTGGTTAAGGAAGCAAACTACGTGCACTCATACCCACACTGTTGGCGTTGTCGTCAGCCATTAATCTACAAAGCAGTTACTTCCTGGTTCGTGGAAGTTACTAAGTTTAAAGACCGAATGGTTGAGCTTAACCAAGACATCAATTGGGTGCCAAACAACGTGAAAGATGGCCAGTTTGGTAAGTGGTTAGAGAATGCTCGTGACTGGTCGATTAGCCGTAATCGTTATTGGGGTAGCCCAATTCCAGTATGGGTATCTGACAACCCTAAGTACCCACGCAATGATGTATATGGTTCTACGGCAGAGCTTGAAGCCGATTTTGGTGAGTTACCACGTAATAAGGATGGTGAAGTAGACTTACACCGACCATTCATTGATGAATTAACTCGCCCAAATCCAGATGATCCTAGCGGAAAGTCTACAATGCGCCGTGTGACGGATATTTTGGATGTGTGGTTTGATTCAGGTTCAATGCCTTATGCACAAGTACATTACCCAATGGAAAACAAAGATTGGTTTAAGTATCACAGCCCAGGAGATTTCATTGTGGAATATATCGGTCAGACTCGTGGCTGGTTCTATCTATTACATGTGCTTTCCACTGGTTTATTTGACCGAGCTGCATTTAAGAATGCATTAAGCCACGGTATTGTGCTGGGTTCTGACGGACAGAAGATGTCTAAGAGCCTTCGTAACTATCCAGATGTATCTGAAGTATTTGATCGTGATGGTTCTGATGCAATGCGTTGGTTCCTAATGGCGTCGCCTATTTTGCGTGGTGGTAATTTAATCGTTACTGAAAAGGGTATTCGTGAAGGGGTGCGCCAAGTAATGCTACCGATGTGGAGCACTTGGTACTTCTTCAGCTTGTATGCAAATGCTGCATACGGTGGAAAAGGCTACGAAGCCAAAGAGATGGAAAATCCAAAATACGCTTTAGATAAGTACATCTTAGGCAAAGTAGCTGGTATGGTGGATGAAATCACTAAGCAGTTAGATGATTATGACATTTCTGGTGCTTGTGAAACTTTGCGTAAGTTCTTCGATACTTTGACTAACTGGTATGTACGTCGTAGCCGTCAGCGTTTCTGGGATGATGACACTTACGCCTTCGATACACTTTACACTTGCCTAAAGACAGCAACTGAAGCGGCTGCGCCATTGTTACCGTTGATTTCTGAAGAAATCTGGCGAGGTCTAACTGGTGAACGTTCAGTGCACCTCGCAGATTGGCCAAAGGTTAATTTTGAGGAAGATACTGACCTTGCTGGAGCAATGGATACCGTACGAGCTATTTGTTCTACTGGTTCTTCGTTGCGTAAAGCAGAGAAACTTAGAGTGCGTCTACCACTTAATAAGCTAACTGTAGTTACGGATCAAGACTTTGATGAGTCATTTGCCAATATCATAAAAGATGAGTTGAATGTAAAGCAAGTTGATTTCTTAAGCCTAGATTCCAAAGAAGCTGAAAACTACGGAGTAACTCAGAAGCTCACAATTAACGCTCGTGCTCTTGGACCACGTCTTGGTCGTGATGTGCAGACTGTTATTAAAGCGTCAAAAACTGGTGATTGGTCAGTTAATGATGAAGTAGTTACTGCTGGTGGTTTTGAGCTAAATGATGGTGAATACACGCTAGAAACTGTAGCTGGTGAAACAAGTGGTGAAGCAATTGCAATGTTGCCAACAGGTGGCTTTGTAGTGCTTGATACTACTTTGACCGCAGAGCTAGAAGCAGAGGGTGCAGCACGCGATGTGATTCGTGCAATCCAGCAAGAGCGTCGTAGCGAAGACCTTGATGTTACTGACCGTATTGAGCTTAAAGTTACCGATTCGCCTGACCTTGTTAAGCAATATCATCAATTTGAAGATTTGATTGCGCAAGAAACTTTGAGTAAGAAAATCTCATTTGATGAAGGCGAAACTACAATTAGCGTAAAGAAAGTTAGTTAAATAACTATGAACGAAGAACTACAAGAAGCTTATCTAGAGCTTTTGGTGCGGCAGCCAGAAAATAAAATGGAACCGCGCCTTGAGCCGCTTCGTCGTATTTGTGATGTATTAGGTAACCCACAAAACTCGTACCGAGTGATTCATATTACTGGTACCAATGGTAAGACTTCGACAGCGCGAATGATTGAGAGCTTAATTAAAGAGCACAATCTAAAAACAGGACGCTATACCAGTCCGCATCTTGAATCAGTGACGGAACGTATTAGTATTGATGGTGAACCAGTTGCTGACGAGGTTTTCGTTGAGGTTTATGAGGATATTAAGCCATATTTAGAAATGGTGGATGCAGAATTAGAAGCTGAAGGCGAAAATAAACTTACCTTTTTTGAGACAGTAACTGTACTTGGTTTGGCAGTATTTGCACACTTTCCAGTTGATGTGGCAATTGTTGAAGTAGGTATCGGTGGCTCATGGGATGCTACTAATATAGTTAAGTCTGATGTGGCAGTATTTACCCCAATTGATTTGGATCATACGGATATGCTTGGTGATACCGTTGAGGATATTACAGAAGAAAAAGTCGGCATTATCAACGAAGATGCAATTGTGGTTAGTTCAATGCAAGAACGCGATGCGGCCCAGATTATTTTGGATAAAGCTACGGAATTCCACGATGAAGCATACTTCGAAGGTGTACATTTCGGGGTGACTGATCGCAAACTTGCTGTCGGTGGGCAAGTGCTCAATTTCCAGGGTATTGCTGGACAATATGAGGAGATTGCAATACCACTTTTTGGTGAGCACCAAGCGCAAAATGCTTCTGTTGCTCTCGTTGCAGTCGAAGCTTTTATGGGCGGTGGCAAGAAAGAATTGCCACAGGATATTGTGGAGCAAGGTTTCTTAAAAGCAAGCTCACCAGGGCGAGTGGAATTACTGCGTTCTGCACCAACTTTCCTAATTGATGCAGCACACAACCCAGCTGGAGCTAAGACTTTAGCTAAAACTCTAGATGAATCTTTTGATTTTAACCGCACAATTGCCTTGGTTGCAGTACTACAAGGTAAAGACGTTCGTGGGATTTTTGCTGAACTTGAGAATAGTTTTGATGAAGTGATCGTTACGGAATCAAACTCACCAAGAGCAATCCCAACTGATGAACTCGAAGAGTACGCTATCGACACTTTCGGTGAAGACCGAGTAACTGTCCAGCCGAAACTTGATAATGCCATTGAACAGGCAGTAGCAGCTGCTGAAGCTGGTGGTGAGTTAGGTAGCGGAATTGTAGCCTTTGGTTCTATTACGCTAATCGGGGAAGTAAAAACTCTTTTGAATAAGTAATTAATTTCAGTTAACTGAAAATATCTGATGAAATATGACTTTATTTTCACTTAACCGAAATTAAATAGTAAAATCTGAGATTAGTTTCACATGAGTGAAACTAATCTGATAAGACGTACTGCATATCAAGAATTCCTAGATCATCATCGATATAAACCAATTATTAAGGTAATTACTGGACTTCGTCGCTCCGGTAAATCAATGATTTTTGAGTTATTTAAAGAGGATTTAAGGGCAAGTGGTGTAAAACAATCAAATATTATTTCTCTTAATTTTGAAGATTTAAAGTATTATGAGCTTCGTGATTACAAAAAATTACATAAGTATATAGAAGTACAAATCAAATAAAAAGCACTACATATTGCTTGATGAAATTCAGTACGTAGATAAGTTTGAGCTTGTAGTTGATAGCTTATTCATTAAAGACAATGTTGATCTCTATATTACTGGTTCTAATGCTTATTACATGAGTGGCGAGTTAGCTACAAATTTAACTGGACGTTATGTAGAAAAAGAAGTGCAACCTTTGTCTTTTGCAGAATACTATTCTTGGTCACCTGAGAAAGATATTGAAAAGGATTTTAATGAGTATTGGTTTAGCGCCTTCCCATACCTAATACATACTGATAGTTATGCAGAAAAAATTGAGTATCTTCAAGGTGTTTATAACTCAATTTTGATTAATGATGTGATTGCTCGTGCTGGGAAAGCAGATAAGGAAATCATCGAACGTGTAATGCGTACAGTGCTTAGTAGTATCGGTAGTATTACTTCAATTAACAAGATGCGAAATACCTTGGCAAGTCAAAATGTAAAATTGGCTAATAACACTACTTTAGAGCGCTATGTATCTGCTTTATGCGATGGGTCGTTATTGTATTCAGTGCCACGATTTGATGTAAAAGGTCGAGGACTACTACAGCGTCTAGAGAAGTACTACGCATCAGATTTAGAATTAAGGCGTAGATATCCCAAAGTTTATGTGGGAAATATTGACAAGTACGAAGTAGATTTTGTAATTGTTACAGATAAGGGTAGTTACGAATATTACCAAGTTAGTGAATCTGTTTTGGATCCTAAAACTAGAGATAGGGAACTAAAGCCTTTGCGTAAAATAACAGATAATTTCCCGAAATATCTTTTGACAATGGATAAGCTATTTCCTGATGATAATTATGAAGGTATTCAAAAGAAGAATATTTTAGACTGGTTGATTGGGTAGTGTAATATTTCAATGCTAAAACTGGTTGAATTTACTAAATTCAAAACAGTTGCTATACTTAAAAAGTTGAAATTCTTTAATAGGAATTTAACTAGTTGATTCTCAACTAAGGCCCCATCGTCTAGCGGCCTAGGACGTCGCCCTCTCACGGCGGTAACACGGGTTCAAATCCCGTTGGGGTCACAAAAGAAGCCTTCAACCCATTGTTTTAAGGGTTGAAGGCTTTTGTGGTTTATAAACTTCTTTTTGTAAAGTTTGGACTTATAGGCCATAATGTGTTGGGTTTTAGTTGTTGGTTTTGTTTTGGTGATTTCGATGGTGTTGTTTAGGTTTTTTGGTCCTATTTCTGAGTTATAGGCCATAATGTGTTGTTATTTTTCTTTGTAGGGGTTATTTTTTCTGTGATGTAGGCCTGTTTGTTAGCTTCTAAAGTTAGCTTATGGGTTTTAATCAATATTCTGCTTGGTGTGTGC
>JASGDC010000006.1:0-4809 GCA_047608145.1 Micrococcaceae bacterium
ACACACCAAGCAGAATATTGATTAAAACCCATAAGCTAACTTTAGAAGCTAACAAACAGGCCTACATCACAGAAAAAATAACCCCTACAAAGAAAAATAACAACACATTATGGCCTATAACTCTAAATTTTTTGAAACTTAATCAAATAAAATAAGTTGTTCGGGAATAGCTTCTGGAACTAAAATCTTTTTATTTTCAAAACGCCATGCTCTTGCCCACTGTTCATCAGTTAATCTAAAAACTCTAACTGCGCCACTTACTGGAATGGCACCTTTAACTATTTTTAAAGTTCTGCCGGAACTGGCTGCATTAAAAACATGTTTAACATAAACACTAAATTGCAACATGTCAAACCCTTCATCAAGCAAAGTATTCCGATAGTCGTTAGCACCCTTACGTTCTTGTTTAGTTGTTACGGGGAGATCAAACATAACCATTAACCACACTGGATCAGCCATTTTCTTTACCTTGCCATACTGGCACTTTTAGTTTTTTATTACCTTCAATATGTTGAGCAAAATTTT
Source organism: Micrococcaceae bacterium (assembly GCA_047608145.1). Lineage (GTDB taxonomy): Bacteria > Actinomycetota > Actinomycetes > Actinomycetales > Micrococcaceae > JASGDC01. The sequence goes on from JASGDC010000006.1 coordinate 526, forward strand.
GTACAAAGTTGTTCAGCTCAGTAATCCCTGTCGCACCAGTTTCATTATTAAAAGTCTTACTCAGTACATTAACAAGTTCTTTTCTTATACTTGTGTCTTCCATACCAAGAGTTTCATCAAGTTCTACAACTACTGAATCAATGACTGGGCGAAACGGTTCCATTAAATCATCTGCTAACGCAAAAACATTTGCTCTGTTCTTATGATGAAGTCCAAGAGTTGGCCACAAACCAGCAGAGCATATTGCTTTAATAGTATAGCCTCGTAAAATAGTATATCCATAATTCAAAGCACCATTATGAAAATCTTCGCCATCAATATCACGTTTGAAATCTTTCCACATAAAATGTGGCCAATAATAAGCTGCAGCTTGACCTTCTATATTACTAGTATCTCCTGATAAAATTTTGCTAGAAAGATTTTTTAAGAATAAAGCTTCATCCTTTAACCCTCTTTGAGAAAAATTAGTTGCTTGTCCTAGAATCTTTCCCCTTACAATCTGTTTCCAAATGCTTTTAGATTTAGGCAAGGCTAGACTATGCTGTGCAAGGTGCCTGGCCCCAACTCTTGTATTATTCCCAAATGGAAAAGTAATTGAGTAAGGTACTCCACGCCAATCTACATGCTGAACCATAACTTGATACTTGGCACATAAATTAAGTACACCAGCTCCTAAGCTAGTTTTAACGCCGACAATTACTTGAGCTAGTGGCTCGAGAGCAATTCGTTGTTTTTGAACCACTAACCCACCACGCATAGTTTTTACTTTTCCAACATGGTTTGTTAAGTCAAGTACTTGCCAGTTAGCCATATTAACTCATTGATTAAAGTGCTTTTTGATTTCCTCAGATGGTGTCCAAGAAACAAATACATCAGTTTCATCACGAGAGTTCCAACGAGGTTTGCCAAGAGCAGTACGACGGATAATCTTAGTTCCTTTTTCTTTCAAAAGACTTTCGATTATTATTCTTGTGCTACCTTTTACGACTTTTTCTATTATTTTATTCTCTACATTTTCTGCTAAGTTATTCAAACCTTCTTCTGCTAATAAAAGTGGTTTTAAAAATAGTCTATTACCAGCTTTTTCAAAACTTCTAACTTGCCAACGAATCTCTGGGACTTCTTGTACACTTCGCCCAAATTCATTCTTGGTTTCAGTAAAATTATCTGGGTCAATTTCCACTTCATCGCCAGGTAACAAAATACCGATTTGTTGATATTTTCCACCATCTAGAAGATATTTTGCAGCTTTTTGACTATAACCTCTTCGGAGAATTCCACTATTTTTTGGAATTTTAAAGGTAAATATTTCATCATCTGGAATACCCACAAGATCGACTCCATGGATTACTATACCTGCAATTTCAACTTTTCCTTTAGTATTTTGCCAAGCAATTACACGGATATGATGTGTTGATTTACCAAGGTCTGCGGCACCGGTCCTCACCTTAATACTTGTAGTGTTTGGCAATAAGAAAATATCATCATCCGCAGTTAATTTTTTACCAGCAGCTGTAACTACTGTTCTTTCTTCATCTGTCGCTACTTTATTCTTTATTAAGAGTTTATATAGCTGCTCGAAGATTTTATCGTCACATATTCTTAATAAATCGTTAAACACAAACTCATCACCGACTTTTTTCTTTTCTAGTGGACGAATCGTATCATCGTGGACTTTCCCGACTTTGGGAGCTAAGTGCGGTGGTGTAGGAACTACTGATATTTTATCTTTGTCTATTGCTTCAAACAATAAATCAGCTAGCACCTTGGATTGTTTTTGCCATTTTGCAAAGCTATTTCGTTCAATAAAATCTGCACCAGTGTAATACTTCCAATCGCTAAACTCGGAAAGACCAGTTTGTCGATATTCCCAACGCTTAAACTGACGTACTGCTAGTACCCTAGATACTGGATCTTTTAGCAAGGTTAACACCGTAGCATCAACTGCATGGTGTCGTCTGTCCAATCTACTTTTAACATCAGCACCACGAATTCTGATTTTATGGTCAATCTCTCCAGCCTTACGAGCTTCAGATGTTACGCCACCTCGATATACACGATAAGTAATCTGCTTATCATCATGATTTTCTTTTTGCCATTTTTGTAAGCTACCTTGAATACGCTTGCGCATTTCGACAGCTGCATAAGCCGTACTTTCGATACTACGCTCATCTATAGGTTGTTCTTCTATGAAGTTATTTTTTAATCTAGATTTGATACTACGTTTGAAATTGTTAAATTGGTTTTGATTTAATTCATTTGGCCGTATCCAAGCATCTACTCTAGAAATTGCTTCATCTAAACTAATTCCCTTTTTATAAGGTTTTTGTGCGAAAACTGTAAACGGCATATTTGATTTCCGTTGATTACATCCACGACATGCAATAGCTAAATTTTCTCGCTTGCTGGATCCACCAGCTTTGCGAGGAACTATGTGATCAATTTCTGAGTTTAGTAATTCAACTGGATCCCCACAATATAGGCAAGCACAATTTTGACGTTTCCAAATTTGATATCTAACTAGATCAGAACGAGACGGTTTCTCAATGCCACGTTTTTTGAGTTCGTTAGTAAGCTCTTCGTTCTCTTTTCTTCTTTTATTTTGAGCTTTCTTTAAATCTTCAGCTACTCTTGCAGAAGATAAACCTTCTCTAGCGGTCTCAATAATTACGTCACTAGGAATTCCCCATTGTGCTACGGCATTATGTAAGAAACGTCGGATTATATTATTAACTCGGGACACCACCGGATGGTCTATTGGGTCTTCTAGCGTATCGATTGGTGGTATCCAATCACTATCAACTTTAAAAACAGCTTTGCGAGCTTCGTGTAAATCATGATTATTTTCTAGCATATCTTCCGTAAGCATATCTAAGCTTTTAGCACTGTACGCAGCCCTACCAGCTTCACCTTGAAAATTCTCTAATTTATCTTGAGTTTCTTCACTGAAATTATTGAAAGTATCTAAGATATCTGCTTCTTCGGCTATTTCATAAGAATAATCAGTAGTATCAGTTACAAACATAACCATGGCATTTTGTTGAGCTTGTGAAGCTCTATCGAACCATTGCATGAAATCTGATTTCTTAGTGAATCCACTTTTACCGCTCTTTTTTAGCTGTTGTAAAGTTTTGTTAAAAGGTACGTTCTTAACTGTTTCATCATCAAATAAAACTGGTTTACTAACAATGTCGTTAAGCTCTACATTCAACCATTCAGCAATATCTATGTACTCAGGAGGTACAGGTTTTGTCCAATTAAAAAGTTTTTCAGCTACCAAATTTGTTTGCGCAAGTGTAAGAGACAATTTTTCGCCATGTTCTCTAATCCTTAAATTTTTTAAGAATGTAGTAATTCGATATGCTTGAAATTCATACGAACCTTTCGGAGCTCGTGGCAAATCTTCCTGTCCTGGTAGTGGATCTTTACCAACTCTGTGAGCTGGAACTTTTGGTTTTTTTTGTTCGAAAATTAACTCAACATATTTGTTAAATAGTTCTGCTTTATCTTGCTTGTTGCAGATAAGACGAAACTCTCGGATTAAGTCTTCTTTATATAAGCGATAATCTAGCTCTTTTTCTTTAATATCTTTTTTCGGACCGCGGACTGGGATTTGTTTTTCATAATGCAAGGCACCGATCTGTCCATAGGTATCTGGCCTTTCATCTAGATTGTGCCGTTCTTTGGTATCTTCTGCCTTAGCTAAGAACTGTGTAGTAGGTTTTTCACTTGCAACAGTAATACTAGGCAAGCTCTTCCAAGGATTTGCCCAGCCACGATGCCTTGCAATATGTTCAATAGCTATTGGGAATAACTTCTTGAAGTCTTTTCCAGATACTTTAGTTTCTACTAACAGTTTCCGAGCATACCAAGGTTCAAAACTATGTCCTTTAGGTTCTTCAAATATAAAACCATCTTCTCGTAAGGCTTTATTTAACGCTTTCAACCGCTTTATCTTACGTCTACGCATTTTACGAATACGTCTGCTAACTCCAGCAGCAGCCTTTTTTGTTTCTTTGGTTTTTTCATCATAAACATTACCATCATGAATGAAAGACGAAATTGCCAAGATACTTATAGGATAATCGTCATCATCAAATTCAATTGCTGATAATCCAACTGACCTAGCACCAACGTCTACACCAAGTTTCCAATTTTCGAGTTATAGGCCATAATGTGTTGTTATTTTTCTTTGTAGGGGTTATTTTTTCTGTGATGTAGGCCTGTTTGTTAGCTTCTAAAGTTAGCTTATGGGTTTTAATCAATATTCTGCTTGGTGTGTGC
>JASGDC010000007.1:0-10257 GCA_047608145.1 Micrococcaceae bacterium
ACACACCAAGCAGAATATTGATTAAAACCCATAAGCTAACTTTAGAAGCTAACAAACAGGCCTACATCACAGAAAAAATAACCCCTACAAAGAAAAATAACAACACATTATGGCCTATAACTCTAAAATAAGATATAGAAGAATCCCAAGATTACTTATCAGTACTTTTGGTTACTTTCAGTATGTTTAAACACGCTTAATATGCCGAAAAGTGCTGAAGGCTATGAACTTAGGCTAACTATAGAGTTTGCTGGATAGAAATTTTTGGGTAGTTACAAACATTTTGTCTGATTGTGGATAATTAAAGTCGAATTGATACTCATGAGGTAGGGATGGAACTGCATCATTGAAAAATTCTTCATGCACCTCTACACCTTGGCTCTTTAATTTCTTTGCGAAAGGTTTTGATTGGTCTTTTGTTAGAGCATCGCCGTTCCACTACTAATCAAAGTTGGTGGGAATTGTGAAGTAGTGTGATTGATAGTGGACATTTCAGTAAAGCCAGCTTCATTAGTGGTTGCTTGGCGTAGACCTTCACGAGCAGCGGAAATAATACCATCTTTATCGTCAAGTAAACGTTCACCAGTAAAATTATTTAATGCAGTTAAGTCAAATACTCCGCAGTTCAGCACAACACCCTTTAAGTCATTTTTAGATCTGTCTAGAGTTAGTTTTAGTTGTTTTGCGTAGCTAGGATTAGTAACAAGTGCTGCCAATTGGCTGGTTAATTGTGCACCGGCCGAGTCTTCGGCAATTACGACTTTTGACATGTCGATATTGTATTTATCTTGATTTTTCTTTAAAAATTCTAACGTTTTATTAAGGTAATCGATTTGTGCAGGATATTTATACTCCGGCGCAAGTGGATAATTTAAAGAAATGCCAGCATAACCTTTGTTTTGTTCGGTGCCAACTGTGAGCATTTTTAAGTATGGATTTACTGATTCTTTATTTCCAATTGACCAGCCACCACCGTGAATCCAAATTACTACGGGAAGTTTTTCTTTTTCTTGCCCTTTAGATTTCATAATGTCCAATACAGTGAAGCGACCTTTGTCACTATATTGAATATTGGTTTGAGCAGTAACATCATTTGCTTGCTTTTGTGCAATCTTTACATTTTCTTTAGCGCTTTTGTGGAATGCAGAATGCAAAAAAGAATTACCAGCCCAGGGACTATATCGGTATATGAGTCCTACCACTATAAAAAGCACCAAAAGTGTGCCTGAAAAGACCAAGAAAATCTTACGCATACTAGTAGTACTACACCATTTTTAATTGAATATGGGGTATTCGTTGATAGTCATTAATTTTTTATCACTTATTTTAGTAGGTAAAAGCGTAGTTGACTTAAAGTTTAATGCTAGGATTATTAGTGTTTCCCAAAGATAACTAAATGGACGGTACTGTCCCCACTTACTGAAAGAGATTTTTTATGTCTGAGGCAACTTTAAAACAACCTAAGACTAACATGAGTAATGGAACTAAATATTTCATCAATTTTTTGGTGTTTTTTACTTATGTTTTATTTGCACTGTTATGGAAAGCAGGGGATTACTATATAGCAGAATTTCCTTTTAATGCTTCAGAAATAGCATTGCTAACTAACGCAATTAGCTTCGCTAAGATTTTCGGTAGTCTAGCAGCTGCTGTGGTATTAATACGTTTAGGTCAACGAAAGGCTTTTGCTGTAGGACTTTCTCTAGTTATTGTCGGAGTTGCAATTGTCGGCTCAATGGGAGTATTCCCACTTATTTTCTTAATTCGTTTCATAATGGGTCTTGGCGGCGCATTCTGTGTAGTTTATATGAGTTCAGTAGCAGCAAAGCTACTTGAAGGTAAAGCTCTTCAGATTATGAATGGTATTAACGTAGTTGCTTTTAACGTTGGTATGGTTTTTGCACTTATCTTTGCAAAAGAAATGAAGCTGAATATCCAAGATTCAATTTGGATTATTGGCGCAATGGTAGTTACTGTTTTAATTACTTGGTTGCTAGTTACCAAGAATTTGCCTGACAATGCTACGGCAGCAGATAAAAATGCAAAGCCTTATTCATTGAAAGAAGGATTTAAAGACAGGTTTAACCAAATCTTTGCTTTCACATATTGTGGAATGCTTTCATACTACATCGTAGCTTTTACGTTCTTGCCACCAGCAGTGGTGTCATGGATTATGTTATTTGCTTTAGTAGGTGCGGCTCTGGGTACCGTTATTGCTACATTTATTACTCGAAAAGCTGAATTTGTGGCTTTCTGTGGTTTATTGCAAATCATCTTTGCCTCTTTGTTAATCGTATTTGCTAATTCACCTTTAAGTACAGTATTTGCAATCTTGTTAGGTTTATCTTTGAACATGCCAACTGCATCATATGCGCAGTTAGCATTCCTACGCCCAGGAGTTTCTACTAATGAAATTTCAGTAACTTTCTCAATTTCAAGTTCAGTTAGTTATGGCTTTAGTATTATTGCAATGCAGGCATTTGGTTTCTTAACTGATATTACTGGTGGTTTAACTCCACAAAATACCCCAGTTTCATCGATTCCAAGTATTTTTGTAGTATTCGTAGAAAGTATGTGGTTCTTTGGTGCTCTTGGTTTGGTTTATTATTTCCGTAAAGTAGCTAAAGAAACAGTAGAACTTGATGACGAGAAAGAAGAATTAGCGTTAGAAAGTACAGAACGACTTACTAACGTTTAGTTTTCGGGTAATTCTATAACTGATAGGAAAATGATATGACAACTTCTTCAAAAGTTTCTCCAAAACTACAAGGTTATTTGTCGCAAGTTAACGAGGCTGGTAAGAAGGCGAAAGAGCAGGGAATTGAAGCTACTCCAGAGACTGCACGAGCAGCACTTGCTTCTTTAAACCAGTTCAATGAACCACAACCAAAAATATCTGAAGTTAAAGACGCTAAGTATCGTTACAAAAATGACGGTGAAGATATTTCAGTACCACTTCGTATCTATAACCCTAACCCTGATGAAAAACTAGACACAATAATTTTCGTACATGGTGGCGGACATATGTGTGGTGATTTAGATGTTTATGATAATCAAGTTCGTAAACTTGCAGAAGCAACTGGAATGATAATTATTTCAGTGTTCTATCGTCGTTCTCCTGAAAATAAATATCCTGCTGGTGTGGAAGATACTTATGCAGTATTTAAAGGGATTGATGAAATTGTCGCTGACTACAAAACAACTGGTAATTTCTATGCAGTTGGTGACTCTGGTGGTGGTGCAACTATTGCATCAGTCGGTCAACGTGCCATTGAAGATGATTTTACTAAGATTTCAAAACAGGCTTTAATCTATCCAAGCCTTGATTACACTTTGAGTCAACCTTCAGTAGAAACATATGCGGAAGGCTATTTCTTAGATAAAGGCCGTACTCAGTGGTATTTTGATAACTATTTTCCAGAAGGAGTAGATCGGAAGCAAGCTTCACCAGTATTTGGTCCATACTCTGCAACTATGCCAGAAACATTAGTAATCTCTGCTGGTTGTGATATTTTGCAAGATGAAGGCAAAGAGTATGTGGCACAAATTAATGAAGCAGGTGGTAGAGCAAAATACATTTTGATGCCAGGGATGATTCATGCTTACCTATTCTTCGAGACTATGGTTTCTGAAGAATGTGCGCAGACTTATGAATATATTGCTGATTTCTTAATAGGGAATTAGTCCTTAGCTTCTCTATCCAGCAAACTTTGTTTTAACGGCAAACCCCACCTACCAAAACCACCGAGACTACCATCACCTCGTATTACTCGATGGCAAGGGATAAACAAGCCAATATGGTTTTTGCCGCAGGCAGTAGCAGCTGCTCGGTATGCCCTGGGGTTACCAGCTGCTTCAGCAAGCTCGCGATAAGTTAGTGTTTCGCCTGGTGGAATTTGGCTAATACTGTGCCAAACTTCCATAATAAATGGGGTACTTGATACCGAAAGTGGAATTTCAGCCACTGCTTCAAAATTACCGGAATAGTAGTCTTCTACAGCTTTTGTAAATTCTTTGAGTGGATCTTTCTTTAAAACTTGAACATGCGGTAAAGATTCTAACAAATCTAATTCGTTATCGGTCCAGCCGGCAGCCAAGATTTTATTTGGATTGGCAATAATTGTGAAAGGTCCATCCGGAGTATCTAAGGAAGTTGTAAAGTAGTCCATGATTTGTTTATCCTTTTTGGTATGTATCGTTTATACTTATAGGTATTGTTTTAATTATAATTCAGGAGAGTTTAAGTGAAATCACAGATAGAAAAAATTAGTCCTACTCATGCAAAAATTACAATCAATGCAGAGTCTGACGAATTAAAACCAGCTATCGATAAAGTTTATAAGGAAATTTCAGAGCAGATTAGCATTCCTGGTTTCCGTAAAGGTAAAGTATCACCACAAATTATTAAGCAGCGTGTCGGTGGTGGCTACATCCTTGAAAACGCAATTAATGAATCACTAAATGATTTTTATCAGCAGGCTATTCAAGAGCATGATGTTATGCCACTTTCACAGCCAGATGTTGAAGTTTCAAAGATGCCTAACCCTGATACTTTTAAAGGTGACCTTGAAGTTGTGCTAGAGCTTGATATCCGCCCTGATATCGACCTTCCTGATTATAAGAACCTCGAAGTTGAAGTTGATGAAGCAAAAGCTGATAAAGAAGATGTAGAAGCAGAGTTAACTACGCTACGTGAGCGTTTCGGTACCCTTAAGAGCGTTGACCGTCCAGCCAAAGATGGTGACTTCGTATCAATTGATATGACAGCTAAAGTTGATGGTGAAGAAGTTGATTCAGCTAAGAATATTTCATATCAGATTGGTTCTGAAGAAATGCTTGAAGGTATTGACGAAGCTCTTGATGGTTTGAGTGCGGAAGAAGATGCAACATTCAATACTAAACTTGCTGGTGGCGAGCACGCCGGTGAAGAAGCAACTGTAAAGGTTGAAGTTAATTCTGTTAAAGAACGCGAACTTCCAGAGCTTGATGATGAATTTGCTCAGATGGCAAGTGAGTTTGACACCGTTGATGAGCTTAAGGAAGATCTTGAAAAGCAGGTTGCTGACCGTAAAGTTAATGAACAGCAGCTACAAGCTCATGACCGCACATTGGACATTCTTATTGAAAAAGCAGAAATTCCAGTGCCAGAGAAGTTAATTGATGAAGAAGTTAAGCGCCACTTTGAACAATCTAGTGAAAGCCTAAGCGATAAAGAGCATGAAAAAGAAGTACGTGAAAATGCTGAAAAGAGCTTCCGTACTCAGCTACTGTTAGATACTATCGCTGAAAAGGAAGAAATTCAGGTAGGCCAGCAAGAACTTATGGATTATATCGTAGCTTCAGCTGACCAGTATGGAATGGATCCTAACCAGTTTGCACAAATGTTAGATAGTTCTGGACAAGTTTCTCAGATTGTTGGCGAAGTAGGGCGTCGTAAAGCTCTTACGACTGTAGTATCAACTGCAACTGTTAAAGACAGTGCTGGTAAAAAAGTAGAACTGCCAAGCTTGGTAGCAGATGATAAGCAAGCTGATGCTGACAAGACTGATAGTGCTGCAGAAGAAAAGACTGAAGATAAGAAATCTGAAGAGGCTGAAACAAAGTCAGAAGTTTCAGCTGCTAATAAAGAAAAGAAGAAGTCAAAGAAGGCTAAAGCAGACAAGTCTGAAGCTAGTGAAGCTAAGAAGCCAAAGAAAACTAAAAAGGCTAAAGCAGATAAAACTAAGACTGAAGATGCTAAAAAGCCAAAAAAGACAAAGAAAGCTAAGGCAGACAAATCTGAAGCTAAAGATTCTGAAAAGAAGACTGCTAAGAAGAAAACTGATAAGTAGTAAGATAACGCCATTAGCGAACAAGCGAAGCTTTAATCACATAAAAGTTCCTCTCCACTGTATATTAAAGTGGAGAGGAACTTTTTATTTCTAAAGAAAAGGCGAAGTTTAATGACTGATATGGATATGCCAAAGGCTCAAGAAGGCACACCTAACCCACAGGATGAGTACATCTTTAATCGTTTGTTAAAAGAACGTATTATCTGGCTAGGTTCAGATGTGCGTGATGACAATGCAAATCAAATTTGTGCTCAGATGATGCTACTTGCGGCAGAAAATCCAGATGAAGATATCTGGCTTTACATCAACTCACCAGGCGGGTCTATTACCGCTGGTATGGCTATCTATGACACTATGAATTTCATCCCAAATGATGTTGCAACTGTTGCAATGGGTATGGCTGCTTCAATGGGACAGTTCTTGCTTTCTTCGGGAGCTAAAGGTAAGCGTTATGCTACACCTAATGCTCGTATTTTGATGCACCAACCTTCTGGTGGTATGGGTGGTACAGCTTCTGATATTAAGATTCAGGCAGAGTTAATCTTAGATATGAAAAAACGTCTTACTGAACTAACTGCAAAGCAGACTGGACAGCCTGTAGAAAAGATTCTAAAAGATGGTGATCGTGATAGCTGGTATACAGCTGAAGAAGCATTAGAATATGGCTTCTTTGATAAGATTGTAGATTCAGCAGATCAAGTATCTGGTGGCGGTGGTACCGCGAAATAGCCTAATAAATATTGTGTTGTTTTTATAAAACCATCATAAAGTAAGTTAACAACAAGGAGTTGTTTTTATGGACCCTCAAAAAAAGGGCGTAACAATAGGGCTTCTAGGCGGTGTATTTTGGGGGCTTGACACAGTATTAATCGGCGTAATTGTAGCTATGTCACCGCTAAGAGCATATAGTTTCTTAGCGCCATTGGTTGCAGCATTTTTACACGATAGTATTGCAAGTATCTGGACCTTGTTATACAATATAGTCACAAAACAGATACATACTTTAAAGGAAGTACTACTTTCTAAAAAAGGTATTTTTGTGGTACTAGGTGGTATCTTGGGTGGACCAATTGGGATGACATCTTATGTATTAGCTATCCATTTTATTGGTTCATCTGATACAGCTATTATTTCAGCAATGTACCCAGCAATTGGTACAGTGTTAGGCGTAGTGTTCTTAAGCGAAAAGATAAATAAATTTGGAGTCTTAGGGTTAATTCTAATTATTGGTTCCACCGTTATCTTAAGTATAAGTTCATCAGCTCCACCAGAAAACCTAACAATTGGTCTTTTCTTTGCTATTGTTTGTGCCTTTGCATGGGGTAGTGAAAGCGTGGCATTAGCTCATGGTCTAGATAGCGCAGCTTTGCCAGAGATTGCATTACAAATCAGACAGTTTTTGTCTTTTTTGATATATGGACTAATAGTTATTCCATTAATTGGAGGCTACGGGCTTGTAGCCGAGACTTTTAAGTCTCCAGTTATCTGGTTAATTGTAGTAACAGCAGCTGTAGGATCATCTGCATTAGTACTTTACTATCGTTCTATTGAAAATATTGGTGCAATTCAATCAATGGGGTTAAATATTAGTTATTCTGCCTGGGCGATATTTATCGGTTTGTTCTTCGGGCAGTCAGCTGGATTTAGGGAAGTAGTATTAGCTCTTGTGATTATTGCAGGTTCAATCTTGACTACTGAAAAACCATCGGATTTCTTAAAAGTATTTAGCTTTAAGAAAACAAAGCAGACAGAACCTATACCCAAAGAAGTAGAATAAAAACAGTATTAAATAAAGTAATAGATTTGTTCAGATAGATTTGAATAAGTCTTTGAAGGAGGACTTTAAGAATGGAATATAATTACCTGCCTAGCGGGCTTGCAATGCCAAGCGCTGAAAGCCGTTATATCGTGCCAGAATTTGAAGAGCGCACACCATACGGTATTAAGCGTCAAAGTCCTTATGGGAAACTCTTCGAAGACCGTATTATTTTTATGGGAGCGCCAGTAGATGATGCTGCAGCTGGTGACATTATGGCTCAGTTACTAGTGCTTGAGTCGATGGATCCAGATCGTATGATTACGCTGTACATTAACTCACCAGGTGGTTCTTTCACTGCTATGACTGCAATATACGACACTATTCAGTACATCCGCCCAGAGGTACAGACTGTATGTCTAGGTCAGGCTGCTTCTGCAGCTGCCACTATATTGGCTTCAGGTACTACTGGTAAGCGTTTAGCTCTTCCAAATGCTCGTATTCTGATTCACCAGCCAGCTACTGAGGGTACTCGTGGACAAGCTTCTGATATTGAAATTCAAGCTAACGAGGTAATGCGTATGCGTGAATGGTTAGAAGATACTTATGCAAAGCACTCAAAGCGCACAAAAGAGGAAATCAACCGTGATATTGAGCGCGATAAGATTCTTACCGCAGAAGAAGCTAAAGAATATGGTTTGATTGATTATGTACTTGAACCTCGTAAGAAACCAATGAATTCAAGTAAATAGATTACTGTTTAAAGTTTTAATTATTAATAGTAAGTTCTAGTTAAATATAGGCTTCAATACCTCCATTTAACTAGAACTTACTATTTTTGTATCTGAAAAACTACTGGAATAGCGCTAAACAAATATATTATTCAGTACCATAGCTTAAACGGTGTGCCTGATGGAATACTTATAATGAACATGACATGATAATAAATGTTGTAGTTCTTCCCGATTATCCAACACAACTTTGCAAAGGATATAATGACATCTCGTATTGGCCCAGCTAACGATACTTTAAGGTGTTCTTTCTGCGGTAAAGCACAAAACCAAGTATTAAAGCTTATTGCCGGAAATTCAGTTTATATTTGTGATGACTGTATTCGAGTTTGTAATGAAATTTTGCAAGAAGAACTTAGCAAGCTTGATAATTTTGAACGGGCAGAGTTGCCTAAGCCACAAGAAATTTTTAACTTCTTGCAAGAATATGTAATTGGTCAAAATGAAGCAAAACGTTCGCTTTCAGTAGCGGTTTATAACCATTACAAACGTATTTTTAATCAAAAACAACTTATAACCTCTAAAGATCAGTTTTCTGATGTGGAATTAGCCAAATCAAACATTATGCTAATCGGACCTACTGGTTGTGGTAAGACTTACTTAGCTCAAACTTTAGCAAAGAAGCTCAACGTTCCGTTTGTGGCAATTGATGCTACTTCTTTGACTGAAGCTGGTTATGTTGGGGAAGATGTCGAAAATGTTTTATTAAAACTCCTTCAGTCTGCTGATTTTGATAAAGAAAAAGCAGAAAAGGGCATCATTTACATTGATGAAATTGACAAGATCTCCCGTAAAGACGCTGGTGGTTCACTAACTCGCGATGTTTCAGGCGAAGGCGTTCAACAAGCTCTATTAAAGATTTTAGAAGGCTCAGTTGTTTCGGTGCCTCCACAGGCTGGCAGGAAACATCCACACCAAGAATTTATCCAGTTTGATACAAAGAATGTGCTATTCATTGTTGCAGGTGCATTTGCTGGAATTGATGAGCTAATTGAACGCAGGTCAGGTAAGAAGAATGTAGGTTTTGGTACTGAAATTACTCAGATTAATAACTACAACACTTCGGAAGAAATCCTTGGAGAAGATTTAACTAAGTTTGGTTTAATACCAGAGTTTATTGGCCGTCTACCAATTATTACTACAGTTAAGTCATTAGAAAAAGAAGACTTACTACGTATTTTGCAAGAGCCAAAGAATGCTCTTATTAAGCAATATCAAAAGATGTTTAGTATGGACGGAGTATCACTTGAGTTCACCGAAGAAGCCTTGGAAGAGATAGCTGATTTAGCAATTGCTCGTGGTACCGGTGCTCGTGGATTACGCTCAATCATGGAAGACATTTTACAAACTGCAATGTTTGAAGTGCCTAGTACAGATAATGCAGCTGGGGTAGTAGTCGACGATAGCGTTGTTAAAGGCGAAATTAATCCAATAATTATTACTGAAAATAGCCAGAATCAACTATTTGGTTAATACTTATCAAAATAACTGTTGATAAGTATTGAGAGGAATTATATACTTTGTTTCCTAAGTATATTTTAACGGTGCACTAATTAGGTGTAGCGTTTAGCACATTCTTAGAGTGTGTATTGGTCGCTTGGCTGATAAAATAAGTGTCACGCTAAGTTCTCCACAAAAAGCTTCCGTGTAACATCAAATCAAAATTTCATTCCCTTAGCCATAAAATTTGTCCTTCCACATAACTACTCTAGGTGGTTTCAATATGTGGACAAAACCAGGGTTATTCAAAACTAGAGTTATAGGCCATAATGTGTTGTTATTTTTCTTTGTAGGGGTTATTTTTTCTGTGATGTAGGCCTGTTTGTTAGCTTCTAAAGTTAGCTTATGGGTTTTAATCAATATTCTGCTTGGTGTGTGC
>JASGDC010000008.1:0-19977 GCA_047608145.1 Micrococcaceae bacterium
AGCAACAGCCTTAACCAAGCCAAAACAAAACCAACAAAAACCAAAACCAGTAAAGAAAAAACAAGAACAAATAGGACCGAAAAACCTAAACAACACCATCGAAATCACCAAAACAAAACCAACAACACAACATGACCTATAAGCCATATACTACTTTCAGTTTTGATGAGATAAAAAAGCCCTTCCGCCAATCTATAAGACTAACGAAAGGGGCAAATAATACTTTAATTATACCCGATACAATCTATCCACTCACAATTTTTAATACACAAGTGGTATAAGGTGTACAAAAATATATTAAAAATTATCATAAATAGTAAATTTTGCTATCAAATCAAGCAGCTCTCTCTTATAACGCAAAATATATGGTGAAATGCCAGACACTGCCATCAATTCAACCTGGTTTTTAGGCGATGTTTCAGCTATTTCGTGCATTACTCGAGAAGGCATAATCCTGGTCGGTATTACTTTATCCATAGTGACTTTTTCCATGCGCCATTTGGCTAGAGCTTTATATAGTGATTCATTAAATTTTTCAGCTGGGTGTTTACTACATCTACCACTGTTAATTTCTGAAGGTAAAACAAGCTTTTGGTTGCAGACTTTACAAACAAAATCTGCAGAATCGACAGTTACTTCTAACTCTTCAACTATTACTGGCTTTGCTTTCTGTGCTTCAATGCCAACCAAAAACCTACTCTTACCTGAGTCTTGTTCTTTACGCTTTACTTGTGCCCAAGATATTTCTAGTTCTCGTTCAGCACGAGTAACAGCAACATAAAATAGCCTGCGCTCTTCCTCAATTTCTTCAAGAGTAGTTACGTAGTTAATTGGTACTAAACCTTCACGAACCCCTACTAAGTAAACTACTGGCCATTCCAGACCTTTAGCAGCGTGAAAAGATGCCAAAGTTACACTGTCCATCTCAGGTGGCAATTGTGAACGAGTACGTATCGCGATTTCTACGGTAAAATCAGCAAAAGTAGCTTCTGGATGTGTCTCCTCCCAAGTTTTAGCCAAAGTCAATAAAGCATTTAAATTTTCCCAACGAGCTCTTGCCGCTCGCGAAGTTGGTGGTTTTGTGGCTTCAAAATCTAAGAGTTCAAAAATTTCTGCAACTGTGGTGGAAACAGCACCTTTATGTACCCCATTTTTGTGTTTTTGCAATAAGTTAATTGCTTGAATTACTTCTTTACATCTAAAAAACTTTTCTTGGACACTTACCTGATAAGAAATATTTTCATCAGCCAATGCTTCTTCAAATTGCGAAGATTGATAATTAGTGCGATATAAAATTGCAAAGTCTGAGGGTTTTCTACCTTCGTTAATTTGCTCTTTAATTTTTGTAGCTACAGCTTGAGCTTCTTCAGCTTCATTAGCGTACTCTACAAAAGTGACTTCAGTACCTACTGCTTGATTGCTGATTAATTGTAAGGGTTTCTGATGCCTTGAAGCTTTAAGAATGCGATTGGCTAACTGGACTATGTTGCCACTAGAGCGGTAATTTCGTAACAGTGAAATTGTTTCTAATTTTGGAAAATCACGCTGTAACTGCAGTAAAAATTCTTGACGTGCTCCACTAAAAGAATAGATGGTCTGACTAGGATCACCTACCACACATAAATCATCACGATTACCTAACCAAGATTTTAATACTGCATATTGGAGTTTGGAAACATCTTGAAATTCATCGACCACAAAATGTCGGTACTGATTACGAATTTCTGCTGCAACTTTCGGTGACTTTTCTATCATCGCTGAACAAAGCAACAAGACATCCTCTAAATCAATAACTAACTGGTCATTTTTAATTTTCTCGTAGCATTCGTAGAGTTTAGCTAAAGTTACATGATCAATCGTCTTTATCGGACTTTTCCGTTCCAATTCACTATATTGCGCAGCACTAAACATATTAACTTTTGCCCATTCAATTTCACTGGCAATATCTCGGACCACTTCTTTGTTAGCAACGACTCCTAACTCCGTACAAGCTTGCCCAACTAATGGAATTTTATGCCTTAATACTCGGTATGGTTTACCACCAAAAACTTCTGGCCAGAAATACTGTACTTGGCGCAAAGCTGCAGAGTGAAAAGTCCTAGCTTGCATACCAAAAATACCTAAATCTCGTAACCTAGCACCCATTTCTGCTGCTGCTTTCGTAGTAAAAGTAACTGCCAAAATATTCTGTGGACGATAAAAACCATTGCGCACTGCATAAGCTATTCGATGAGTTATCGCACGAGTTTTCCCAGTACCTGCTCCAGCTAAGATTCTTAATGGTTTACCAATACTACTGGCCGCTTGACGCTGTTCCGCATCGAGACCAGCAAGGACACTGTATTCAACCATTTAGATCTCCTCAGCCAGCCAGGCAGTCATCATATGGTATGCGACTGATAATGGCCCTGGTGGATCAATTTGCTTACTGGCAATCATCTCTTTCAATTCATCTCGCTTAAACCAACGAGCATGACGAATCTCAATATCATCAACTTTAATCTCACCAGTACCTTTAGCCTTATAAGCAAACATTAATGAAGATGGGAATGGCCAAGGTTGATTTCCCAAATATTCCAAATCAGTTAAATCTACATTTACTTCTTCTTTAGCTTCTCTAGTTACCGCAAGTTCAATTGGCTCACCTGGATCCACATAACCAGCGATAAAAGAATACTTGTCTTTAGGCCACTTCATATTATTAGCCAATAGCAACTCATCATTATCGTTCAAAATTAAAATGATTACCGCTGGATCAATCCGTGGAAAATGCTCACTAGCGTCAGCTAGACATTCTTTAGCCCATCCAGCATGAGTAACCATTAATACTGCGCCACACTTCGGACAATACATATGATTTTTATGCCAAAAAGTAATTGCCAAGGTTTCAAAAGCTAAATGTTGATCGACTCCTGATAATTGCTCAGCTATTTCTCGTAAAAAACGAAAAGTACCATATTCTTGAGCTTCTAGTGCAGCTGCATCTGAAACTTCTTGCACGATAAGTTTATTACCATTGCGCAAGTCTTCGCCTAAGAATACTCGGAATTGGGCACTCGTAACTTCAGAAACTTTAATACGAGCTAACTCATTACCTTTAACTAAAAACTTACCTTTATTAAATAAAATTACTCGAGTATCTTCGTCTTCCCAGAGGGCGTCGAATAGATTTTCGCGCACACGCCACTCAGTTCTGCGGTCGATATCACGAGTATAAAAAGAAAATCTCATATAATAACATTAGTACATTCTGTAAGTAACGGCTATGCCAAAAAACTTGAAGACTCGTTAAACAAGAAAATAAGGTTGATCTAAGTGAAGAGAACACCATTTGAACTCGCTGCTTTAGCATCCGCTGCAGTACCTGACATGGCTTTAGCAGGCGTGCAACAAATCCGAGACTACGACGAAGACTTCGATAGTGCTTTGATTATGACTACTGACGGCGACAGACTAGTCATTCGTGCCCCACAACTAGACGAAGCTAGCACTCAGTTAGACACTGAATATAGCTCACTTCAGATTTTTAACAACTCCCTACGCGCGAGTTTACCATTTGCGGTGCCAAGTATCGCGGGTCGTATTAACGGCACTGGAAAAGGGCAAGCAACTGTTTATAGATATCTTCCTGGGCAGCCGCAGCGCATCTCCGAAGGTAACGTCCCAGATGAATATGCCTTATCTTTAGGTAGCGCGATTGCTGCAATTCATAACCTTAACTCTGAACTAGTTGAGTCTACAGGCCTTACTTTTTATTCTGCAGAAGATTGCCGAAATCGTAAAACAATTGAGCTAAACCGTGCAGTTAATACTGGGCGAGTTCCACGTGGCTTAGTAGCACGCTGGCGTAAATCTCTTGATGATGACCAGTTATGGAACTTCACTCCTACAGTTGTGCATGGCCAACTTAATGAAGAAAACATTCTTGTTGAAAACAATCGAGTCATTGCTATCCAAAATTGGGCAGAGTTACATGTTGGTGACCCAGCTGAAGATTTAGCTTGGATTCTTGCCACAAATGACAAACCCCTTTGTAAGACTGTTTTTGGTGCTTACACCACTAAACTTAAAAATCGCCCAGATCGTAAATTGCTCATTCGTGCAGAGATGAATGCTGAATTTGCACTGGCACAATGGCTTCTGCATGGTTATGCAATTGAAGATACCACAACCATTAACGAAGCAACTAACTTATTGCAAGAGTTAGATACCCATCTTGAATCTGTAGCACAAGAAAAGGCTGCTATACAAGCACAAGCTAATGCCCAGAAAACAGCTTTACAACGTCAACAGTATGCTGAAGCGGAACACCAACGTCAGTTACAGGTAGCTGCACAACAGCAACGGCAAGCTGTGCAGCGTCAACGCCAACTTGAAGCTGAGGCAGAGCGTAAACGACGTGCTAAAGAAAATCTTATTTTTGTCGAACCCGAAGGAGAAATTCAAGATACATTTGAAGATCCAAGTGTCGTAGAGTCTTCAATTGCAGAAGTAGCACCGATTCATCAGGGAAATATTGAAACTGGTACTATCAATACTCAAACTGAATATGGCGATGAATATGAGGATTACCCAGCAGACGATTATGAACAGGGTACCCAAACTCAGCCTCAAAACCAACTACCAGAGAAAAACTCACAAGAACCTGCGGTAGATACTGGCCTATTACGAATAATTCAAGATACTCAGAGTGTTATTCGCCCTGAACCAAATGAGCAGCCTCCAGCTAAGACTATACAGTCAGCTAAACCAGCCAAACAACAACCAGTTATAGCTAAGGCACCAAAACCAACAGTTCCAAATATTTCTGCTACTACCGCTGCTTCAAACCAGCAGGTTGATATCAATGACGATAGACAGGTCAATATGAACGCAAATATACATACAAATAATAGTTTTGAAGACGACAGCTTTGAAAGTAATAGTTTTGAAAATACTAAAAAGCCTAAAGCTAACATTAAAGCTAAAAAAGCTAAGAAATATCCGACTGATGTCCCTGCTGAAGAGTTAGATTCTAACTATAAAATTGATAACTCAGGTGCACTAGAGCTTGAAGATAAACCTGAAGAAACTGGTGGCTTTAAGTCTCGTTTTAGCCGTTTCATGAATAAAGTGTCAGAGAAGATTGATCCTAATCTTAATGCTGATTTAAATCTTGATGAACTTGAACCGGTAATTGAGCATACACGAGTGAGAAAAAACAAGCCGAATAAAAAGAAAAAGAAGATTACGGCAACTAAAGAAGTTCTAACGACTAACCCACAGGCTGTCAATGATGTTGATGACGATACTGCAGGTGGTAAAGGTACCGCTAAGATTGCTGGGCCAGCAACTGATATTAGTATTAATGCTACCCCTAATACTTCAGAACCAGCTAAACCTACTCAAGCGCCGAAAGCAGCTGCTAATATTCCTCCAAAGCCTAAGAAGTTACCACCACTTCCACCGAAGCCTCCTGCAGCACCAACTATTGGTAGCACCACAAGCAGTGCTTCTACAGCAAAATCAACTACTAAAGATAATGCTTCAGCTGAGCCAGCTCCACAAAAGAAAAAACTAAAGCGAGTGGTACAAGGAGAAACAAGCGTAGTTACTCCTATTAGTAAACCAAAGGTTAATGACGAATAATTTTATTCGTCATTAACCATAATATCGTTTATCATTCCTTCAAGTTTTTCCTGGCTTAATAGCTTATCTTCATCAATGTCTTTATCTTGATCAACATCAACAAAATATAAAGTTGCTTTTATTTTGCTTGGGTCAATTCCTTTAAGCTTTGCATAAGCAACTCGGTAAGTCGCTAACTGCATAGCATATTCTTTATCCTTAGATTTAGAGGGTTCACCTGTCTTCCAGTCAACGATTCGATAGCCATCATCCTCTTTAAATATCACATCAATACGACCGATAATAGTCACTCCATTTAAGGAGAATTCAATAGGTGCTTCTATTTCTACTATATTATTACTTTCATTAGCCCAATGTGAGTTCTTGAAATTAGCTATAGCATCTGCTGAGACAATACCTGCAGTATCTTCTATCTCAGGATCATCAATCATACTGATATTTAACTTAATTTGACCTTTTTGAGCATAGAAGTCTTCCACCCATTCATGGAATGCATTACCCAGCTCTGCTCCTCGATAAGGTCTCTGTGGCATTGGGCGCCGAACTTCCTTGGCAAATTTCTCTGGGTCGTTTACTAACTTATAAACTGAACTAGCTGAAACACGAGTAGGGAATGGCACTGAGTTATCAGGCTTATCTGCTTCTGCTCTGGCAAAAACCTCGGCAATATTTTCTCGCCAACCTAGAATCTTTTCATCATCAGTTTCAATGATTTCATTTGCGATGCCGTTTTTCAGATTTTCGTTGATAGCTTCTGCTGCACTTGCAATGGCATCTCTTCGTGGTCCTAATGGATCATAAGGCCAAACTGCTGTAATAATATTTTCATCTTCAACCAACGGGTTCGTATCTGGAATTTCTTCTTCAGCGATAGAACCCGGCAAAATGTTTTCATTACCCAATTCAAGTTCAGTTAGATAACGACTAACTTGGCGCTTACTTTTGGCTGTAGAGACAAAAGCAAAACTAGTTAAAACTAAAACGCTTTTTGCACGAGTATAAGCAACATAAGCTAATCGGCGTTCTTCTTTTTCTCCGTAACATTTAGATTTGTTCTTAAGACTATTCTTAGTCTTAGTCTCATGTTCTCGAGTTTCAGCTTCATCTTTTTTAGGCTTGCCATTGTAACCCCAAGCCTCCGCCCAAGCACGTTTGGTTTGTGGTACCTGTTCTAAACTCCAGCGTGGCAGTTCTTTTGCATCACCTCGTTGTTCCCATGGAATTTGGGCTAAGTTAGTAATCCAGTCATTAGATTCAACTTTTGGGAAAGTATTTTCATTAAGTTCTGGAACGACAACTACATCCCATTCAAGTCCTTTAGCACCGTGAATTGTACTGATTTGCACAGCTTCTTTGCTAGCTTCTTGTTCTGGCATAGTCAAGCCGTTTTCTTTAGCTTTCGCAGCTTCTAACCAAAGCAAGAAGTCTACTAGAGAACCACCATTTCCTTCATAGAAATCTTGGGTAACATCCAAAAATTCATTTAAATGCCTAATTCCAGTTATGGAGCTTCCACTTGGTTTAACAGCTATTTCAATATCTAGCCTTATTTTTGTCATTACTTTATAAACGAACTCTGGAAGCTCAAGGTTTTGAAAGGCTCTTAACTCTCGCAATTCCGTAGCTAATGCGCATAAACGTTCATGTGCAATTTCAGATAGATCATATTTATCTGTATCAAGTTTTGTATAATCATGCGGTAATCCATCAATTGCTTCAACTAACGAATAATTATCGACTGGTTCTGGAATATAACCTTCAGGAGTCTTACTAGTGAATACCTGCGGAGCTTTACTACTTAAATCTCTAGCCCAGATATTTAATGCGTTCAAATCAGCAGGACTAATTCGCCAACGTGCTCCCATTAAAACTCGCATTAAAGAACTTGGATTTTCTAAATCACTCAGCACTTTTAACATAGCTACTAAATCAATAACTTCTGGCGTATCCAGCAAACCAGCAAGTCCGATAATTTCGGTCGGGATATCCCTAGCAGCTAGAGCTTCTTCAATAGCATTAAACCTAGCTCGACGACGGCACAGTACAGAAAAAGTTAATGGGTCATTTTCTTTCCTTTTAGTGGACCGATTATGCCAACGCTGAGCAATAAAATCAGCAATAGCTTCTGCTTCAGCTTTATCAGTCTCAAAACGACCATGCCAAACTTCACCATTAGGAGAATTTTCTCTAGGTTTTAAAGTGTCTACTTTCAAAATACCAGCCCCAGCAGAATCTAAAACATCAACAATCTGAGCTTCTTCAGGGTCTTTATAGTTCACAATTTTGTTAGCTGCATCTAAAATCTTAGTAGTATTTCTCCAAGAAGTTGATAAATTATCAGGTGATATTGGTTTACTGGCGCTACCAAAAGCATTAATGAAACGCTGCATACCACCAGCAGAAGCTCCACGCCACCCATAAATTGACTGGTTTGGATCACCGACGGCTGTCATCGCATGATCTGCACCAAAAAGTTTTCGGAATAATTGCATTTGAGCCACTGAGGTATCTTGGAATTCATCCAACAAAACAACTTTATATTTTGAACGTTCTGCTTTACCAGCTTGTGGAATTTTCTTTGCAATTGCAGCAGCTAACGATATCAAATCACCAAAATCCATCTCGCCACGAGTTGCCTTTTCTGCCTGCAATTCTTCTGCAAGTTCAGCAATAGTAATTTTAGTCTTAAGCTTTAAACTAAAATCTCTATCTAAAGCATTTTCCCTATTTACACCCGGAGGTAATTTCTCATATCTATCAAGAATATCTTCAATATATTCCTTAACTTCAGTAGGCGTCTTTAGATGCTCTGCACACTGACTACTAAAATTAACCACTTCATCATATAACGTACTTTGTGCTGCTTTAATGTGTGAAGTTTCGCCAGTATATTCATCTACAATTTTTTTAGAAAGTAACCAAGTATCAGTAGGACTAATTAGTTTAGTATCGCTTTCATACCCTAACTGTACGCCATACTCTCTAACAATGCCTTGTGCGTAAGAGTGATAAGTAGAGGTTGTAGGAGTAGCTTGCATCAGATCTGCTTCAATCACTCCAGCATTAGCTAAGTTTTGCAAGTTATCTTGAACACGCTTTGACAGCTCTGTAGCAGCTTTCTTAGTGAAGGTAACTCCTAGTATTTCTTCTGGTCTCGCCAAACCATTTACAACTAGATACATAACTCTAGCTGACATAGTTTCAGTCTTACCAGAACCAGCGCCAGCAACTACTAGTTGTGGTTCTAATGAACCAACAATTATCTTTTTTTGTTCCTCAGTCGGTGGAAATTCTTTTCCTAAAATTTCTGAAATCTGCTCGGTAGATAATTCTGTTTTTTTCATATTATTAGTTTTTGCTTTCATAGTTCAGTAACCTGCTTCCCTAAGCAAAGTGGGCAGACTTCCGATACATCACATGGATAATTGCGATTGTAATTATTTGCATTAAGATCATGACGAGCTTCAAAGTTAGGACCTCGCATTAATTTAGCAGCTTCGATAACTCTCTCAGTAAATTCGGCCTTTTTGTCATCACTTAATGATTCTTGGAATACCCGTGGTAGCTTTACATTTTTCGAACCAATCTGAGCAATAGCAGCACCGCCAGTTTCATTACCAAGAGACTCTTTAAAACCGCCTTTTTCAACAGCTAATTGATAACCTAGTAGTTGTTGATGTTCTTCAGTATCAGCTTTAGACGGGGCATTTTTACCAGTTTTTAAATCTACTACGACTAGTTTGCCCGCTGCATCACGTTCTAAACGGTCAACTTTACCATGCAAAATCACTTTATCTGCAATCTTAGCTTCAAAAGGTTCTTCTCGACGTAATAATTTTCGTTGCTCTTTCATCATTTGTTTAACATAGTCAACATAGAAATCCATCATCTTTTCAGCACGTTCAAGCTCTTTTTGCTCTGCCCAACTTTCAGTACGCCCTAACTCATGCCAACGATTATTAAGATGGAGTTTCAACTCTGTACGTAACTCTTCAAGTTTAGAAGTAACATTCTCTTCAGGCTCATTAATATCTTGAGTAATGGCATGCGCCAAATTACCTAAGTTACGCTTATCATCGCTAGAAGCTGTACCACCTACTCGATCTACTAACCAACATAGTGGGCAATCATGAATTTGTTCAATCTTACTTGGTGATACCCGAATCTCATCAGTTTCTGCATAAAAAGGTTTATTAGAAGAAATGTCCATGTAACCCCACCATTGCGCTGGGTCAGCTCCTGGAATATTTCTCTTAGTTAACTCTGTCAACAATCGTATTGCTTCTGCTTTCCGAACCTGAACTTTTTCAGAAGTATCAGGATCTTCTAGAACTTGACGTAATTCAATAACCATAGTTTTGGCATTAAGAGGCTTTGGTACTTTAATCTTTTCCACGGCAGTCTCTTGTTTTAGAATTCCAGAAACTTGAAATAACAAACTAGAAACTTGATGTTCTTCAGTAGAAACTGCAGTCAAACTTACCAGTTTCTTGGCACGAGACAGTGCAGCTAAAAATAGCCTCAGTTCATCACGGTATGTGTCATCTCTTTTTTCTTTATAAGACAGTAAATCATTACCAGTGACTGCACTAACTAGCTCATCTTGCCCTAATAAGTCTTGCGCCAACATAGTTGCTGGCCAACGACCTTCTTGTAAAGCAGGTAGGAAAACATAGTCAAACTCGCGCCCCATAACACCAGCTGGAGTTAATAAAGCTACCCCTAAGTCTTTAGTCATACTACGTTTAGCAATACTATCTTCTGGTATTTCTTGGCCATTCATATATGTAATAAAGTCATCAATCCTCAGTTTTTCATTCGCTGAGTGTCGTTGGGCAATAGAAAATAACGCTACTACGCTGTCTAGGTAATAATCGGCAATACCACTATCTTCACCACCGTTTAAAGCGTCATCTTTCCATGCTTTTGCCTTTTTGCTGGCTTCCCAAACTTCCCACAAAGCACTATTAATACTAAGTTCTTTATCAGCTCGAGCTTTTTGTGCAGCATCTAGCATTGCATAAAATCTCGTTAACTTTTTCTTACGTCCGCTAAACTTTTCATCATTTTTCTTAGTTTTATGTAAATCTAA
This sequence comes from Micrococcaceae bacterium, assembly GCA_047608145.1. GTDB lineage: Bacteria > Actinomycetota > Actinomycetes > Actinomycetales > Micrococcaceae > JASGDC01. The sequence continues at coordinate 10,721 of JASGDC010000008.1, forward strand.
GTCGAATAAACTCGGATCTATTAAAGCTTTAACTAATAAAATATCTGATGAAGAATAATCAGTATTTTCACGACTTTTTTTACGAAGCTGAGTTTTCATCCTACGAATATCAACTTCAGATGCATTTATATAAACATTCTTTAAAAACTTTTGAATTAGTTCGCTTAATTCTTCAATTTCATTTTCAGGTAATTCTAATTCCTTATCAGAAAGTTCAGTTGCTTTTTGCGCTAATAAAAATATATCTAAAAGTGGCCATACTGCAGCTTCAGCTTTCAATGGAACTTCTGCTTGTGGAAGTTCTAAAGGAATATCTGCTCTACTTAAAGTTCGTTTAAACCTGTTTAATTCTCGGTAGTCACGAACAATTACTCCACAATTACTCCATGGCACATTTTGTTTAACATGTAACTTTGTTAACTGTTCTGTAAGGTAGTGTTCTTCAGCAATTTCTGAGGAAAATACTTTAGTTTTTATCTTACCTAAATCTTTAGCTAAAAATTTAACCTCTGAACGACGTGCACCACTATCTTGTGCAGGCAACTTGTCACTTAACTTTGAATTAACTAACTCAATCTCGCCAGAAAAACGGAAAGCTGTATTTAGAGTCTCTTCTGCAAAAGGCAGTTTTAATTCATCAGCAAATAAGTCCCGATAAATCCTAAAGTTATTTGGATATGCACCACGGAATCCTTCCACAGTTACATCTGGATTAAAACAAGCAAGCAAGTTGGTATCTTTAGTCACCAATAACTCTAATAATTCTAGACTGGCTGAGTTAATATCGTGAGCATCATCAATTAAAATATTTCGGTAACGATTTTGCATTTCATATCTAAACTCTTGGTCTAGTTTTAACACCTCAACAGCTGCACGTAATAATTGTGAAGGAGTGTAAGCACCTGCATACTTATCATCATTAGCAAGTCGTTCTAGATATTCCTTATAAACTTGCGCCAATGCTTCCCATAGCTGCTTTTTATTCTCATTTGATTTCGCATATTCTACTAATTTTGTTGAGTTTACCCCATGTTCAATACAACGATCAAAAAACCTACGTACCTTATCTCGGAAAGTTTTCGTGGCTATTGCGTCTTCATACCCTTCAGGCCAACTAATAACTCCAAAAGTATCATCCTCTGAAAAAGTCTGTAAAATTTCAGCAAGTATAATATCTTGCTCTGGGCCCGTAATTAATTTAGTCTTTACTGCTTTACTTTCAGCTATTTTTTGGACATGAGATGTTTTTAATACTTCAAAGGCAACGGCTTGCCAAGTCTTTACCATTGGTAATGAGATATCGACATGAGTACTCTCAGCTAGTTTATTTCTAAGTGAAACACCTCGGACACGAGTAGGTACTAATACTATTGTTTCTTCTACTTTTCCAGCTTTACCAAGTTCTATAGCACGTTCGTTAATTATCGTAGTTTTACCAGTTCCAGCTATACCTTTTACTAACTGAATTGTTGGTTTTTCAGGAATCAAAACTAACTTTTGTTGTTGCTTAGTTAATTTTATTTTTTGGTCTTGTCTCTCTGGTTTAATGAAATGAGGTGCTTTAATGCTCACCCTACTACCTGACCTTTCTCTAGAACTTTGAGCATAGCTACATGGCTCAGATGTAATATTCATAGTATAGGGCTAAACTACGACAAAATATAATTCGGAAAATCAATCCTAGGTGTTTTGTCAGCTCTATCCCGTAAAATAAAAATCATGAAGAATTGGTACGAATCGCCCAGAGCCTGTTTTGATATAGAAACTACCGGCGCAGATCCTAAAACTGCACGTATTGTAACTGCTTCCCTAATTTTATGTGATGCAGCAGGAAATCCAGATAAAACTTTAGAATTACTAGCAGATCCAGGTGTTGAAATACCTACACAAGCAACTGCAGTTCATGGAATTACCACTGAACAAGCTCAACAAGATGGGCAACACATTCAGTTTGTTATTGAACAAATAGTTGATGCTTTAGATGAGCTATTTGAGCGTAATATTCCAGTTATTGCCTATAATGCAGTATATGATTTCACAGTCTTGCTGTATGAATGTGCACGTCATGAAGTCATGCCACCAGAAAAGATTGCACCGGTAATTGATCCATTTGTAATCGATAAGCAAGCAGATCCTTACCGCAAAGGACGTAGAACTCTCACAGCCCTGTGTGAGCTATATAATATCAATCTTGAACATGCCCACACTTCTGCAGATGATGCACTAGCTGCACTAAAACTTGCAGATAAGATGGCACAAAAATACCGTGACTATTTATCAGTTCCTGTACCAAAACTACATGACGAACAAAAACAATGGAAAGCGTTACAGAGTAAATCTTTCGAAGACTACCTTAAAAAGACTGGTAAGTTCACCGAAGAAATCGACCCTACTTGGCCAGCAATATATCCAGAACAATTTGAAGATTTGGAATATTAAGGCTTTGGCGCCCTAGCATCGTAATCTCTGAAGCTCTTAAAACGCAACATTAGGCTATAAATAAGAGCTACGATGATAATGCCACCAAATAGTTGTGGCATCCAAAGCAAACCTAAACTCGCTACTAGACCTACATAAAAGTCACCAGCTCTAGGTCCACCTGTAACTACTACCATATATAAACCTTGGATACGACCACGCATGCCATCAGGTACTGCAGCTTGCATAATAGTAGACCTATAAATACCACTGATATTATCTGCAACACCAGAAATTATAGTTACGATTACAGCTACTATTAGTAGTCCCCAACGCACATCACTAAAGCTAGTCGAATGAGTGTGATTACCCATACCTAATAGGATTACTACTCCAAAAACAAAAATTGAAACACCGTAAGCAGCTACTGCATGTACTATCGCTTGCCCTTGCTTGTTTACCCTAGTGATTTGCCCAGACACTAGGCTGGAAATAAAAACTCCAATTGCACTGGCAGAGCTTAAAATACCTACTGTTACTGCACCACCACCAATTACTAGTGCACCAACAGCTGGGAAAATTGATTTTGGGTTACCAAAAACCATGGCGACAATATCAGCTAAGAAAGCCATCTTAATATTTGGAGATTTCTTTAAGAACTTTAAACCATCAATTACTGAGCGAATTGGATTAGTGCCTTTATTTTCTGCCTGTGGTGGAATAGCTGGCAGCATAAACACTCCAATAAATGAAGCTGTAAAGAGTATTACATCAGTTAGATAAGCCCAACCAAAACCACCTAGACTAGCAATAACACCACCTAGTGCAGGACCAAGTGTGATACCTGCCCCCATTGATAAACCACGCAAAGCAGCAGCTGCTGCCAATTTATCATAAGGCAATAGTCTTGGCGTAATAGCACTATTAGCAGCTTGCATTACCACTGCAGCCACTTGTTGAATCGTAGTAAGCGCGTAATAAATCCATAAAACTTCTTGCTTAGTAAAAGCAGCAGTAGCTAATCCAGCACTCATTAACCAAGTAATAATTCCGCTATATAAGCTAACTTTACGTTTATCAAACCGATCTACTAGCGTGCCACCGTAAAGCCCAGAAAGAATCATTGGCACCAATGCAATAGTGCCAACTAAAGCAACAGCCATAGTGGAATGAGTAATATCATAAACTTGCACGCCTACAACAGTTAAAGTCATTTGGGCGCCAATTAGTGAAATCGCACCACCAATAAAAACTCGTGCAAATGTTGGACTTGTTTTAAGTGGTGATAAATCAATTAATAAGTTCTTCATTACTATTTGTAGTACCTATATAACTAGACTTTAACTTTGATATAAAACAAGAGCCCGCAACCAATTGCTTCCCCTCATCTGGTTACGGGCTCTTTTAATATATTAACAACTTTTTCAGAATATGCAAAGTCGAAAGACAACAAAAGGCGCAACTACATTTTACGCATATATCAAAGATCTGAATTTTCTTAATTCAGTTAGAAGTGGAGTCATAAAATTCTGTGCAGCTGACAAATTAAAGGTAAAGTTACATACCGAGCAAAAACTGACTTCTAATGGTTTAAAAGCAGACATCATAGTAGAAGAAGTATTAAAACATCATTCAGGTTCTACCCAAAATGAAATACTTGCCTAATAAAACCAACCTCAAATTAGTTTGTTTGTTCTGCAGTTTCTACTACATTTGATAGTAACATCGCCCGAGTCATTGGACCGACACCACCAGGATTTGGCGATAACCAAGAAGCTACATTTGCTACCTCTGGTTCCACATCACCAAGTAGTTTAGCTTTACCACCGTCAGAATCTTCAACACGACTAACGCCTACATCTAGCACAATAACAGCTGACTTAAGGTCTTTAGCTTTAATCATATGTGCTGAACCTGCAGCTGCAATTACTACATCTGCTTGTTTTAAGTGACCTGATAAGTCTTCTGTACCAGTATGAGTAAGAGTTACTGTCGCATTAATATTACGGCGAGCTAACAATAATCCAATAGAGCGTCCTACCGTAACACCTCTACCTACTACTACTACATGTTTACCTTTAAGATCTATATCATACCGCAACATTAAATCAATAATGCCCCGAGGAGTACAAGGTAACGGTGTCGTAATCTTATCGTTCACATTAAGCACTAAACGTCCCAAATTCATTGGATGCAGCCCATCAGCATCCTTTTCTGGAGCGATAGCTTCTAATACTCTGTTGGTATTAATATGCTTTGGCAGCGGTAATTGCACAATATACCCAGTTACTTTTGCATCTTTGTTTAACTCATCGAGAACTTTAAGTAACTCTGCTTCTGAAATATCTTCAGGTAAATCTTTACGAATTGAAGCTATACCAACCTGTTCACAGTCGCGGTGTTTTCCTGCTACATAAACTTTAGAACCTGAGTCTTCACCTACTAAAACTGTACCTAAACCTGGAGTGATACCTTTTTCTTTTAATGCTGCAACTCGCTCTTTAAGTTCAGCTTTAATCTCTGCTGCGGTCTTTTTACCGTCTAATACTTTTGCTTGGTCTACCATTCTTCAAGTCCTGGGTATAGTGGGAAATTTTCAGCAAGTTTTGCTGTGCGTTTCTTTAATGGTTCTAAGTCTTCACCTTTAAGGGTGCTAGCAATCACTTCACCAATTTCATTAAATTCACTAGCACCAAAACCGCGAGTTGCCAAAGCGGGAGTGCCAATACGTAATCCTGAAGTAACCATTGGCGGACGTGGATCAAATGGCACGGTATTACGGTTAACAGTGATACCGACTTCGTGCAATAGGTCTTCTGCTACTTGACCATCAAGTTTAGAATTACGTAAATCAACCAAAAGAAGATGCACGTCAGTACCGCCAGTCAATACACTGACACCATGTTCTTTCATATCAGGTGCATTTAAACGCTTGGCAATAATCTTTGCCCCCTCTAAAGTGCGATCTTGGCGTTCTTTATATTCTGGACTACCAGCAATCTTGAAAGCTACAGCTTTTGCAGCAACAGCATGCATCAATGGTCCACCTTGTTGCCCCGGGAACACTGCACTATTAAGTTTCTTTGCGTATCCTTTACGCGCCAAAATCAAACCAGACCGTGGACCAGCAAGTGTTTTATGCACTGTAGAAGTAACTACATCAGAATATGGAACTGGGTTAGGATGTAAACCAGCTGCAACTAGCCCCGCAAAGTGTGCCATATCAGTCCAAAGTTTTGCGCCAACTTCATCGGCAATGGAACGGAATGCTTCAAAATCAATCTGTCGTGGGTATGCCGACCAACCAGCAATAATTACTTGTGGCTCCTCTTTAAGAGCCTGCTCACGAATTTGATCCATATCTAGACGGTAAGTCTCTTTATTTACTCCGTAACCTACAACCTCGTATAACTTACCAGAGAAGTTAAGCTTCATACCATGAGTTAAATGACCACCATGGTCTAATTTAAGCCCCATTAACTTATCTCCTGGATTAATCATCGCAGCAAGTGCAGCCGCGTTAGCACTAGCACCAGAATGTGGCTGTACATTAGCAAATTCTGCTCCGAATAGTTCCTTTACTCGGTCTCGAGCAAGATTTTCTGCCACATCTACATATTCACAACCACCGTAGTAACGACGTCCTGGGTAACCTTCAGCATACTTATTGGTCAACACTGACCCTTGAGTTTCCAAAACTGCACGTGGCGCAAAATTTTCCGAAGCAATCATCTCAAGAGTATTTCGTTGCCTTGCCAGTTCTTGATCAATTACCTTAGCAATTTCTGGGTCTACCGAAGATAACGGTTGATTTGTAATGGAATCTTTCACTTAAGCTCCTAAAGAATAAGGGAATGTATATCTCAAGATTACTCTGTTTTTTAATAATTTTTCGCTAACTATCTAGTAAAATCCACATTTTCTAGACTAAATTTCATGGTACTTTTAATAACATGAATGAGAAAAAAGAAACATGGATTTATAACATACATTGTCCTGATGCCCCAGGTGTCGTTGCTAAAGTTGCTGGTCTAGTTTATGAAGTAGTCGGCATGATTCGAGAATCGAAAGAATTTAACAATTCTGATTCACTAGAATTCTTTATGCGTGTTCAGTTTGATATTGATGAAATGACTGATGAAATTAAAGAAAAATTCGCTAAACTTTCCAAAGAGTTAAAAGGTGAATACGGTCTTTACGATGCCAATAAAAAATTAAATACTATAATTATGGTTTCAAAAGAAGCACACTGCCTCAACGGTTTGCTTTTCCGTCATCGTGCCGGAGTTTTAAATATTGATATCAAAGCTATAGTCGGTAATCACGATGACTTAAAAGAGCTTGCAGAATTCTACGGTATTCCATTCCACCATATTCCAGTGACTAAAGAAACTAAAAAAGAAGCCGAACAAGACCTTCGTGGTCTTGTAAAAGAATATGAAGCTGATCTAGTAATTTTGGCTCGCTATATGCAAATTCTTTCTGAAGAACTATGTGAAGATATGCATGGCAATATCATCAATATTCACCACTCATTCTTACCAAGCTTTAAGGGTGCACGTCCTTACAAGCAAGCTCATGATCGTGGAGTAAAAATGATTGGTGCTACTGCACATTACGTAACAAGCGATTTAGATGAAGGGCCAATTATTGAGCAAGAAGTGCTACGCGTAGATCACAACGCTGATGTTAAAAAACTTATGGAACTTGGTCGTGATACCGAAGTTTTAGCACTATCACAAGCTGTACTACTCCATGCTGAACACCGAGTACTTCTTGATGGGCACCGTACTGTAGTATTCTAAGTAAAAGTTGGTAAAATCTAAACAAATACAGCTTAAACATAGGCTGTATTTGTTTTCCTTAATAAAGCATTTTAGTATGAATAACCTTTAGGCACAAACGTTTTGGTAGTACCAAGTGAGTAGTCAATACCAGTAGCTATAGTATCCCATTTCAATTTTCCAATTTTTACTGGTACGTTACTGCTTACGTTTGTACCATTACCAAACTGTCCAACAGAGTTATTACCCCAGGCATATAGGTCGTCATTAATGTCAATAGCCAAACCATGACGGTAACTACCCTCAGCTTGTTTCCATTCCAAATTAGGATTGGCAATCTTCCCTATAACAGTGGCCGTAACATTAGTACCGTTACCCAATTGTCCGCTAGTTCCACGACCCCAAGTGTAAATATCCCCATTGACAGTTTTAGCGACAGTCCATGAATTTTCGGTGGATACTGTCTCCCAAGGGTCATAAGCATTACCTACTCGGATAGGAATATCACTTGTAGTGTTATTACCAGTGCCTAGCTGCCCTTCATTATTAGCACCCCAAGACCATAGCTGACCATTTGTTAAAACACCCACTGCATGGTTAAGTGAACCAACAACTTTATCCCAAGACAAATTACTTACGTTTGCAGGGCTAAGAACATCAGTATTAGGAGTACCATTACCCAAAATGCCACCATTATCATAGCCCCATGAATAAAGGTTATTTGAAGTATTTATAATACCGAATGATGTCTGGTCTGCTGCTCCTACACTATGCCAAGTATCAGTTCCCACCCTAGTTAAAACTGAAATAGAGTTTATATGTCCTAATCCAAGCTGACCCCGTTGATTGTATCCAACAGAGTACAGTTCTTTAGCTGAATTAATGAATAGCGTATGGTAATCACCCAAAGCAACTTCGTTCCATTTTCCACTAACCTGCTCTGGCACTGTTCTAGTACTAGTTACTCCCAATCCGAGCTGACCATAATCATTTCTAGACCAAGCAAATAAGTCATTCGGAGAATTATCATCAGAGCCGGTAAGAGCAAAAGCACTGCGCCGTCCGAATAGCTTGCCCCATACTCTATAAGGCCCAATTGCAGCTGGTTTATTTCGAGAAGCAACAGCAGTACCATCCCCAAGTGAAGAAAGAGTATTAATACCCCAAGAAGTCAAGTTTGGGTATACCCATTCAACCATATCTGTTACCATCTCACATCCATCTAGTGCAGCGGTAATTTGGAAATTCTTCACATCCATTGAGAAATCTACTGTTTGACCAGTACTAGTTAGCACAGTCTTTGTCCGAACAACAAGTCCTGAAGTAGAACTAGCAGTACCCAAAGTAGCAATACCATTAACCATATTTAATTGGGCAGTTTGCAAACCATTGCTAAATTCAGCATCACCAGTAATAGTAATATTGATTTGGCCATTGTATGGCTGCCCATTACATCCAGCAGATAGCTCAACATCACTAGGAAAATCACTACCTTTACCATGAATATAAGGCAATGGATTAGTCTGCTCATCATGCACAAAATTGATAGTACATGTATCACATTCATCAGGGCTAGCAGCAAAAGCAGGAATAGTCACCGTAGCAGAAACAACAGGAACACTCCACAAAGCACCCTTAGCCACAGTCCTACGAGAAACACCCTGTTTATTACTTACATCATCGTAAAAATTTGAATTACTATCAACCATCAAAAGTTCAACTCCCTAACATTAAAATATGAAACCCGATAACTTAATCCTACCCCCCCCCATGCAAAAAACAAAAAAGACAAGAAAACACCTGAGGTCTATAATGTGATGTCTACGGACATCGTAGATATCACATACCTAATTTTAAAATAACTTACCATTATTAAAAATAGTACTGAGCAACGCAAACAGGTCGGATACTTTAAGACACATAAATAACGACTTATAGGAAAATATGTGTTGTTAGAATTTTTGTTTGGTGTTGTTTTTGTTGGGGGTTAGGCCTTGTTTGTTAGCTTTTAAAGTTAGCTTATGGGTTTTAAACAATATTCTGCTTGGTGTGTGC
>JASGDC010000009.1:0-59021 GCA_047608145.1 Micrococcaceae bacterium
CTTCATGTTGTGAGTAGTTAATGGATTTAGTCTTCTTGGTTTTGTTGCGGTTACTGAGGTATGTAATGCACTTGGAAACCCATTTGCATCTAAATCAAGTTTCGGCACTGGGTCATAATCATTATCAGGATTCTTCTATAGTTGTCAATTAAGGGTAGTTTTATCTCTAGTTGCTAAGTGTTATACTAACTAAGGAGTATGCTGTAGTCTGCGGTGGCATACTTATTATTTTGAACGCAGTACCTAGTGAATTGGAGCTTTTGTGGCTTTAGACGCAAAAACTAAACAAGAAATCATTGAGAAATACGCTACAGCTGAAGGCGATACTGGTTCTCCAGAAGTGCAGATCGCACTGCTAAGCAGTCGCATTTCAGGTCTTACTGAACATCTTAAAGAACACAAACATGACCACCACACTCGTCGTGGTTTGATGGGGCTAGTAGGTAAGCGTAAGCGTCTTCTCGGATACTTAAAGCGTGTTGATATTGAACGTTACCGTGCGCTTATCGAGAGCTTAGGCCTACGTCGATAATTGTATTGTATTAGGTGGGGCAAGTCATAAGGCTTGTTCCACTTTTCAGTAACTAACGAAAAATGAGATATAAGTACACAATGGTGCAAGAGGCCGGTCCTCGGTAGTGACTTCCGGGTTAACCTATACCCCCGTGAGTCTCAATCGAAGGCCGTAACACCTGTTACAGGTAGCTATTGTGTTGAGACAAAGAAAAGGAGCACTTTAGTGCAAGGAACTCAATCAGTTGAGACCGTTATTGATAACGGAAAATTCGGTACTCGTACCGTTAAATTTGAAACAGGTAGACTAGCAAAACAAGCTGCAGGTGCAGCAATGGTATACATTGATGATGATACCGCTTTGTTATCTGCAACATCAGTAGGGAAAACCCCAAAAGATCAATTCGACTTTTTCCCACTAACAATTGACGTAGAAGAGCGCATGTATGCTGCTGGTCGTATCCCAGGCTCATTCTTCCGTCGTGAAGGTCGCCCATCAACAGAAGCAATTTTGGCTTGTCGTTTGATTGACCGTCCACTTCGTCCAGCATTCGTATCTGGTCTACGTAACGAAATTCAGGTAGTCGTAACTGTAATGGCTGTTGACCCAGATGTACGTTATGACGTAGTAGCTATTAACGCTGCTTCAATGTCTACTCAGCTTGCTGGTTTGCCATTCTCTGGCCCAGTTGGTGGTGTACGTGTAGCACTCGTTGATGGTCAGTGGATTGCTTTCCCTAAGCATTCAGAAATTGAAAATGCCGTATTTGACATGGTAGTTGCTGGCCGCATCGTTGGTGATGATGTTGCAATCATGATGGTTGAAGCAGAAGCAACTGACAATGCTTGGACTCTTATTAACGACAAGGGTGCTAAAGCACCTACTGAAGAAGTAGTGGCTGATGGTCTTGAAGCTGCAAAGCCATTCATTCGTCAGCTTTGTGAAGCTCAGACAGAATTAGCTGAGAAAGAAGCTCGTGAAACAGCTGAATTCCCACTATTCCCTGATTACCAGGATGATGCTTACGAAGCTGTAGAGGCTAAAGCAGCTGACAAGATTGCAAAAATCTACACAATTGCTGATAAGCAAGAGCGTGATAACGCTGCAGCAGAGCTTCAGGGAGAAGTTGTTGAAGAGCTAGCACCAGAGTTTGAAGAACGTGAAAAAGAGCTTAACTCAGCTTTCAAAGCAATCACTAAGAAAACTGTACGTCAACGTATCCTTAAGGATCAGATTCGTATTGATGGCCGTGGTCTAGCTGATATTCGTGAACTTCACGCAGATGTTGAGGTGCTACCTCGTGTGCACGGTTCTGCAATCTTCGAACGTGGTGAAACTCAGATTCTAGGTATCACTACTTTGAACATGCTACGTATGGAACAGCAAATTGATGCACTTTCACCAATCACTTCAAAGCGTTATATGCACAACTACAACTTCCCACCATACTCTGTAGGTGAAGTTGGTCGTGTAGGTAGCCCGAAGCGTCGTGAAATTGGTCACGGTGCCTTGGCAGAACGTGCAATCGTGCCAGTACTGCCATCTCGTGAAGAATTTCCATACGCTATCCGTCAAGTATCAGAAGCACTTGGCTCAAATGGTTCTACTTCAATGGGTTCTGTTTGTGCATCAACTCTTGGTTTACTAAGTGCTGGTGTTCCACTTCGTGCACCAGTTGCCGGTATTGCAATGGGTCTAGTATCTGATGAAATTGATGGCAAGACTCATTATGCAGCTTTGACTGATATCTTGGGTGCTGAAGATGCTTTCGGTGATATGGATTTCAAGGTAGCAGGTACTGAAGATTTCATTACTGCTATCCAGCTTGATACTAAACTAGATGGTATCCCTGCTAAGGTATTGGCTGCAGCTTTGACTCAAGCAAAGCAAGCACGTTTGACTATCCTAGATTTAATTAACTCTACAATTGAATCTACTGGTGAAATGTCAGCACACGCTCCTCGTATCCTTACAGTTTCTATTCCTGAAGAGAAGATTGGTGAAGTTATCGGACCTAAGGGTAAGATGATTAACCAAATTCAAGATGAAACTGGTGCAGAGCTTACTATTGAAGAAGACGGCACAGTTTACATCGGTGCAACTGGTGGTCCTGCTGCTGAAGCTGCACGCGATATGGTTAACGCAATTGCTAATCCACAGGTGCCAGAAGTTGGTGAACGTTACCTTGGTACTGTAGTTAAACTTGCAGCATTTGGTGCGTTTATTTCATTAGTGCCAGGTACTGATGGTCTGCTACATATTTCTGAAATGCGTAAGCTAGTTAATGGTAAGCGCATTGAAGATGTTGAAGATGTCCTAGGTGTAGGTCAAAAGGTACAGGTTGAAATTACTAAGGTTGATGATCGCGGTAAGCTTTCACTTTCACCAGTAGTTGAAGGTGCACCTGAGTCTAAGGATGAAGGCGAAGAAAAGCCACGCCATAACAATCGTAACCACAATTCAAAGCGTAACGATAACCGCAAGGATCGTGGAGATCATCCACGCCGCAACCGTCGCCACAAGCGAAATGGTGATGAGCGTAATGACCGCAATGGCAAAAATGATCAGCATAAGAAAGCTCGTTCATTAGACGACATTGAATTTTAATTATTAGATAAGTTAGGGCTCAAGTTACTTGGGCCCTATACTTGTCTAGAGTGAAAAATTATTAGTTAACTAGTAGGGGTTCATCACGGAAAAGAAACTTGTTTTAGATCGACCAAATTTTACTGAAGTGCTTTCTGAATCTGAAGGTTCGGTAGTTAAACGTTCAGTACTGCCTGGTGGTATTAGAGTTCTGACAGAAAAAATGCCTGGTCAACGTTCAGCCACTATCGGAATGTGGGTTGGTGTTGGTTCTCGTGACGAACTTGAAGGTCAGCATGGCTCCACTCATTTCCTGGAACACCTACTTTATAAAGGTACTAGTCGTCGTAGCAGTATTGATATTGCTGCGGCTTTTGATGAAGTCGGTGGTGAATCTAACGCTGCTACTTCCAAAGAGAGCACTTGCTATTATGCGCGAGTTTTAGATACCGATTTACCGATGGCGATTGAAGTTATTGGAGATATGATTACCGATGCAATTCTTGACAAACAAGAACTAGAAAATGAACGTACTGTCATTTTAGAAGAAATTGCAATGGATCATGACGACCCTATGGATCTAGCTCATGAAAATTTTGCAGAACAAGTATTAGCTGGATCTGACTTAGCCCGTCCAATTGGTGGTACGCCAGAGGCAATTATGAGTGTGCCACGAGGATCAGTCTGGCAACATTACAAAAAATATTATGTGCCTGAACAGCTAGTAGTTACTGCTGCAGGGAGTGTTAACCATGAAGTTATCTGTGAACAAGTTCTTGATATTGTAAGTCGAAAATGGAATTTAAGTGATAGTGCATTGTCTGCTAATATCAGAAATCAAACCCCATTAGAATTTGAAGATAACTCAAGCTATCGAGTGCTAAACAAACAACTGGAGCAAACTAACATTATTCTTGGCAGCAAAGGAATGATTGCCACAGACGAGCGTCGGCATGTACTTTATGTGATGAATTCAATTTTAGGTGGCGGGATGTCTTCACGCCTGTTCCAAGAAATCCGTGAAAAACGTGGCCTTGCCTACTCGGTACATTCTTTTGCCGCAGGATATTCTGACGCTGGTTACTTTGGGGCTTATGCTGGCTGTGCTCCAGAAAAGGCTACTGAAGTAATTAAATTAATGCGAGCTGAAGTAGAAAAGATTGCAGATTACGGGATTACTGACGCGGAACTTAAGAAAGCTAAAGGTCAAATTTCTGGTGGAATTGTACTTGCTTTAGAAGATACTGGTTCTAGAATGTCTCGTTTAGGTTCGGCAGAATTAGCATTAGGTAAGTACTATGATGTTGATGAATCATTAGCGCGTTCTGCTGCTGTTACTAAAGAGCAAGTTCAGGAATTGGCACAAACTTTATGTAATCGGGCCCAAACTTTAACTGTCGTCGGCCCGTATCCAAATGAAACAAGTTTTGAAGGATTAGTGTGAAAAAGTTTTTAGCAATTTTAAGTGCCATAATTTTAACGCTAACTTTAGCAGGTTGTAGTACTAAGGCAAAACAGCAAGAAGATGAATACTATTCAGCAGAAACTGGTGACTGGACTGATTGTCCACTTGCAGACCAACCTGGGCGTGAATGTAAAAATGTAGAAGTACCGTTAAGCAGTACCGATAAAGCTAAAGTGCAGCTTGCAGTTGCTAAGACACCAGCCCGTAATCAAAAAAATAAAAAGGGTACATTAATACTAATGCCTTCGGGACCTAATACTTCAGGACTTTCTTTTGCTGCTGGAATGGAGAACTTCCTACCGAAAGAGGTGCTGGATAATTACGATATTGTGGCTTATGATCGTCGTGGTGTAGGGCGTAGTGAAACTATTACTTGTGGGAAAGTGCCTGATTCAGTTAGTCAAATTACTGATTTTGCTACTCCATCACAAATCCAGGATTACGTAACTATAGCTAATGATTTAGGAGCTTATGTCAAGAAGTGTAACTCTGATTCACACCAACTTTTCACTAATAGTGGAGCAAAGACCGAGGCTGATGATATTGATAATATTCGTCAGGCTGTAGGAACTGACAAAGTTAGTTTGCTGGCATATTCATATGGAACTATGGCAGCTCAAGCATACCTTAATAAGTATCCAAAGCATGTAGATAAGGCAGTTCTAGATTCTGTATTTGATCCAAATGTTTCTGGTGCAAAATATGCTTATACTAATGATCCAACTTTAGGATTCCCGATGACCTTTAGTGACAAATTATCTGGGCCAAAATTAAGTGAGCAGGCATCTACAGCTGCACAAGCACTTCAAGAAAGTACTGACGGAGAGCCAATTAATCAAGCTTATATCTGTAGTGACTATAAGTGGAATGACGATATTTCTAAAGTTGGTACCGAGTTGCAAAAACAAGATTCTAAGCAACCTGGTCTAGCTATGGATCCACTTTCTGGTTATGGAGTTTGCTCTAAATTCGCTGATAAAGAAAAACAATCAGTACTTGGTGCTATAAAAACTGGTAGTGGAGTAGCTACTAAACCATTGATTGTTAACTCCACCCAAGACAGCCATGCACCACTAGCAGGAGCACAAGCAGTTGCTGGACGGATGAATGCCAACCTATATCAAGTACCTGGAGATCGTCACATTGTTACTGGGTTCGGACGACCTTGTGCATCAGATACTGTTAGTAAATATCTGATGACAGGTGCCTTTGATGCTAATGCTAAATGTACTAGTTAGCATGTAGTTGTTCGTTAAGTTCGACAGTACCGCTTTTGCGGCTGCGAGCTTCGATTGCTCCAGTTACTGAGTTACGGATAAATAGTAGGTTATTCACTCCAGAAAGTTCAGCACCTTTAGCTGTTTTCTTTTCATCTTTGGTAATCAAAGTGATTTTAGAACCAGAAGTAATGTAAAGCCCTGCTTCTACTACGCAGTCATCGCCAATACTAATGCCAACTCCAGAATTAGCCCCTAGTAATGAGTTTTTGCCAATGGAAACGTGTTCTTTACCGCCACCAGATAGGGTACCCATAATTGAAGCACCACCACCAATATCAGAACCATCTTCGACGACAACTCCGGCAGAAATACGGCCTTCTACCATGCAAGTACCTAATGTTCCGGCATTAAAGTTTATGAAACCTTCGTGCATCACAGTGGTACCTTCAGCCACATACGCACCAAGGCGAACACGGTCAGCATCAGCGATACGAATACCACTTGGAAGAACATAATCAACCATACGGGGGAATTTATCTACACCATAAATTGTTACAGGAGCTTCAGCAATTAGAGCTGCTCGAGTTAGTTCAAAATCTTTAACTGGATATGGACCGAAATTAGTCCAAACGTTATTAGGTAACAAACCAAAGATATTATCTATATTAATCTCATTTGGCTTAACCAAACGATTCGATAAAGCATGTAGGCGCAAATAAGCATCTTCAGTATTAGTAGGTGCTTCGTTTACTGTAATTTTTGCTTTTACTAGAGTCTTTCTAAGTGCATCAGCTGGATCGTTATACTGAGAAATTAACTTTGCTAACTTCTCTTCAAGTTTTGGGTTTTCAATCTGGCTTTCTGAAAGCTCAGGATACCAAACATCAAGCACTTCACCGCCTTTTGTAGTGTGTGCAATACCTAGACCATAAATCTTATTTATTGTGTTAGAAGTTTCCATAGCTTTACATTAGCGAATTAACGGTTATTTTAGGGTATTTAATGGTAATGTTTTATAGAAAGATTGATTATTTTCTAAGCGAGAAGGTATACCATGTCAAACACGAATCATAGAAGAGGTCGTGAAGCTTTGGGTAAACAAAAAATATCAACGTTGTTTAAAAACCTAACAGCTGTTGGTCCTCAATTGATTAAAGATGAAATTGCACTTGCAAAATCTGGTCTACAAGAAACTGGTAAAAAAGCTGGTATCGGGGTAGGACTATTTGGCGGTGCTGCTTTCTTTGCCTACTTTGGTGCTATTGCATTAATTATTGCGCTAGTATTCGGTCTAGCTACAGTAATGTCTCCTTGGGTAGCTGCATTAGTAACTGCAATTATTCTCTTTGTTCTAGCTTTAATTACTGCTTTGATTGGCAAGAGTAGCATAACTAAGGCATTTAAAGAAAACAAATCAACAGAGGTTGTTGATGGTATCAAGTATGATGCTAAGATTGTGGCCCAAGGTTCACAGGCTGAACTTGAGTCTAGTGCTGATGAAGCTAAGAGCAAAGAAATTGAAAAAGCTAAAAAAGCTGAAGAAAAGAAGGAAGAAAAAAAAACACAACCTTCTCCAGACCAGCTTAAACGTCGTATTGATGCTAGCCGTAATTATTTAAGTGACACTATGGACGACATTTTGTACAAACTTGATTTTAGCGCTCGTGGTAAAGAATTCTTTGAAGAGAATTCAGCTAAGGTTAAAGACACTTTCGAACAAGTTAAAGATGATATGCCAGAGCGTATCGAAGGTCTTAAAAAGATTAGTTCAGATTTTGTTGATGGTCGTGAACAGCAAATTGGTATTGGTGCTGCAGCGACTGCGGGTACTTTAGTAGTCGGTAAATCACTAACACCTAAGAGCCGCGAAAAGCGTGCTACTAAAAAGGCTGAAAAGGTAGAGCGCAAAAACACTAAAATCGAAGAAAAAGCAGAGCGTAAGAACGAGAAGGTTAATAAAAGATCTGATCGTAAAAACGCTAAGTTTGAAAAGCAAGAAGCTCGCGAGGCAGTGAAAGCTGAGAATCTTGAACAGCGTGAGGCTGCTAAGGCTGAAAAACAAGCAGCGCGTGAAGCAGCTAAAGCTCAGCGACAAGAGGCTTTTCGTAATTTAACTCAGAATATAGCTGATAAAGCTGTAGCTAAAAAAGCTGAAAGGCAAGAGACTCGTGAAGCTTTCAAGATTGAAAAGCAAGAGCAACGTGAAGCGGCGAAAGCTAAAAATCTTGAACAGCGTGAGGCTGCTAAGGCTGAAAAACAAGCAGCGCGTGAAATTGCTAAATCTGAAAGGCGAGAAGCTCGTTTAACTGCGAAAGTACAGAAGCAAGAGGACGCTCGCCTTGCTGCACATAAAGCAACTAAAAAGGCTGTGGCATTGGCTAAAAAAGCTGAGAAGCAAGAGCTTAAGCAGGAACGCAAAGCTGACCGTAAAGATTTGAAAAAAGATTTGAAGCTTGAAAAGAAAGTTGCGCGTAAAGCTAAAAACGAGGAAAAAATAACTAATAAATGACAGTTATTGAAGGCAAGGACGTAGACGAAGAAGAGGTAGTGCCAAATTTGTTCACATGGCCAAATTTGGTAACCCTCTTCCGTTTTTTATTAGTGCCATATTTTTCTTGTCTGATTTTAGCTAAGGATAACTTATCAGGAGCTTTTTGGTTGCTGGTATTTTTAGGTAGTACTGATTGGATTGATGGCTTTTTGGCTCGTCGATTGCATCAGGTTAGTACTTGGGGACAACTCTTAGATCCATTAGCCGATCGTGTAAGTTTAGTTATTATTGCTTTCACTTTGGCAGCTGCAGGGATTGCAACGTGGAGTTTATTAGCAGCTATCATTATTCCAGATATAATCATTTTCTTATTTGGAATAACTCTACTAAAAGGTAAACCCGATTTAGAGGTAACGTACTTGGGAAAAGTTCGTACGGCATTATTATTAGTTAGCATTCCTTTTCTTATCTTAGTAGCGATGCCGCAGTTTAAACATTCTATTTTAGAATCAATTGCTCTAACTTTAGTCACTTTAGGTTGTATTGGACACTGGGGTGCCGGTATACAATATTTACAGCAGTGTATTGAGACTTATAAACATCAACAATACGCTAAAAATCAGACCGTAAAGAGTGAAATGAGTAGATAATGACAGCAGTTGCAATTGCATGTGCTTTACTTGGTGCTGTTTGTTTGGCTGTTGGTACTTTTTTGCAAGGTAGTTCAGTACAGAAAAATCATGGTCATGATGGTGTTTCACTTGCAGGGGTTATCTCAATGTTTAAAGAGCCACGTTGGGTTGGTGGCTTATTATGTATGGGGACCGGTACTGTTGCAAATTTAGTTGCATTAACTTTAGCTCCTTTGATTATCGTTCAACCTATCGGTGCTATTGCAGTAGTTATCACTGCTTTTATAAATACTAAAGCTATTGGTGCAAAGTTTAATAAAGAAGCAATCATAGCTATCATGTCATGTATTATCGGTAGTGGCGCTTTCGTTCTCGGAGCTTTGCATGTATCGCATCAAGGCACTATTACTTACCAAGAGCAGCATGTAACCTTAATTATGCTTGTTATTGTTGTAGTAATTATTGCTGGGCTACTACTTTTTGCTAAGGACAAAGTTCCACCATTTTCATATATCATTTTTGCTGGAGTATTATTTGGCTTTGTTGCAGTAATGACACGTACAGTATTGACACAGCTTTTTGACACTGATGGGATACTTAAGCTCGAAAACGTTGATTATACAATGTTAGTTGCATTGATTATTACTGGACTATTTGGCTCTTGGATTGTGCAAAATGCATATTCAAAACAGCCACCTGACATGGTTTCGGCAGGGCTTACTGTAGTGGATCCAATCGTTGGTATTACTATTGGTATTACAATACTCCATGAATTAAATGACCATGTTAATCTATGGATTGGTGCCGGTATGCTTGCTGCAGCATTCCTTGCAATTTCTGGTGTTGTGGCTTTAAGTAAATTCCACCCGGAACATTCGCTTCCAGGTAAGATTACTAATCCTGAGAATCAAAGTATAGAATTGTAAGGCGCAATATTTATTAAGTAAATATCTAATAGCCTCCGTAAAGCTTTTATAATGTCTTTTGCTATCTATACAACCAAGAATACACAGTGAATCAGGAAGAATTTTACGTTTCAAAATGCGTCCATTTAGTATTGAAGAATGCAATATTGAAACTAAAAGAGTTCGCTTATCTAAATTGTTAAAGCAAGAATTTGAAGATAACTTTAGCTATGAGAATGATATTTCTCTTGACGATTATTTAACAGAAATTTTTATATCTGGTTTCCCTGGTATTCGATATTTTTAAGGTTTATTAGCGCCTTGATAAAGCTTTTCGAAGGTATCAACAGTTGCCGCTAATGAGTGCGAGTATGTCAATTCTTTACTGACTTTCCCCATTTCTTTACGTTCTTCATCAGATGCATTTAAAACTAAATTAAGTTTTTGAGTAAGATCCTCTACATCGCCTGGTTCAAATAGATAACCATTTTTACCATCTTTAACCAAATGTGGTAACGCCATTGCATTAGCTGCAACCACTGGAGTGGCTGCACACATTGATTCTAATGTGGCTAGTGATTGTAATTCAGCAGTACTTGGCATACAGAACACATCAGCGCTAATATATTGTTGGCGCAGTTCTGCATCACTGAGTTTTCCTAAGAAATGTACTCGTTCGACTAATTTATTTTCGACTACTAATTTTTCGAGTTTTTTCTTTTCTATGCCATCACCAACGATATTTAAATGGACGTCTTTATCAAGATACCGCATTGCTTGAATAATGAGATCAATATTTTTTTCACTATCTAAGCGACCTACGAAAAGAACAGTCTTACCATTTTTTTCAATTTTTTCTTCGCCGTCATGTAAATCATAGAAAGCTGTATCAATTCCACAGGAAATTGGCCATACTTTACCGACATGGCCCTCAGACTCTAAAAGGCCAGCAGCTCTCGGTGTAGGGGCAGTAACAACATCGCACTTATTGAATACACGCCCACAATCTTCCCAACTAAATTTTGTCGCCCAATTATTAGCAAATTTAGTTAGTAGTGGAACATGTTGCAGGACATTTTCTGGCATAAAATGGTTAGTGCCAACTATTCGGATTCCAAACTCTTTAGCATAATAAACAGTGATTCGGCCAACGCTGTAATGGCATTGTGCGTGAATTACATCAGGATTAACTGTTTTGAGAATTTTCTTAACCTGTCGCATGATAAAAGGTGGAATAGCGATTGGAAAATCTCCATATATAAAAGAAGGCAGCGAAGATACATAGTGTCTAGTGGCACCGTCTTTATCCTTTTCGGTGTGAAAACCGCTATCGGTAGTGTCAGGGCATATTATATGTACATCGTAACCACGACGTATTAAATCTACTGCAAGTCTATTGGTGAAACGTGCTGCACCATTAATCGTAGGTACGTATGTATCAGCTGCGATAAGAATAGTCTGTAGTTTCATATACTTTCTAGGTAATCGAGGGTTAGCATTTTTACTAATTATAACCAGATAAAGATGTGAACAAGCTGATAATTGTATGAAAGTGACAAAAAATACAAAAGGCATATTAAAGGGGAAAGCTTAGGTCTTAATTCCTTTAATTTCATATACAAAATAGCCTGCTCTGCGATAACATAGAACAGATATAGATTTAAGGGGAAAATATGAAGGTTTTAGCTGCAATGAGTGGTGGTGTTGACTCTGCTGTTGCTGCAGCACGCGTAGTTGACGCTGGTCATGAAGTGGTAGGTGTACACTTAGCACTTTCACGGATGCCTGGAACATTACGTACAGGTTCTCGAGGTTGCTGTACTATCGAGGATTCACAAGATGCTTGGAAAGCCTGCGAAAAGCTTGGAATTCCTTATTATGTATGGGATTTTTCTGAACGTTTTAAAGAGGATGTAGTTGACGATTTTATCTCTGAATATGAACAAGGACGTACTCCTAATCCTTGTCTTCGTTGCAACGAAAAGATTAAATTTGCTGCTTTGTTAGAAAAGGCATTAGCACTTGGCTTTGATGCAGTTTGTACTGGTCACTACGCCAAGGTTATTACTAATAACAACGGCGAAAAAGAGTTACACCGTGCAGCTGACTGGGCTAAAGATCAGTCTTATGTATTAGGTGTTTTGAATGCTGAGCAACTTGAGCATTGTATTTTCCCATTGGCTGATACTCCTTCAAAAGCTGAGGTTCGTGCTGAAGCAGCTGAGCGTGGTATTTCTGTCGCTAAGAAGCCTGACAGTCATGATATTTGCTTTATTCCTGATGGCGATACTCGTGGTTGGTTGGCAGATAAGATTGAAATGAAATCTGGCGAAATTGTTGATGAAAAGAATCAAGAGCTTGGAAAGCATGAAGGTGCACAGGCATATACTGTAGGTCAACGTAAAGGTTTGCGTATCGGAACTCCTGCTCCTGATGGTAAACCACGATATGTTTTGGAAATCCGTCCAAAAGAAAACAAAGTTATTGTAGGTCCAGAACGACTATTACAGATTGATATGCTACGTGGTATTAGAGTTAGTTGGGCAGGTCCTGCTCCAGAGACTGTGCAAGCAGGTAAACCAGAAGATAGGTTTGAATGTATGGTGCAGGTGCGCGCACATGGAGATCCTGCAGAAGCGTGGGCTTGGGTTGAAGAAGTTGATAATGCGGCACAGCTATTAGTGCAGCTTAAAAAGCCAATGCGAGGAGTAGCTCCAGGGCAATCAATGGTA
Organism: Micrococcaceae bacterium; assembly: GCA_047608145.1. Classification (GTDB taxonomy): domain Bacteria; phylum Actinomycetota; class Actinomycetes; order Actinomycetales; family Micrococcaceae; genus JASGDC01. The sequence continues at coordinate 12,546 of JASGDC010000009.1, forward strand.
ATTTACGTTGGTAGTAGAGTGCTTGGACAGGCTACAATTTCTGAAGCTAGGTCACTTGAGCGAGTTGATGCATAAAGATGAGTCACCAAGATAAGCAAAGTGCTGCAGAAATTTTAACTGGTGAAGATAATGAAGAAGCGTTTGAAGACTTAACTAACCTTCGCCGAGAGTTAGACCAAATTGATGAGCATATTATTGCTATCTTGAGCCGCAGGTTCTCGATAACTGATATGGTAGGTGCTCTTAAAGCTAAGCATGATTTACCAAGTTTAGATGCTGAACGTGAAGCACAAATGCATGAACGTTATGCCCAACTTGCCACTGACCTAAACCTTAAACCTGAGTTTATTTCTAAAATTTTCAAACTTATTATGCAAGAATCTGTTAATAATCACGAAATAATTGCGGAAAATAAGAATGCTTGACGAAAAACTTACAGCAGAGATTAAGCAAGAGTATGCTGATTTAGTTGTGCATATCAATAAATATCGAAATGCTTACTATCAAGATAACGATACTTTAATTTCTGATGCTGAGTACGATCAGTTATACCGTAAGTTAGAAAAACTAGAAGATGAGTTTCCAGAACTTGTAACTCAAACTTCTCCCACTCAACAAGTCGGAGGCGAAGCTAGTAAAGTTTTCACACCAGTTAAACATGCTTCCCGAATGTATAGTTTGGAAGATGTATTTAGTATTGATGAGTTAAAAACCTGGCATGAAAGAGTTAGCGGTTATATTGAAAAAGCTAATTTATCTCAAGCAAAGTGGTTAAGTGAATTAAAAATTGATGGTTTAGCGATAAACATAACTTATCGTAATGGTGTATTAACAAAAGCTGTAACTAGAGGTGATGGTCGTACTGGTGAAGATGTCACTGACAATGTGTTGACTATCGATAATGTGCCACACAAATTTATTACACAGCATACGCAAGATGTCCCGAATGTAATTGAAATTCGTGGTGAAGTGTATATGCCAAGTGGAGCTTTTAAAGAGCTAAATGAGAAAATGGCCGCTGAAGGAAAAAATCCTTTTGCAAATCCACGTAATGCTGCAGCTGGGTCATTGCGTCAGAAGAATTCAGAGGTTACTGCAAGTCGAAATTTAAAACTTATAGTACATGGGGTGGGTGTAGTTGAAGGATATGAATTCGATTCACAATCTGATAGTTACCAGAAACTTCATAACTGGGGACTACCAACTTCACCAGAATACAAAGCCTTTGATAACTTTTCTGAGGTAATAAAATTTATTGAATACCATGGTGAGCATCGTCATGACTTGGAATATGATATTGATGGCATTGTGATAAAAGTAGATCAACGACATTCTCAAGAAGAGCTTGGTTATACTTCACGAGTACCGCGTTGGGCTGCTGCATTTAAATATCCTCCAGAGGAAGTTCATACTAAGCTTCTAGATATCCGAGTTGATGTTGGGCGTACAGGCAGAGTGACTCCGTATGGTGTCATGGAACCAGTAAAAGTAGCTGGATCAGTGGTTTCTCGTGCTACTTTACATAACCAAGATGTGGTTAAAGCTAAGAAAGTTCGAATTGGCGATACTGTAGTTTTGCGTAAGGCCGGAGATGTAATACCAGAAATCGTAGGACCAGTTGTAGCGCTACGGGAAGGTAACGAAAAAAAATTTGAAATGCCAGAGACTTGCCCATCATGTGGTGCTGAGTTAGCTCCGCAAAAAGTTGGTGATGTTGATTTACGCTGCCCAAATAGCATTGCTTGTCCAGCACAGCTAAAACAACGAGTTGCACACATTGGATCCCGAGGAGCTTTTGACATAGAAGCCTTAGGCGATGAAACTGCACATTACTTAACAAGTAACGAACATAACCCACAAGTTTTAAAAAATGAGGCAGAATTATTTAATCTAACTGCAGAAGACTTAAAACCAGTGAAAGTTTTGCGTAATAAGAATGGGATAGCTACCTTGGTTCCATATTTTTGGCGTCAGGATGAGAAGACTCACGAACCTACCAACCCAACTAAAAATACGGAAACATTACTTGCACAATTAGATATTGCTAAAACCAAACCATTGTGGCGAGCTCTAGTAGCGTTATCAATCAGGCATGTAGGGCCAAAAGCTGCACGTGAGCTTGCAAACCATTTTGGTTCTATCCAAGCAATTAGAAAAGCAACTGAAGATGAAATTGCTGAATTAGATGGGGTCGGACCGACAATTGCTGAAGCAGTGGTTGAATGGTTTAAACAAGACTGGCATAACCAGATTGTTGATACTTGGTTAACAGCAGGAGTAAAAATGACTTATGAAAGAGATGAATCAGCTGAAGAAATACCTCAAGTATTTGCTGGCCTTAGTATTGTTGCTACCGGTACACTCGAAAATTTCACTCGGGATAGCGTTAAAGAAGCAATAATGGCTAGGGGTGGAAAAGCAGTAGCTAGTGTATCGAAAAAAACAGCTGCGGTTGTTGCAGGTGCCAAAGCTGGATCTAAATTAGACAAGGCAGAAAGTCTGGGTGTGCAAGTACTTACTGAAGAAGAATTTATGATTGCTTTAGAAAAAGGTCTACAGCGTAATTAATTAGGACATGCTTTTGTGACTTATCTCTCTTTACATTATCCAAAAGCTTAACTACCATTGTTAATCAAATGTGTTAGTTGAGTTTGTTTGGGGAGAATGTGAAAGAAAAATACTTACTAAAACCAATTTTTGGTGTTGCTGTTGCATTTTTGACGACATTGTCGATGGCTACACCAGCTTGGGCAGCTACTAATGTTGATAATTCAAAAACCTCAGTACAAAGCGGTCAAGATGTAAGTAAATGGCTAAACTCGCATCAAAATAAAAAATGGATTTGGAATAACAGTCCTTACGGCGCACAGTGTGTAGATTTATTTGATTACTACTTTAAAGATGTGACTGGTAAAAATCCACCGTTAGTAGTTGGGGCAAAAGATTTATGGGGTATGCCAGGGGATCTTAGTAATTATTTTGAGAAAGTTCCAGCCTCACAAACTCCACGTCAAGGTGATGTAGCTGTGTGGGGCTATACATGGGGTAGAGGTTATGGCCATGTTGCTGTCGTAATTAAACCAGTTGCTAAAGGAAAGATTAAAGTGCTTTCCAATAATATTGATGGTACAGCTAGACAGCCTGCGTTAGTGCATGATTATAATACTAAAGGTTTATTAGGGTATTTACGTCCTAAAAATATTACAGCTAATACTAGTGCAGCACAAAGTAAACTAAAAACAGCTTCAGCAGGTAGCCCAAAATTAACTATTGCAAAGAGTACCACACTTCAAAAATTATCATGGAGTGATGAGATCTTTGTAGTAAATACTAGTTCACAAAATAATACTGTTAGTGCTTTAACAAAAACTGACTTAAAGAAACTAGATAGTCCAAAGATTGAAACAGTTAATGATATTCCAGGTACTGAGTACTATGCTGGCGGTAAATCGGGACTAGTATGGGGTGTTACTCCTAATGGTCATGCTGTTGAGTTGTCTTTTGATCGATGGATGAAAGTCGGCAGTCCAGTGCCTAAGAAAGATAAGGCTTGGTCTGCTAGATACTTATGGAACGATGAAGTCTGGTCTAGCCAAATTAAAGATGCTTGGCTAGCAACTGAGATAAAGGTCAGAGACGGAAAATCCCCTAATGCTGTTATTGATTTGAAACTTTGAGAATAGTAAAAATTGCAAGATAACTTTTAAAACAGATATAAAAATGCAACCGTTTAGGGTATATTTATTGTGAATTATTCTCTATAATAATGTTAAGGTTTGACTAATCTTACCATCTATTGTGCGCATTTTGTTAAACTTTTTTGGGTAGATGTAGAAGGGGAACATATCTTGAAACCAGTTTTTGGTAGTAGCATAGCACTTCTTGCGAGCTTGTCTTTAGCGACCCCAGCTTTAGCAGATGTTGCTGATACTTATGGCCCATCTCCTGAGGCATCTACAGGTACCACTGCTCCAGATATTGTGCGTGAAAATTCTGAGATTAATGGTCAACAGCAACAAGCTGAAGGTGCATTAGGTGAAGCTATTTCTCCTAGTGATGTAAAAGCTCCATTAGGTGCTACTGCACAATTTAGCGCGAGTGTAACTAACCCCTCTGATGATATGAAAGTTAAGTGGCAAGTTTCGTACGATGGTAAAAACTGGCGTGATGTCCCTAAAGGAAACACCGCTAAACTTTCAGTAGTTTTCTTGTCAGATGCTGATAATGGTACTAGGTACCGTGCGATTTTTACTCGCGGTAATTCCACTGTTACCACTGACCCAGCTACTTTAACTATTGGTACTCCAGTTGATACTAGTTCTTCGGATGATACTAGTTCTTCATCATCTTCTTTAGATACTAGTTCGGATGGCTCTAGTGATTCTACTACAGATTCACTTAGTCTAGATTCTTCGCAGGCAGAAGTTGTTTCCACTTCTATTGAATCTGAGGATACTAAGGTTAATAAGTGGTTGAGTTCACACCAAAATAAGATGTGGATTTGGAATAACAGTCCTTATGGTGCGCAGTGTGTAGATTTATTCGACTACTACTTCCAAGATATGACTGGTGAAGACCCACCAATGGTAGAAGGTGCAAAAGATTTATGGGATATGCCAGGTAATATTGGTACTTATTTCAAGCAGGTGCCAGCTTCTGAAACTCCACAACAAGGTGATGTCGCTATTTGGGGCTCTTCATGGGGCGGAGGCTATGGTCACGTTGCGATTGTAATTAAGTCTGCTGACGATGGCAATATTCAAGTACTTGCTAATAACGTTGATGGTTCTGGTAGTCAGCCAGCATTAGTTAACAATTCAAGCACTAGTGGTTTGCTAGGTTACTTAAGGCCTCAAAAAATTACTTCTGATGGTTCTTTTACTGCTTCAGAAACTTCAGATGAAACTAATAGTGATTCTGATTCTTCGGCTAGTGGTAGTTCTAGTGAGAGTAGTGATTCTGATTCTTCGGCTAGTGGTAGTTCTAGTGAGAGTAGTGATTCTGATTCTTCGACTAGTGGTAGTTCAAGTGAGAGTAGTGATTCTGATTCTTCGACTAGTGGTAGTTCAAGTAATAACTCTAGCTCCTTAACAACTCAAAGTACTGCCATTCAAAAATTGCCATGGAGTAATGAAATATTTGCAGTTGGTGTTAACTCGCAAAATACTACAGTTCGTGTTTTGACAAAAGATGACTTGAAGTATTTGGATAATCCAAAAGTACAAACTGTCAAAGATATTCCAGGGACAGAATACTACACAGGTGGTAAAGCTGGCGTAATTTGGGGAGTGACACCACACGGTGATGCAGTAGAGTTGACTTACGATCAGTGGAAGAAAGTTGGCAGTCCAAAACCTAAGAAGCAAAATGCGCTATACGTTAGGTACTCTTGGGATAATCAAAAATGGATGGCTGTACCAATTGATAATGGTAAAAAAGGTATCTTATGGAAACCGCTAAATCAAGCTGAGTATGCTGCTGAAGGTTCTCCGAAGATGCAAAATGCTGGTTATATCACGGGTACTACTTTCTATAAGTCTTGGTCATCAGATGATGTTTACGCACGTAGTGCAAGTGGTAAAGTACACAAACTTACTTATGATGAGTGGAAAAAAGCTGGTTCGCCAAAGCCGCAAGTTATTGAAGATTAATAACACATACTTTGTTTAATTTGTTAATTGGGTTAGCCTAACCTTTAAATAACAGTTAAAATAGTTTTGATGTGTTAAATATTTCAAAAGGTGAAAAATGTCTAAAATTGCTAGAGAAGATGTAGCTCATATTGCTTCACTTGCTTGTATTGATATGTCTGATAAAGAACTGGATGATATGGTAGCAAAAATTCCAGTAATCTTGCAGGCAGTTGAACAGGTTAGCGAAGTCGTGAATGATTCGGTAATGCCAACTTCACACCCAATGCCTCTTACAAATAACTTTAGAGAAGATGAAGTGAAACCTAGTCTTACTCAAGAGCAAGCACTTTCAGGTGCTCCAGATGCTGAAGATGGTCGGTTCAAAGTCCCAGCAATTTTGGATGGAGAGTAGACGATGCAACAAATTCTAGTAGAACTTAGCGCTCATGAAATGGCTGAAGGATTAATCGCAGGTGATTTCACTTCAGTTGAATTAGTAGAAGCACATTATGAAAGAATTGCAGCAGTAGACGGGAAAGTTCATGCGTTCTTACATTTGAATAAAAAAGAAGCATTAGAAACTGCAAAAGAAGTTGATGAAGACCGTAAAGCTGGAAAGAAACTTCCATATCTTGCCGGTGTGCCAATAGCAATCAAAGACCTAATTGTTACTGTCGGGCAGCCAACAACCGCTGGGTCCAAAATGTTAGAAGATTGGGAATCACCTTATGATGCCACTGTGATTACTAAAATCCGCGAAAACCGAATGCCAATTTTGGGTAAGACTAACCTTGATGAGTTTGCAATGGGGTCATCGACTGAACATTCGGCGTACGGTGTTACTCGTAATCCATGGGACTTAGAGCGTATTCCAGGTGGCTCTGGTGGTGGCTCTGCAGCAGCTGTGGCAGCTTTTGAAGCTCCGTTAGCATTAGGAACTGATACTGGTGGCTCAATCCGTCAACCAGGTGCTGTTACCGGTACTGTTGGTACAAAACCAACGTACGGTGGTGTATCACGTTATGGTTCAATTGCTATGGCATCATCGTTGGATCAAATTGGTCCAGTAGCTCGTAATGTCTTAGATACCGCATTACTTCATGAAGTAATCGGTGGACACGACCCAATGGATGCGACTTCATTGGCAGAAGAAGTCCCTGAAGTTGCCAAAGCTGCTAAAAAAGCTTCGGTTAAAGGCATGAAAATTGGGGTAGTTACTGAACTCGGTGGTGAAGGATACCAAAAAGGTGTTGAAGAAAACTTTAACAAAAGTATCAAAACTTTAGAAGACTTAGGCGCTGAAATTGTTGGGGTATCTTGTCCGCACTTTAAGTATGCGTTAGGTGCTTATTACTTAATTATGCCTAGTGAGATGTCTTCAAACTTAGCACGTTTCGATGCGGTACGTTATGGTTTGCGTGTTGATGATGGAGCAAAGACTATAGAGCAAGTTATGTCTGCTAGTCGTAAAGCTGGTTTTGGTGCTGAAGTTAAACGGCGTATTATTCTTGGTACCTATGCGCTTTCTGCAGGTTCCTATGATGCATATTATGGTAGTGCCCAAAAGGTGCGTACTTTAATTCAAGAAGATTTTACAAATGCTTTTGAAAAAGTTGATGTGTTAGTGTCTCCTACATCACCAATCACTGCATTTAAGTTTGGTGAAAAACTGGAGGATCCAGTGGCGATGTATAAAAATGATATTGCTACAATTCCTGCTAACTTAGCTGGAGTTCCGGGGATTACAGTACCAAATGGTTTAGCTAAAGAGGATGACTTACCTACTGGTTTCCAAATTCTAGCGCCGGCTAAATCAGATGTAGCTTTATACCAAGTAGCTGCTGCATTGGAAACTGCTCTTGAAGATAAATGGGGCGCACCACTTTTGGCAAAATTGCCTGAGCTAAAGGAGGAAACTCGTGGCTAGTGACAAATTAATGAACTTTGATGAAGCTCTTGAAAAATATGATCCAGTAATGGGTTTTGAGGTGCATGTTGAGTTAAATACTAACACTAAGATGTTTTGTGGCTGTGCGAACGAGTTTGGTTCTGAACCAAATACTAATGTTTGCCCAGTATGTTTGGGTTTGCCTGGTGCATTGCCTGCTGTAAATAAGAATGCAGTAGAGTCTAGTATCAAATTAGGTTTAGCACTAGGCTGTGACATTGCTAATTACACGAAATTTTCACGTAAACAGTATTTTTATCCTGATACTCCAAAGAACTTTCAGACCTCACAGTACGATAATCCTATTGCTGAAAATGGCAGTATCGAAATCGAATTGGAAAATGGTAATAAGTGTCAAGTAAAGATTGAACGTGCGCACATGGAGGAAGATGCTGGTAAGCTGACCCACCAAGGTGTTTCTGGGCGTATCCAAGATGCAGGTAGTTCATTAGTTGACTATAACCGTGCAGGTGTACCCTTAGTAGAAATTGTGACATATCCAGTCGAGGTAGCAGATCCAAAGGATGCTCCAGAACTTGCGCGGACTTATGTGGCAGCAATTCGTGAGATTGTAAAAAATCTAGGTATTTCTGATGCAAAAATGGAACGTGGTAATGTGCGTTGTGATGCTAACGTTTCATTGAAACCAAAAGGTGCAAAAAAGCTTGGAACTCGCACTGAGACTAAGAATATTAATTCGCTACGTGCAATTGAAAAAGCAATCCGTTATGAAATCCAACGCCACGCACATATTCTTGATAGTGGTGAAAAGATTATCCAAGAAACTCGACACTGGCAAGAGACTACCGGTGGTACTTCATCAGGACGTCTAAAGTCGGATGCAGATGACTATCGTTATTTTCCAGAGCCAGATTTAGTGCCGATTGCACCAAGTGAAGAGTGGGTAGCTAAACTTAAGGAAACTCTACCAGAACCTCCTGCAGAACGACGTAAGCGTTTACATAAAGAATGGGGATATTCTGATTTAGAATTTCGTGATGTAGTAAATGCTGGTTTGCTTGATGAGATTGAAGAAACAATTGCTACTGGAGCTACTCCAGCGGTTGCTCGTAAATGGTGGATGGGTGAGGTAGCTCGTCGTGCCAATAGTGCAAACGTTGAAATTCAAGATCTTGGTGTTACTCCACAGACTATTGTTTCTCTTGATGAGTTAATTAAAGCTGGTAAAATCAATGATAAGATTGCTCGTGAAGTTCTAGATGGTGTGCTTGCTGGAGAAGGTAATCCAGAAGAAGTAGTGACAAAGCGTGGTTTAGAGATTGTATCTGACGATTCAGAACTTTCAGATGTAATTGATAAAGTCTTAGATGAACAAAAAGATGCTGCTGAGAAGATAAAAAATGGTAAAATTCAAGCAGTAGGTGCTATTGTCGGTGGCGTGATGCGAGAAACTCGCGGTAAAGCTGATGCAGCAAAAGCTCGTCAAATGATTTTAGATAAATTAGACGTTGAAGGATAAGTTTGAACTTAGATACAGCTTGGGTAGTAATTCCAGCATTCAATGAGGATGCTGTGCTTGGTGATGTTATTAAACATGTGTTGACTAAGTTCAAATATGTTGTAGTTATTGATGATAATAGTACAGATAACACAGCAAAAGTTGCTCTTGATGCGGGTGCTTGTGTAGTTACTCATCCAATCAACCTTGGGCAAGGTGCAGGTTTACAAACAGGTTTTGACTTTGTAAAAATGCAAGATGATGTCAGTTGTGTCGTTACTTTTGATGCAGATGGCCAGCATGACCTTGATGATGCTGCTGCGATGGTAGAGCTACTACAAAAAGAGAATCTAGATGTAGTGCTGGGTTCTCGTTTCTTAGATGATAAAACTGAGGTATCAACTTTTAAACGTATTGTTTTAAAAGCTGCGGCAAAGTGGGGAGCTTGGACTACAGGCATGAAGCTTACAGATGCTCATAATGGTTTACGTGTTATTAGTCGAGAGACTCTTGATAAATTTCATATTAATCAAAATAAGATGGCACATGCTTCTGAGATAATTGATAAGTTTAGTGAGTTAAAAGTTTCGTATAAGGAATATCCAACTCATATTCGTTATACAGAATACTCTAAGTCCAAAGGGCAACCTTTGCTGAATTCAGTGAACATATTAATAGATTTAATAATGAAATGATGAGATAATGCGCTTATTTTTCCAGATTTTCCTAATTGTCGTTATCCTAGCTGCTTTCTTTAGGATGACCACAAAGGCGACAAGTTTACGTTCACAAGCATTACGCAGAATTGCGTTCTTGCTATTTGCAATTGTAACTTTATCTTCTGTTATCTTCCCCTCACAGTTAACATTCCTTGCTAATTTCTTAGGTATCGGGCGTGGTACGGACTTATTGCTCTACGGTACAATCTTGGTACTATTTACCTTCATTGCCAGCAGCTCAAGCCATTCTAGGACTAATGAAAAAAATATGACTAGGATAAGTAGGAAAATGGCATTAAACGAGGCTAGGTATCCAAAAAGTTTTGAACATACTAAAGAATTGAATAGCTAGCATAGCTTTTATTTAAATATAGGTTATAATAGCTTAACGCTCTAGTTTATTTACGTGGTAGGGGAAGGATCGCATGAGTAAGCAAGTAGAAGAAACAAAAACTACTACTATAAGTTTGCCAAAGCAATATGATGAAGAAGAGATTCAGCATATTATTTTGACACCTGAAGAAAAACATATCATTGATGCATTAGCTGACGACAGCGCAATATTAATTGGTGCTGATGCCCAAAATCGTTCTGCACGATTTTTGCTAGATACACCAGTATCGATTGCAGGACGTCACCCAGATGCAGATGTATTTTTAGATGATGTTACAGTATCTCGTAAGCATGCGAAATTTATTCGCACTGAGGATAGGTTCATACTGCAAGATTGCAATAGCTTAAACGGTACTTATGTTAATACTGACCGTATTGATGAATACAAGTTAAAAGACGGTGAAGAGATTCGCATCGGTAAGTTCCGCTTTGTCTTTTTCTCCGCAAATTATGACCCACATCATGTGTAATTTTATTTTGTAATTGAGATATTTTTTACGATATAGTTAATAGTGAATTATTTTTTTGATTTTGTTTGAAGGAGTGGATTTTTGTGCGTGATTTGCCAAATAATACGCCATTACGCCCAGTCCATCCTGCAGCAGGTCAAACTTCACTTTTTGACAATACTGACGGTATTGATGAGACGCTTGGTTATCGTTCTAAGGTTGTGGAAAAGCTTGTTGGCATTACCTATCGTCAGTTAGATAATTGGACACGTACTGGTCTTATTAAACCGCATATTCGGCCAGCTAAGGGTTCTGGAACACAGCGGCTTTATAGCTTTCGTGACATTTTAGAACTTAAAATTATTAAGAATTTGCTTGATACAGGAGTGTCATTGCAACAGATTCGTATTGCAATAGATCATCTACACTCAAAAGGTTACGAAGATATTTCGCAACTGACTTTGATGAGTGACGGGGCCACTATTTTTGAATGTTCAAATCCAGATGATATTGCTGACGTACTTCATGGTAGTCAAGGAGTATTCGGGATTAATCTCGGTGCTGCATTACAAGAAGTCAGCGGTAGTATTTTAGAAATTCCTGCTGAAAAAACGGTTGTTGAGGATGAAAACAACATTATCGATTTTAGACAACGCCACCTTGCTTAATTAGTTATCTCAAATATTTTGAACTTTAGAATTACTAACGTTTATTATAGATATCATCTACAGTATCTTGGAAATCTTTCAAAACTTTAGCACGCTTAATCTTCAGCGAAGGAGTTAGCTGACCTGACTCTTCAGTAAAGTCAGTTTCGATAATCTTAAACTTCTTTATAGCTTCGGCATGCGAAACAGTAGAGTTTGCATCATCAACAGCTTCTTGGACTTCTGCCAAAATTTGTGGGTGTTCTACTAACTCAGATATTGGAGTATCCAAAGGTAGTTCATGATGTTCTAGCCAACTTGGGACTACTTCTGCATCTAAGCTAACGATAGCTGAAATAAAAGGCCGTTGATCACCGATAACCACACACTGTGAAACTAGTTCATGTGCTCTAATTCGATCCTCTAATAATGCTGGAATCACATTTTTACCACCAGCAGTGACAATAATTTCTTTCTTACGACCTGTGATATGAATATTGTCATTTTTATCAAAGAAACCAAGGTCACCGGTATGTAACCAGCCGTCACGGGTTGCTTCGTTAGTGGCTTCTTCATTATTCCAGTAGCCTTTGAATACATTTACACCTTTAACTAGGATTTCATAATCATCGGCAATTCCGACAGTAACTCCAGGAATTGGTGGACCGACAGTCCCAGGTTGTAAATCTTTCTCACTCATGAACGTAATCGGGGCACAAGTCTCAGTCATGCCATAGCCTTCGACGATTGGTAAACCAGCACCTCGGAAGAAGTGGGAGATATTTTCCGCTAGTGGGGCACCACCGCTACATGCAAACACCATATTGCCACCCATATTATCCAAAATCTTTGAATAAAGTAGTTTGTCGAATAGTTTTTGTTCGGTACGTAGTCTGAAAGGAATCTTTTTATTACTAGACAATGCTTTTGAGTATTGAATTGCAATTTTTTCGGCACGGTCAAAAACCATACCTTTTCCAGAGTATTTGGCTGTTGATTTAACAGTGTTATAAACTTTTTCAAATACTCTTGGTACTCCTAAGATAAAGTGTGGTTTGACTTCATTTAAATCACGGGATAGATTTTTAATATTTGGAGTATGCGCAATATTAATACCAGAGTTAGTACTCATTAGTGCAATTAGACGAGCTAAAACATGTGCCAGTGGTAAGAAAAGTAATTCTTTTCGCTGGTATTCCAGTAATGATTTAAATTGTTTGGAACAGTTAACTGCGATTCCTGTAAAGTTACTATGCATCAGCATGCAACCTTTAGGTTTACCAGTAGTGCCAGAAGTGTATACAATACTAGCAACGTCACTGCCTTTAATCTGATCACGCCGTTTTTCAAACTCTTCGTCGGATACTTTTAATGAAGCTTCAGCAAGCTCTTTAAAATCAGCATTTTCGATAATCCACATTTTTTTTAGTTCAGGTAGCTGGTCTTTAATTTCTATTACTGCAGCTTCATGTTCTTCATTTTCAACAAAGATAGCTTGAGTTCCCGAATCGGTAAGAATCCATTCCACCTGTTTTGGTGATGAAGTTTCATAAACAGGTACGGTAATACATCCAGCAAAGAGAATTGCGAAGTCTAATAAGCTCCATTCATAACGAGTCTTTGACATCAAGCCGATACGGTCACCATGCTGATAGCCAAGCCCAATTAAACCTTTAGCTAAAGTCTTAACTTGCGCATAGAAGTCTTCAGCACTAACTTCTTTCCATTCGCCTTTATGGTTTCTACGAGTAAATAAGATTGGGTTTTTACCAGACTTTACATGCTTTAACAGCATGTCAGTGACATTAAAACTTTCAGGAAGATCAAATATAACATCTCGAGATACCTGTTGTTTCATTGCTTTGACCTTTCGGCTACTTTTGTCATATCTTATGCTAAATGATACCCCGAAATTATAATGAAATAAGTGGTAAAACGCTTATAAAAGCTGCTTAAACCCGTGAAAATATTGGGAAGTAGTTAGTTTATGCTAAAGGGGAAAATGCAAAAGTGGTTACAAAATTTACTTTTAATTAGTCCTTTTCTACAAAATTTGGCAAGGTCTTTATAATAGCTTGAATAAACTTGTCAGATTCCGCAAAAATCATAGGTGCATCATTATCAATAGTAGCTACATGATAACTTTCATGAAGTAGTTGCTTTTCCAGATACTTCTTGCCAACCTTGCGTTCTAGAATTGTAATATCGCTATCAGGAACTACTTTATCTTTGGTGGATCTAAACATAAGGATTGGTACCTTAATTTTTTTCAAATTACGCCTAGTCTCTTTTAGCAGTTTTTTAAGTTCATGAGTTGCAGATACTGGGACTTCATCGTATGCACCTTCGATAACTCCAGCTTTCTTAATATCGTTGCCAATACCAGGTACCGTTTTAATAAAGTGTTTCATAATGCTAAGTAAGGCACTACGTTTATCAGGAATAGTCAAAGCAGGGTTTACTACTATTGCACCATCAACTATTGCATCTTCAGCAGCACGCAATGAGAGTGCACCACCCATTGAAAGTCCAGCGATAAACACAGCACTACAACTATTATTTAATAGGTAGATTTCTTTAAAGACTGCGCGCTGCCATTGTTGCCAGTGTATATGTTTTAAATCATCAGGGCTTGTTCCATGTCCAGGGAGCAATGGCATTCGGACTTGGTAACCTTTGCTCGCAAAAAAGTGAGCCCAATCACGCATACTATGCGGTGATCCGGTGAAACCATGAACTACTACTATTCCAATTTTTTCATTTTTACCTTGGCCTTTGTAGTAGAAAGGAGCATGATTAATTTTTTCATTATCTTTTTTTGAGTTATCCATCTCTATAAAATATCGCATTTGTGATTATTTGCGGTGTAAGCTGATAGTAAAGTCATCATTATCATGGGAGATACTATGTTTTACACATTTTTGACAAAAGGTATTCTTAAACCAATAGTTAAGTATATATACCGCCCTGAAGTAAAAGGGCTGGAGAAGATTCCTGCAGAGGGTAAGGCAATATTTGCTAGTAATCACCTAGCTGCTTCAGACTCAATATTCTTTCCAGTATATTTACCACGTCCTATCGTATTCTTTGCTAAGAGTGACTATTTTTACACGCCAGGATTTAAAGGAAAAGTCCAAGCGGCATTTTTTACCGCATTAAAGCAAATTCCAGTTGATCGTCGTGGTGGTGAGCATGCCAAAAAATCCTTTAATTCAGCTGAAGATATCTTAGAACGAGGTGACTTTTTTGGTATTTATCCGGAAGGTACACGTAGTACGGATGGTAAGCTGCATAAAGGTAAAACAGGTGTTGCTCGTATTGCACTAGAAACTAACACTAAAGTCTATCCAGTCGCAATGATTAATACTAATAAAGCACAACCTGTTGGTACTTTAATCCCAAGGTTAAAGCCAAAAGTAGGGTTTATAATTGGAGATCCATTAGATTTTAGTGAGTACTATGACAAACAAGATGACCGAGAAATCTTGCGCAAAGTTACTGACGAAACTATGAAAGCACTCCAAAAGCTTAGTGGTCAAGAATATATCCATGAATATTCGCAACCAGCAACTAAGAGATTATCTGAAAAGGAACAAGTCATTAGGGACTAGCTTAAAATAGCACTTTTCACTAGAATAGTGATGATGACTGAAAATGATGATAATAAAGAAGTAATTGCCAGCTGGCGTGATAAAAAAATCTTGCAACAGCCAAGCTGGGACGATGACCCTAGACTGCCAAAAGCACTGTCCTACTTAAAGAAACTACCACCGCTAGTATTTGCTGGTGAAGTACGTGACTTGCATAACAAGTTAGCTGATGCAGCAGAAGGTAAAGCTTTTTTGCTACAAGCAGGGGATTGCGCTGAAACCTTTGAGGGGGTAACTGCACCAGAAATTCAAGAACGTGTGAAAACTATTCTGCAAATGGCTGCAGTTTTGAGTTACGGTGCTAGCGTACCAGTGATCAAGGTTGGTCGTTTAGCAGGACAGTTTGCAAAACCTCGTTCTGAAGATACGGAAATTCGGGAAGGTGTGGAATTACCTTCATTTCGTGGCGATATTGTTAATGGCTTTGAGTTCACTAAAGAGGCGCGTGAGCATAATCCGGAGCGCTTAGTTGAAGCCTACAATATGTCTGCTGCAACACTAAACTTAATTAGAGCATTTACACAAGGCGGTTATGCAGATTTACGTTTAGTGCATGAATGGAATAAAGGTATCTTCTCAAATGGCACTAATAGACGTTATGAAGCATTAGCAAAAGACATTGATCGTGCGATGCGATTCATGGAAGCTAGTGGTGGCGATATTGATGCACTAAAACGTGCGGATTTCTATGCTTCACATGAAGCTTTATTATTAGAGTATGAGAGTGCTTTAACTCGAGTTGATAGTTTAAGTAAGCAGCCTTTTGATACTTCTGCACACTTTGTTTGGATTGGTGAACGTACTCGTGGTCTTGATGATGCTCATGTTGATTTCTTATCACAAGTTTCAAATCCAATTGGCGTTAAATTAGGTCCGACTGCTACGGCTGAGGATGCAGTTGATCTGGCAAAGAAACTTAATCCCGATAATATTCCAGGACGTCTGACTTTCATTACGCGAATGGGTGCAGATAAGATTCGAGATACATTACCTAAGATTGTTAAAGGTGTAGAAGAAGCTGGACTTAAAGTGGTTTGGGTTTGTGACCCAATGCACGGCAATACTATTAAAGCAAAGAATGGTTACAAGACACGTCGTTTTGATGATGTATTAGAAGAAGTTCAAGGTTTCTTTGACGTGCATAAGAAACTGGGGACTATTCCAGGTGGTTTGCATGTGGAAATGACTGGTAATAACGTTACTGAATGTTTAGGCGGTTTTGACGAAATCGATGACGAGCAACTTGCTAATCATTATGAGTCAGTTTGCGACCCACGTCTTAATAAGAAGCAGTCAGTAGAATTAGCTTTTCAAGTTGCAGAGTTCTTAAAAGAACGCAATAACGAGACCCACCATCCAAAATTCTAAGGATTTTTAGTTTATTTAGGTCCTAGTGAAACTACGATTGTTACACTAGCACCATCATTGACTTCAGTACCTATCGCAGGATTAGTGCCAATTACTTTTCCTGCAGGTATGGTGCTTGAGTATTCTTTTAAAGTTTGACCAAGTACTAGATTTTGCTCAGTCAATTTTTTACTAGCTGTTGTAGCATCAAGGTTTTGTAAATTTGGCACTTTAGTTTTAGCTGGGCCTTTAGAAACATACATTTCTACTTGACTAGAACGTTTTGCAGATTGTGAAGCATCTGGAACAGTTTTAACTACAGTGCCGACAGGAACGTTTTGATTATAATCTTCAATAGTTTTAACTTCAAAACCTTTTGCTGTTAATTGGTTTTTAGCATTATCAGTAGTTTGATTAGCAACATTTGGGATTTGCGTGTTAGGCAATGAATGATCTGCTAGATTCCATCCAGAATAACCTGCGCCATAGAGTAGTGCACCAACAAAAACTAAACTGAATAATACTCTGATTAAAGAAATTCCAGGGCGTAGCTGTACTTTATAGCTTTGCTGAATAACTTTGAAGTTCTTCTGTTCAGTCTTTTTAATTTGTTTTTTATTTACTCTTTTTTCTTTACGACTCAATTCTTGTGACTTAACTCGTGGTGCAGGTGTATGATGCACTTTAAGAGCTGGGGTATGCTGTATTTTGTGTGCAGGAGTGTGGTGTTGTTGGTAAGTAGGGGTTATTTCTTGTTTTCGTGGCAATTCTTCACGTTGGATAGTTACAGTTTGATTCTCGGGAGGTTGCTGGTGAACCATAGTTTGTTGTTCACGTTGCCTACGAATTTCCCTAGTACGATTTCGGTTATGGTTACGTAAGAAATCAGGGATAAGTTCTGTTTCGCCTGTTGACACGGGTGGTACCACATTAGTATGTGGTCGATAGTGAATTGCTGGAGTTTCTTTACGAGTTGGTTCAGCGAAGTTATAGTCTAACTTTTCGCCAGGAATTACTCGTAATAACCGCTGCACTTCGGCAAGTACTACTTTGGCATGTTGTGGTCGGTTACGAGCATTGTTTTCGGTGCTATAACGTACCAACTCATCAAGTTCTTTGGGAATTCCGGGTGCTTTTTCTGAAGGTGCCGGAACTTTTTCAGTAACATGTGCAAAAGCGACTTGCATTGGGTTATCGCCAGTAAATGGCTGTACTCCAGTTAACATTTCATATATCATGACGCCCAATGAATAAATATCTGAACTTTCAGTAGCTTCACCTTCATTAATGACTTCAGGTGCCATGTAAGCGACTGTACCAAGTAGGGAACCAGTAACAGTTTTGTTATCCATCATTCGTGCAAGACCAAAGTCTACTAGTTTAATTCGACCATCTTCAGTGATAAGGACATTTTCTGGCTTTAAATCACGGTGGATAATTTTCTCATCGTGAGCAGCTGCTACACCAGAAAGAATTGGTTCTAAGGCTTCAAGAGTCTGACGTGGCGTAAAATGATCTTCCTGATACAGGATATCTCTTAAGGTGTATCCATCAAGGTATTCCATCGTAAGGTACATAAAAGGACCACTGCGACCTTGATCCAAAGTTTTTACCACATGCGGATTGTCTAATACGGCTGCGTTACGAGCTTCTTGAATAAAACGATGTACAAATTTTTTGTCATCCAAAAGATGTGGAAACATCACTTTAAGGGCTAAATCAATACGAAGCTTTTTGTCGTAAGCCAAATAAACCGTTGACATGCCGCCTTTTGCAATCAACGATTTAATTTCGTATCTACCGCCTAGGACTGTACCAGGTCCTAATTCGCTTATCGTATTATCCACTCTAAACATCTTACGAAAAATCAGATAAATAAAACAGTCAAGGCGCGGTAATATGAGTTTATGGTTAATGAAAAAAATTCTGAAATTGAAAATAAAGTTGATAGTTGGGTAGCAATTGGCGAAGTTGCAGAACAGATTGGTACTAGCGTGCCAAGGATTAAAGCTCTAGTGGATCGTAAAGCACTGCTTGGAATTCGACTAGGTAATCCGCCTATCTTTAGTATTCCTGCGAAGTTCATTAAAGATGGGAAACCTCTTGAAAATCTAAAAGGGACTTTGTTGTTACTTAACGATGCAGGTTTCTCTGACGAAGAAGCTCTAATTTGGCTTTTTACCGAAGAGTCAAGTTTAGAAGCAAAGCCAATCGATGTTTTATATGACGGTACTTTCAAAACTCAAGTTCGTAGAGTAATCCAAGGTTTAGCTTGGTAACTCATGCATTGCGCTGAGTTAAAGTATGAGCTAGTTTTTCTAGTTCAGCTTTAAGCTCAGCGTTTATTTTTAATGCGGCTAATTCTTTAATTGCGGTGTCAGTTAAATTAGTAATCATTTCTTCAGTCTTAGCTAGAGCGCCTGAAGCTTTAATTATTTCTTGTAGCATAGCTACTTCTGCTTTAGTTAACTCAGTACTACCTAGCTTAGCGTTTAAGTAGTTAGTAGTATCAACATCGCTATTTTCTATAGCATAGGCAATCAACGTAGTACGTTTGCCTTCTTTTAAGTCATCTCCGGCAGGTTTTCCAGTAATGGTTGGGTCACCAAATACTCCTAATACATCATCCCGCAATTGGAAAGCCTGGCCTGTTGGTAGGCCAAAGGCACTTAACTTAGATAATAATTCTGTATCAGCTCCGCCGAGAGTTGCTCCAATAGTAAGTGGATGTTCTACTGAGTATTTAGCTGATTTATATGTCAAAACTCTAAAAGCTCGTTCATGTGGAGTGAGTTCATGGTTAGTATTAAAATCAACTTCTTCATGGATATCCATGAATTGTCCTGCCATAACTTCTAAACGCATGGTTTCAAAATTTTTTCGAGCAGCTATATTCTGAGGAGATTTAACAATTGCTTGACTAAAGATTTCTTCACTCCATTGCATGCAAATATCACCAGCAATTATGCCAGCAGCCATACCGTAATCTTTGTTATTTCCAGAGTAACCTTGTGCTTGATGATTATTACTATAGGAGTAATGAATCGTATCAATGCCACGTCTAGTATCAGAGCTATCGATTATGTCATCGTGAATTAGTGCTGAAGTTTGGAATAACTCTATCGCTGTACCAATTTTAATGCTTAAGTCTTCATTTTTACCGTTTGCAACAAGGTAGCCTAGATAATTCAATTGTGCTCGAGTGCGTTTACCGCCTTTGGCAACTTCGTAGATATGCTGGCAAAGCTCGGCAGCTTCATTAGAAATCTGTCTTGCTACTGTAATTTTTTCCTCGATAAAGTCAGTTAAATAATCATTTACAGCTTTAATGTAGTTTTTTGACGACAACATAGTATTCATCTTAACGAAAATTACTAGTAATTGTTTTATTGGCAAGCTAAATAGCGTAGAGTTTAAAGTAAGGGAGATGAATAATGGCGTTATCCGATAACGAAAAAGAAACTTTAAGTTTCATGGAGCAACAGCTCAAGCAGGAAGACCCTAAACTAGCCAAGGAATTTGCACAACCACTTGATGGAGATGCGATGAAAGGCTTAGTTATTGGAATTCTGGTAACTGTAGTTGGGCTTGTAGTCATTTTGCTTGCTGTGCATTTTAAGTTAGTCATACTTGGTATCCCAGCCTTCTTAATGATGTGTGGCGGTGTCTGGTTGGCTTATGAAAAGACTGAGGAACAATTCCGTAAGCGCCGCGAGGTTACACGAAAAAATAATGCTAATTCACCAAACGGTCCTCAATCTCCACTTTCTTTCTTGCGTGATATCGAGAATAAACTTCAAGACCTTTATGCCGGTCACGATGGACCTAACGGTCCTGGGGCAGCAAAGTCTAATCAGCAACAGAAGCCCCAAGGAAAACCGCAGAGTCCAATATTTGGTTTTGACTTTACCCCACAAAATAAAAGTCCCAACCTTGGGCCAAAGAATACGCCAAATGGCCCAAAGAATCCAAATAAGCCAGGTGATGACTCCAATGGTTCTGGTCCTACTAATAAAAATCCACACGACCCCAAAGATCCTAAAGGACCAAAGAATAACGGTACTGGTGGCAACCCATTTAACTTCGGCTTTTAGTAACATGTACTAGCTATTTTCAAATTATTTCCTAGGCTTTTCTTATTTCCTTACAAATTTTGGCTGGAAACCAGAAAAATAACTGGAAATTAAATCATCATTAAAATTAAAAACCAGTAAACCTTTTGTTATCGTCCGAGTTGCTAATGAAGGAACATAAGCAACTAATTTTGTCGCTAATAATAGTGGGTTATGATTTGTATTCGAGTCGGTATGGACTAAGTTATATCCTGCAGCTAGTAATTGTGCATCGCGATTACGTTCATATAATTTTGTATTTAAAGCAAGCGCTATCTGCAATACATAATCCTGTCTTATAGTTGAGTTCTCGAGTACAGTCTAGAACAGTATCTATGACATCAGTGTGGATAATATTAGCAGTAGCCATAGTTTTATGAGGATATGAGTACTGGTGCAGTTTTATTGACTTATCTTTACTATATTTTTAGATTTGATTCGGAAATAGAATGTGTCATGTTCATATGGCACATTCAAATCAAGAAGATATGATGCAGATATATGACTAACTACAGCGTCGTTAACTCTCGAAATCTGGACAAGCAACCTTATTATGTATTTTTCAGTAAAATTTAATGAATCATACATAGCCTTGGAGACATACTTTCCAGACCTTAATTTGATAAAGTCAGCATCATTTAGCTGTTTATAGACTTTATATTTTGAAATGTTGGTATTTCTAGTTGAAGTATCAACTATGTGATTACTTAATTTTGTAAGTTCTTCTGGGTTCATGGTCTCAATTGTGGCGAAAATTAAGTCAGATAACTAATTAAGAATTATTAATGTGGATAACTTAAACCTATTCACAGTATTTTTTTCTGGTTTCCAGTCAAAATTTTGCAAGGAAATAAGAAAAAATACAGGGAAGTAGTGCCAGAAAAAATATGATTATGGAACAAAATGGGAAATGAGGACATGCACTAAAAATTTATTCCATTTTATTCCAAACTTTATTTGCCTTGGAATATCAAGGGAATGTCTTTTTGATAGTTCAAACTTAACCAAAAATAAGATGCGTTGTGGAACAAAATGGAGTAATATGGAGAAAGTTGGTTGATGAACGAACAAAACATGAAGATTTAGGAGGATTATGTTTCTTGGAACATATACTCCACGTCTTGATGGCAGCGGACGGCTAAGCTTGCCGGCAAAATTCCGGGAGGAATTGTCTAAAGGTTTAGTGCTAACCCGTGGCCAAGATCGTTGTCTTTATGTTTTCAGTGCAAAGGAATTCGAAAAAGAGTTTAAAAGACTTAAAAAGGCTTCTTTTGCAGACAAAAAAGTCAGGAACTTCACTCGACTTTTCTTATCAGGTGCTTCTGATGAAACTCCAGATAAGCAAGGACGATTGAACATTCCAGTAGCACTACGTGAATACGCTGGTCTTGAAAAAGAACTAGCAGTAGTAGGTGCTGGTAACCACGCCGAGATTTGGGACGCAAAGCGTTGGGATGAATACGTTTCCGAACAGGAAAGTGAATTCTCTGAAATCGAAGGTGAAATAGTTCCCGGCTTACTGTAATAACTGTAGTGCGAGACCCTCAGCCATCTTTATAACCTGATATACTTCCCCGATAGCAGGCGATAAGGAAGCGACCCGGACATTCTTCCCCAATGGCTGGCTCAAATGGATGAGGCTCTGGTACTACAGTTTTTTATTGCCCGTTTTATGAAATGGTTTGGAAGAATTAATGCTTAATCCTGAAGAAAAGCATGTGCCAGTATTACTGGAGCGTTGCTTGGAGTTATTAGGCATGGCTTTTGACGGTATAGAAAACCCAGTGGCAATCGATGCCACTTTGGGAATGGGCGGGCATTCTTACGAATTATTAAAACATTTTCCAAATTTACGGCTTATCTGTATTGATAGAGATCAGCAGGCAATTAATTTAGCAAAAAAGCGTTTAGCACCTTTTAATGATCGAGTACATTTCTATCATGGAGTTTATTCTGAGATTTATGAGAGCTTAGCCAATGCTGGCTTTGGAAAAGCCGATGCCATCCTTTTTGATTTAGGTGTTTCTTCGTTTCAACTTGATGAAAAAGATCGAGGTTTTGCATACTCATACGATGCACCATTAGATATGCGTATGGATGATACTGCTGAACTGACTGCAGAAATTGTAGTTAACGAGTATTCTGAAGTTCAATTAATTAAAATTTTAAAAGAGTATGGTCAGGAACGTTTTGCAAAAAGAATTGCTACAAAAATTATTAAGCATCGAAAGCAAATGCCTTTTACCCGCACCGGAGAATTAGTTGAAGTAATTCGCAGTGCAGTACCAGTTGCAGCTGGTAAAAAGGGTGGACATCCAGCTAAACGGAGTTTTCAAGCTATCAGGATTGAAGTAAACCAAGAGTTAGAGATATTAAAACAAGCTATCCCTGCTGCAATCGATAATCTTAAAGTTGGTGGAGCAATAGTAGCTATGGCATATCACTCATTAGAGGATAAAATTGTAAAGAGAAACTTTACTAAAGGTGCAACTTCATCTGCTCCTTATGGTTTGCCTATTGAGCTGGAGGAGCATAAGCCATATTTGAAACTACTGGTTCGTGGAGCAGAAAAAGCAAGTGGTAAAGAAATTTTAAGGAATTCTCGAGCTTCATCGGTTAGGCTTAGGGCAGTCACAAGAGTAAAAGACTAATATAGTAGAAGTGGAGGGGAAGGTTCATGCCAAAAGCATCAGATTTAGCTAAAAAAGCACCGCGTTTTAAAGGTCTTGGCAAAAATAAATCTGTTGGCAATGCAAAACGTAAAAATGCATCGCAATTTCGTGTCCTCCCTGATTTAAAGAAACCTAAAAGACTTTTATTTCCCATAATCTGTGGCTTGGCAATTGTTGCAACTGTCGGTATTGTAATGGCGTTAAACATCTACATTTACCAGACTCAATACCAGATTGTGGGTTTGACGAATCAAAAAAATGATTTAGCCCTACAAACTCAAAAATTAAATGAAGATATTGCTCGCAATGAAGCTCCACAAAATTTAGCTGCTAAAGCAAAATCTCTAGGTATGACAATTGCAGGTGACCCAGATTATATTGATTTAGATAATAATAAAATTATTGGTCCCGCGCCATTGCCAGAACAAGCAAACCAACCGACTGAAGATCGTAGTTATGCTGAAATGAAGAGCATCCCTAAGGTAGGTGTTGATGGCTCGACAGATACCGCATCAGCAGCGCCAAGTGAAGACGTGCCAAATTACAGTCAGGATGATTTAAATGGTGGTACTGTCCCAGCGCCAAAACAAAAAGAACCTACTGCGTCAGCAACTGCAGGAGGTGGTAAGTAATGAATAATTTTATTACTGACTTAAAGCAAAACTTTAATCGTTTTAAACGTTGGGTACTTTCTTCATATCTAGGTAAAACTAGAAATAGAATGCGTGGTGCTGTAATTGGTTTGTTGGTTATGGCAATGGGCCTTGGAGTTAGGTTAATGTACTTACAAGGTTTTGATAATGGTTTAGCACAAACTGCTCAAGAACGTAGAATGTCTAAAAGTATAATCCCAGCAAGTCGTGGGCAAATTTTAGATCAATCAGGAAAAGTATTAGCTACGAATGTTACAAGATATGACATAGTGGTAACTCCAAAAAACGTGGCGCCTGTTGAGAGAACAACGAGTGGACATCAAGAGGTAGTAGCAGTAGATAAAACTGTTGCAGATGTGGCAAATATTTTAGGTATGAGTCAACCAGCAGTTAAGAAGGCCTTTGAAGGTGACACCACAAAGCCAATGGACCAGCGGCAGTTTGCTTATGTTAAAAAAGATGTATCACCAGATGATAAGGCTAAAATTGATAATTTAAATATACCTTGGCTTGGTGCAGATGAGACTACTAAGCGTGTCTATCCTTCTGGCAGTGTGGCAGGTAATATTCTTGGTTTTACTAACGACGCAGGTCCACTTGCCGGTATTGAACAAAGTGAAAACGAAGAATTGCAAGGTAAAGATGGTGAACGTATAATTGAACGTGGTGCTGATGGTATCCGTATCGCTACTGCACCAACTCGTGAAACTCCACCGGTTAATGGCAATAATGTTAAGTTAACTATCAATTCAGATGTACAAGCTTTTGCACAACAAGCAGCTGACAGTGCTAAGACTTCAAACAAAGCCGATTGGGCTATGATCACTGTCCTTAATGCTAAAACTGGGCAGGTAGTGGCTATGGCTGCTGATGGTACAGTTGATCCTAATAATCCGCAGAAGACAGATGAAGACCATCGGTATAACCGAAATGTTTCTGAGGTTTATGAACCAGGGTCTACTGCAAAAATGATGTTTGCAGCTGCTTCAATGCAAGAGGGGCTTGTTGAACCAACTACTAAGTTCGAAATTCCTTACACTATTCAAATGGGGAGTCAAGTATTCAAAGACTCTCACGAACATTCATTACAACATGTTACTTTAGCCGGTATTTTAGCTCAATCTTCTAACACAGGTACTTTGATGATGGGGCAAAAATTAACTGTCCAACAACGTTACAATTATCTTGAGAAATTTGGCTTTGGGCAACTCACTGGTATTGAGCTGCCAGGTGAGTCAGCAGGCATTATTAACCCAATCGACCAATGGGATGAACGTACACAATACTCGGTGATGTTTGGTCAAGGTTTTGCAGTTACCAACTTACAAATGACTTCTGCTTATGCGACTCTTGCAAATAATGGAGTGCGTATGACGCCAAGAATTGTAGAGTCAGTTATTGATCAAAATGGCGTGGAACACAAAACACAGCAGTCAGCTGGCGTGCAAGTTGTTTCAAAAGAAACAGCCAAAAAGGCTCAAGAACTAATGGAATCAGTAGTAACTGACGGTGGTGGACGTTTCTCAAGGATTGCAAACTACCGTGTTGGAGGTAAGACTGGTACTGCGGAAGTAGCTTCTAAAGATGGTAAAGGGTTTGACGGTAGTACGGCTTCATTTATTGGAGTTGCACCATTAGATAATCCAGAATTTGTAGTAAATGTAACAATTCAACGCCCGCGCACTGACACTATTTGGGGTGAATATATTGCAGCTCCGGTAGTTAAAGAAGTGATGCAAGAAACTTTACGTGCATATAATGTACCACCTTCGACACCTCAGACTGTCCGTTTGCCAGTTACTTATGATGGGGATGAATTACAGTAGGAATAAATTATGAGACCAAACAATATTGAAAATTGTGACTTACAAGATTTAATGTCAGAAATTGAGGCAAAGTTAATTTCTGGAAAACCAGCTGGCGTAGCTGTAGCTGGAATTAGTTTAAATACTAACTCAGTTGAAGCAGGTGACATATATTTGGCATTACTTGGTGCTAAGACCCATGGAGCAAAGTACAGTGATAAGGCAATAACAGCTGGAGCTATAGCAGTATTGACTGATAAAGCTGGTTTGGAGTTCCTTAAAGATATTGAAGTTCCAATTTACGAAGTTGATAATCCACGTGGACAGATTGGTGCTCTTGCTGCAAAGATTTATGGTACTGAAAATAATACTCCAAAGATGTTTGGTATTACTGGTACTAATGGTAAGACTACTACTAGTTATTTCATACGTTCACTATTGACTGCTTTTGATAATAAAACTGGTTTGATTGGCACAATTGAGATTGTAGCTGATGATGAACCAATTCCAAGTGTCTTAACTACTCCTGAAGCTAACGATGTTCATGCTATTTTGGGAATTATGAATGAAAAGAACGTCAGCGCTGCTGTAATGGAAGTTTCTTCACATGCATTGGAATTTGACCGTGTGGCAAACGTGATGTTTGATGTAGTAGGTTTCACTAATCTTACACAGGACCATCTTGATTTGCATGGCACGATGGAAGAATATTTCAGGCGGAAAGCTGAGCTATTTACAAAGAAACACGCTCGCAAGGGTGTGGCTATTATTGATAGTAAATGGGGTGAAAAGCTGATAGCTGAAGCAGATATTGATTGTGTTTCTCTTGCGTTAGAAGGGAAAGAAGCTGATTGGACTTTAACTGGCTGTAAACGTCGAAATATTGGTCATGACTTTACTTTGCAACATAAAAATGGCTCAAAGCTTGAGGTTGCTGTGGGGTTGCCAGGATTTTTCAATGTAGCTAATGCGGCATTAGCCACTGTTATGGTTGCAGAATCGGGTGTTGATATTGAAAAATTGCAAAAAACTTTAACTGAAGCCAAGCCGTTTTTTACTGATGTGCCAGGTCGTATGCAAGTTATCTCCCATGAACCGGCAGCAATTGTAGATTTTGCGCATAATCCTAATGCAATGGTGTTAGCAATGGAAGCAGTTACTCCGCCGGCTAAAGAAGGTAAATTAATTATTGTATTTGGTGCCACTGGTGAGCGCGATGTAACAAAACGTGAAGATATGGGGAGAATTGCTGTAGAAGGCGCAGATGTGATTATTGTCACGGACGATGATCCACATGGTGAACCAGCAGCTCCAATTCGTGACCAAGTAGAAAAGGGTGCAGTTGCTGCTGCACAAAGTAAAAGTGATGTTAAAATTTTAAATATTGCACCGCGTAGTAAGGCAATTGAGCATGCTGTAAAAATTGCTACTGACAAGGATACAATCCTAGTTGCTGGTCGTGGTCACGAAACTATCCAAGAGGTTATGGGTGAGGATTTAGAACTTGATGATAGAGAAATTTTGCGACAAGCACTAGGAATAGATTCAAAATAGTATTTATTTAGGAAGTAAAATTTAAATGATTCGTTTAACTGCTCAAGAGATTGCTAAAGCTACTGATGGTAAATTGCTAGCAGATGCTGAACTAGTGGTTTCAGCTGGTGTTACTACAGATTCACGTGAGATAACTGATGGATATCTTTTTGTCGCAAAACCTGGAGAAACGGCTGATGGACATAATTTCATTCCGAAGGCATTAGAGCTCGGAGCTACACTTATCTTGGCTGAACGTGAAGTAAAACAAGACGGTGAAGTGGTGCCAAGTGTAATCGTGGACGACGTGGTTATTGCCATGGGCAAATTAGCTGCTGAAGTTGTTAAAAAAGCACGTAAAGCAAACGATTTAAAAATTGTCGGAATTACTGGTTCTGCAGGGAAGACTACTACCAAAGATTTACTTTCTGCGATTTTTAGTCTTGATGGCGAGACCGTAGCACCACAAGGTTCTTTTAATAGTGAAGTGGGCGTGCCACTTACCGTATTTAGGGTTACCGAAAATACAAAGTACCTAGTAGTTGAAATGGGTGCTAATGCGGTAGGAAATATCCGTTATTTGTGCGATATGGTACATCCTAATGTCGGAGTAGTACTGTGTGTTGGTACTGCGCATGCCGGTGAATTTGGTGGAGTAGAAAATATTGCATTAACCAAAGGCGAAATGGTAGAAGACTTTGGTAAAGATAATTTTGCAGTCCTTAATGCAGATGATGGGGCTGTTGTTAAAATGCAAGAGCGCACCCAAGCTCCGATTACATGGTTTGGAACTAACGAAAATCTTAAAATAGCTGAAAAAGATAATAAAATTATTGCTAAAAATATCGAATTAGACGAATTGTCTTATCCGCACTTTGATATTGAATTTCCTAATGAAGAGACTAAGCATATAGACGCAAAAATCATGGGGGCACACCATATATCTAATTTATTAGCTGCAAGTGCTGCTGCTTTTAATTTAGGTATAAAACCTAGTATGATTGTCAAAGCACTAAATACAAAAAATTCGATGAGTAAATGGCGTATGCAATTAGATAAACATCAAGCAGGTTTCACTGTGATTAATGACGCATATAATGCGAACCCTGAGTCTATGAAAGCTTCATTGCAAGCTTTAGCTCATCTGGGTGAGAAAAAACGTGCATGGGCTGTATTAGGTGAAATGCTAGAACTTGGTGATGAGTCTGCGCTTCGGCATGATGAAGTTGGTCGTACTGTAGTGCGTCTAAATATTCCTAAACTGATTGTAATCGGTTCTGGTGCCAAAGCATTATATAATGCTGCTCAACTTGAAGGCTCTTGGGGCGATGAGGCATACTATGCCGATAATTTTGACGAAGCAAAAAAGGTTCTTTTTGAAGAAGTGGAATCTGATGATGTGGTGTTATTTAAATCTTCTAATGGCTCCGGACTGGGCTTACTAGGTGAAGATATTTTGCAGCAACCAGCTACAGCTTTCAAAAAAGCAGTGGGGAGCGATAATACGTGATTCAGATACTAATAGCTGGTTTTTTTGCATTAATGTTTTCCTTATTGGGAACTCCATTTTTCATTAAGCAACTAGAAAAAGCTGAGTATGGTCAGTTTATTCGTGAGGATGGTCCAGACTCGCACATGGTGAAGCGTGGTACACCGACAATGGGTGGTGTAGTCATCATTGGATCAGTGGTGCTGGCGTATTTTATTGCACATTTGGTCTTTCTTATCCCACCTTCAGCTAGCGGTTTAGTATTTATTTTCTTAATTGTCGGGATGTGTTTAGTAGGTTTCTTAGACGACTATCTAAAAATTTCTAAGAAACAAAATCTAGGTTTAACTGCAAAAGCAAAGGTATTCGGGCAGCTTGCTGTCGGTACAATTTTTGCTATTCTAGCTACGATGTTCCCGGATAAGTCAGGTATTACTCCAGCAACTTATAAAGTATCATTTGTGCGCGATTTACCGCATATTGATTTGTCTTTCGGTATCCCATTATTGGGAGTAATTCTATTTATTATTTGGAGTAACTTCATCAACGTTGCGATTAGTAACGGGGTAAATCTAGCAGATGGTCTTGATGGTCTTGCAGCTGGTGCTAGTGCAATTATTTTTGGTTCATATGTGATAATCACAATATTCCAGAGTTTCCATAGTTGTCAGCGTGCACTAGTGGATACTCCAGGTTGCTATACGGTGCGTGATTCACGTGATTTAACAGTATTAGCTGCTACATTAGTTGGTGCTTGTATCGGTTTCTTATGGTGGAATACTTCACCTGCACAGATTTTTATGGGTGATGCAGGTTCATTATCACTAGGTGCAGCTATTGGCGGTCTTGCTATTTTAACTAGGACCGAATTATTATTGCCAATTATTGGTGGACTTTTTGTCATTATTTTGCTTTCAGTAATTATCCAAGTAAGCTACTTCAGGATTTCTGGGGGTAAGCGAGTATTTAAGATGGCACCATTGCAGCACCACTTTGAGTTAAGTGGCTGGAAAGAGCAAACAGTAGTGGTACGTTTTTGGATTATTACTTTATTCTTTGTAGCGCTTGGGGTAGGAATTTTCTTCTCTGAATGGGTAACGGTGGTGAGTGACTAATTATGACTCAACAGGTTTCTTTGCCTGAGCTAAACTCATGGGATGCCGACTGGAGTAACTTAAATATTTTAGTTACGGGCATTGGTGTTGCGGGTTTTTCATGTGCTGATACTTTACTAGAAAAAGGTGCAACAGTAACAGTTTTCGATGGTTCTGATCCAGAAAAAATTAAAGATTCGCTACAGACTTTAGAGATTATTGGTGGAAAGTTTACAAATGATGAAGCTAAAGTTCTTAGGGCTTTATCAGATTATGACTTGATTGTTACGTCACCAGGTTGGCCACCATATCATAAGATTTTTAAAGTAGCTGCTAAGCATGACATCCCGATATGGGGCGATGTGGAATTAGCTTGGCGGTTACATACTCGCAAAGGTAAAAAAACTGCTAAATGGTTGTTAATTACTGGTACCAACGGTAAAACTACAACTACCGGAATGCTGGAGTCAATTTTGCATCATGCAGGTTTAAAAGCTAAAGCAGTCGGCAATATTGGCTTCCCAATCTTGGATGCAATTCGTGAACCTGAAGAGTATGATGTTTTTGCAGCAGAACTTTCAAGCTTTCAGTTACATTGGAGTGAAAGTGTTTCTGCAGAAGCTGCAGTAGTACTTAATATTGCGGCTGATCATTTAGATTGGCATGGTAGTGAAGAAGAATACATCAAAGCAAAGGCTAAGATTTTTAATCAAGTCAAAATTGCATGTATTTATAACCTAGAAGATCCAGTAACTTTGAAGATGGTAGAGCAAGCTGACGTAGTTGAAGGAGCACGTGCTGTAGCTTTCACTAAAGGTACTCCAGAACGTAGCATGTTAGGTGTGGTTGAAGATGTGCTGTGCGACCGCGCATTTTTGCCAAACCGCCAAACCCATGCCTTAGAGTTATGTACTTTTGCAGACTTAGGCGAACCGTTAGCTTCGCATACTATTACTAATGCACTTGCTGCAGCTGGATTGGCACGAGCAATTGATGTGGAGCCTGCTGCTATTCAAGCAGGTTTGAAAAACTATCGTTCTTCTGGACATCGTATTGAAAAAGTTGCAGAAATTGATGGCGTTACATGGATAAATGACTCTAAAGCAACTAACTCACATGCAGCTGCAGCTTCATTGTCAGCTTTCGAGGAGATTGTCTGGATTGCAGGTGGACTTGCCAAAGGGGCAAGGTATGAAGATTTCATTTCCGAACATGGACATCGGTTAAAAGCTGTAATATTAATTGGTGAGGATAAATCTTTATTAAAAGTTGCTTTAACTGAAAAAGCTCCAGCTGTCCCAATTTATGAAACTACTGCAAGCGACGGGCAGGAAGTCATGGCACAGGCTGTTACTAAAGCTAAAGAAGCAGCTGTTTCAGGCGATGTAGTACTCTTAGCTCCAGCCGCAGCATCTATGGATCAGTTTAAGACTTATGCTGATCGAGGTGAAAAATTCGCCGCTGAAGTAGAGAAATTGGAGGATTAATATGGGTCAAGAACTTCCTCCACGTCCTGATTATCTACCTACTGCTGCTTTTCCAAGTGGCAAACCTGAAGCTACCAGAGCTAGTAATAAAAAAGCTAAGAAAAATCTTTTCAATAAAGCAAAGGTTCAAGAAAAGCTCGTTACTACTAAAAATAGTCTTAATCGAGAAAATTTTAGTAATATTTTAATTAAGCTAACTCAAAAAACTCAACTTACTTTTAAAAAGTATTTCCCAACATTTAATCGGGATAGTTCTGCATACTACATGATCTTATTTTCGACTTATGTTTTAGTTGGACTAGGCCTATTAATGGTGTTATCTGCTTCTTCAGTGGAGTCGATTAGACAAGGTATCCCTAGCTATAGTATCTTTTTACGTCAGGCGATTTGGGCAATCCTTGGTTTGGTAGTCATGCATATTGTGGCACGAATTCCAAGAGATAGGTATCAACGTTGGGGTTGGCCAGCAATGATATTAACCTACATCTTGCTTATTCTAGTGCAGCTCGTTGGTTATGAAGTAAACGGTAACAAAAACTGGATTCGAATCGGACCTATTAGTGGTCAGCCTTCAGAGTTTGCTAAGTTTGCACTCTGTATATGGCTGCCTGGTGTTTTGGCAATGAACCGAAAGTATTTATCTGACGCTTGGATTTTATTTGAAAAAATATTAGTACCAAGTGTGCCAGTTATTTTACTGGTACTTATTGGGCATGACATGGGTACTTCGATTGTTATCTCATTAATTATATTCGGCGCTATTTTTGTTTCGGGTGTTCCAATGCGAATATTCACCTTTATTATTGGTATTGGTGTGGTGGGAGCTGCCTTTTTTGCTTTGACTGATCCAAACCGTCTAGCTCGTATTACCACTTGGGGTGGGAGCTGTAACAGCACTGACATTCAAGGGATGTGTTGGCAGTCTCAAGCTGGTTTATTCGGATTGGCAAGCGGTGGCTGGTTTGGCTTAGGGCTTGGCTCAAGTCGTGAGAAGTGGTCTTGGTTGCCAGAAGCCCATAACGACTATATTTTTGCAGTAATTGGTGAAGAGCTTGGTTTCTTTGGCGCTATTATTGTAGTTGCGCTTTTTTGTACTTTGGCAATTGCTTTCTTACGTGTAGTTTTACGCCATAGTGATCCATATATTAGGATTGCTACTTCAGCAGTACTGTTTTGGATTATGGGTCAAGCTATAATCAATATGGGAATGGTTACTGGGGCACTTCCAGTAATCGGTGTTCCGTTACCATTGATATCGGCAGGTGGTACCGCAGTTTTGTTTGCTTTGATGGCAATTGGAATGGTGTTATCTTTTGCTAGAACTGAAGCAAAACCAGGGGATGCACGGCGTACGAATAAGACTAAGTATCGTAATGCGGCAAAATCAAAACCATTGAAACGGAAACGAAAGCTACCAGTAATAAGTAGATAATACTTAAGAGTTAAAGAAAGCGAACTCATGGATAATAAAAGACCACTATCAATAGTCATTGCCGGCGGTGGTACTGCCGGACATGTTAGTCCGATGCTTGCCGTTGCTGAAGAGTTGAGATCTCGTAATCCTGAGTCAAAAATTTTAGCTATTGGTACTGAAGAGGGATTAGAAAAACAGATGGTTCCCGCTGCTGGTTTCGAACTGCGCTTTATTCCTCGAGTGCCATTCCCGCGTCGTCCTGATGCATACACTTTAAAGTTCCCAAAGCTATTTTATAAAGCAATCAAGAGTGTTAAGGAAATATTACTTGAGGTAAAAGCTGATGTAGTTTTTGGTGTTGGTGGTTATGTCTCAACACCTGCATATATTGCGGCACAACAGTTAAAGATTCCATATGTGATTCATGAAGCTAATACTGTTCCTGGTTTAGCTAATAAACTTGGAACAAAGAAAGCTGCTGCAGTTGGTACCGCTTTTGCTGATGCTGGATTACCTAAAGGTGTCCGAGTCGGAATGCCAATGAAAAAAGAAATATCTAGCCTAGATAGGATTGCCAAACAAAAAACAGCTCGTGAACGACTTGGTCTTGAGCCAGATATTAAAACATTGATTGTTACAGGTGGTTCTTCTGGTGCAAAGTCTGTTAACGAGGCTTTAGTTAAAACGTTACAAAACTTTGAAGATAATGATATTCAAGTGTTACATATTGTCGGGCCTGGCAAGGCTATTGAAGTTTCAGGTAAATTTCCACACTACCATCAAGTTGAATTTATCTCACAAATGCAAGATGTTTATGCTGCAGCAGATATTTTAGTATGCCGTTCTGGTTCAGGTACAGTTTCAGAAGTTTGTGCAGTTGGTGTTCCTGCAGTATTTATTCCGCTGCCTTTCGGTAATGGCGAGCAACGCTTAAATGCACAACCTGTGGTTGATGCTGGTGGTGGAGTAATGGTGGATAACCACGAGTTTAATGATAAGTTCATTAGCGAAGAATTAATACCATTATTAAATAATGAAGCTGCACAACAAAAATTAGCAGCAAATGCCTATAAAATGGGTATACGCGATGCAGACGTACAAGTAGCTGAGATGATTGAGCAGGTAACAAATGCGTGAAGTAGATAATAAATTCCAGGGACCTTTCCATCTTATTGCAATCGGTGGTGCAGGAATGGCTCCCATTGCTAGGAATATTCTAGCTCGTGGTGAAAAAGTATCTGGTTCAGATATGACTGATTCAGACAATTTTCGCAAACTGGAAAAACAAGGTGCCAAGGTTACTCTGGGGCACTATGCTAAAAATCTAGGTAATGCAAAAACTGTAATTGTTTCAAGTGCAATCAAACCAGAAAACCCAGAATTAAAAGCGGCAAAGGCAGCTGGACTACGAGTGATTCATCGTTCTGATGCTTTAGCGTATTTAGTCAATAATTCTCATGCTGTTTGTGTGGTTGGTACTCATGGTAAAACTAGTACTTCAGCTCTTACTGCAGTTGCATTTGAAGCTGGCGGTAAAAATCCTGGACATGCAATTGGTGCTGCAGTTCAAGATTTAGAAGATGTGGAAAGTAAGCAAAGTGAATTTTTTGTTGCTGAGGCTGATGAATCTGATGGTTCTTTCTTGAAATACTATCCAGAAATTGCCATTGTCACTAACGTTGAAGCTGATCATTTAGATTACTATGGTACTGAAAAGGCTGTGTTTAAAGCTTTTGCAAAGTTTATTGCTGGTGTTCAAGAAAACAAAGGCAAAGTAATTATTTGTGCTGATGATGCTGGTAATCAAAGGTTAACGCTTAACCATACTGAAAAATTCATTCGTTATGGTTTCCAAGACGCAGATGTAATTATTAAAGATTTTGATATTAAAGATGGCAAGAGTGTCTTTACTTTGACAACTAAGTACCCAGGTCTTGAAGCATTAGATAGCCAAGATTTTGTCGTTAATCTACCAGGAAAGCACAATGCTTATAATGCTACTGCTGCTTTAATTGCATCGGCATTGGTGGATGCTGATATTGAAAAGATAAAGACAGCTTTGGAAAATTTTGGTGGGGCTGCTCGCCGGTTTGATTTAAAAGGTAAAGTAAACAATATTAGCGTTTATGATGATTATGCACATCATCCGACTGAGGTTAGTTCAGCTGTGAAAGCGGCAAAAGAAGTTGCACACGATAATGCAGTACGTGTGATTTTCCAGCCTCATCTATACAGCCGTACTCGTAATTTCGCTAAAGAATTTGCTGAAGCACTGGACACTGCTGACACTGTTATTGTGCTTGATGTTTTTGGTGCTCGAGAAACTCGTTTTGACAATATTTCAGGCGAAACGATTACTAAACATAGCAAAAAGGCTGAATTTATCGTTGATAAACAAGAAGCGGTTAATAAATTAGCTAAATCAGCTAAACCAGGTGACGTACTAATGACTATTGGGGCTGGTGATGTAACTGCACTTGGTAAAGATATTTTAGAAACATTAAAGGAATTAGATGGCTAACCCAGATAGCTTTAAACGGCCACCAAAGCCGAGTATTGCTAAGAGTCTAGGTGGTAATTCATCTTCTGATAAACCTCCTGTAAGTCAAAGTCAAGTGCCTAAAAATAATGTTTCTGCCCAGCCAATTCCTGCTGAAGCACAACCCAAAAGTAATTCTTTACCAAAGTTTAATAAAGAAAAATTTGACGCTAGACTAGCTGACGAAAAAAGTAGAATACCAAAGCCAAAAGGATATGCTAAATCGAAACGAAGGCGAAAAAAACGCAGCACAAATAAAAATAGTAAAGGTGCTGCGCCTGTCATTCGTGATGTAAAAAGATTTGGTGCCGCATTAGGCGCTCGCTTTGGTGTTGGTGGTAAAAAGGCTAACGCACTAGATTATCAAGAATTAGAGCGAAGTGAGCAAAATAATACTATTGCATTAATCCGTGAGAATACGGTAGACAAATTTCCAAAATGGTTAAGGATTTTCTTAAGTGTATTGATCCCAATGGCATTAGTATTTGCCGTAGTGACTTTAGTGGTTAATTCGCCAGTAATGGCAATTCGTAATATTGATGTTCGCAATAATAAAGCAGTGCCAACTGCTGAAGTTCAGCAACATTTGAGCGACTTACAAGGTAAACCTTTAGCTCATGTTACTAAGAATGATGTCTTGCGTCGCTTGATTAGTCTTGGTCCAATCCAAGATGTCAGTGTACAAGCGAAACCGCCACATACTTTAATTGTTAATGTGCAAGAACGCCGTGAGTCAGCAATGATTCAAAATGGTAATAAGTTTATTGTTATTGACCCCAATGGTGTAGAAATCAGAGAAATAGCTAAGCGAACTGATGCTAAATTGCCAGTACTTGATGGCGGTCGTGCTGCACTAAATCAAGATAACTTCAAGATGATTTCCCAAGTTATGAATGCTTTGCCAGATGATATTTTAAGCCAAGTAAACACTATTGCGGCTTCATCACCAACTTCAGTAGTTTTAACCCTTAATAATGGGGCTAAGGTTTATTGGGGAGATGCTACTCAGAGTGAATTTAAAGCTAAAGTAATACGATTACTGATAGATAAAAATAAAGATACTGGAGTTAAATCTTTCGATGTTTCCACGCCGGAACGCCCAGTAACTCAAGGTGGTAAACCAGCAGCTGAGACTGTCGACCCACAGCCTACTGATATGCCATTTTCTTCAAATTATTAATAGATTTTTGATTCTAATTTTGATAAAGATTATGAAAACAAAAAATATGTGTGTAGACTAGTGTAGTTGTTGATTCTACTGAGATTGCCATGACAACACAACACGCATGGAATATATTTCTAAAACAAAATAAATTACAGTAAGCTCACAATAGAGGTTTTTGTGTACTTTCGGGTACAATAGACGAGATATAAGATTTTTAAAAAGTAACTTCTTTAAGGGGTAAACGTGGTAGCACCGCAAAATTATTTAGCAGTGATTAAAGTTGTCGGTATCGGTGGTGGCGGCGTTAACGCTGTTAACCGAATGATTGAAGCCGGCTTAAGTGGCGTTGAATTCATCGCTATTAACACTGACGCTCAAGCACTTCTGATGTCTGATGCTGATGTAAAACTAGACGTAGGTCGAGAATTGACTCGTGGTTTGGGTGCTGGCGCAAACCCTGAGGTTGGTCGCAAGTCAGCAGAAGATCATGAACAAGAGATTAAAGAAGTTCTTGAAGGTGCTGACATGGTATTTGTTACTGCCGGAGAAGGTGGCGGTACTGGTACTGGTGGTGCTCCGGTAGTAGCTCGCATTGCTCGTTCAATGGGCGCATTGACTATTGGTGTAGTTACTCGTCCATTTACTTTTGAAGGTCGTCGTCGTTCTACTCAGGCTGATGCCGGTATTGAAGCACTTCGTGAAGAAGTAGATACACTTATCGTTATTCCTAACGACCGTCTACTTTCTATCTCTGACCAGAATGTTTCTATGCTAGATGCATTCCATTCAGCAGATACAGTATTGCTATCTGGTGTGCAAGGCATCACTGATTTGATTACTACACCTGGCCTAATTAACCTTGACTTTGCTGACGTTAAGTCTGTAATGGAAGGTGCCGGTAGTGCACTAATGGGTATTGGCGCTGCAACTGGCGAAGACCGTGCAGTTAAAGCTGCAGAACTGGCAATCGCCTCTCCACTTCTTGAAGCAAGCATTGATGGTGCTCACGGTGTATTGCTTTCTATTCAAGGTGGTAGTGATCTTGGTCTATTCGAAATTAATGAAGCTGCTCGTCTAGTGCAAGAAGTTGCACACCCTGATGCAAATATTATCTTCGGTGCAGTTATTGATGACAGCCTTGGCGATGAAACACGCGTTACTGTTATTGCTGCTGGTTTCGATAGTCCAGAAGAAGAAGCTGCACAGCAATCTGATGTAGCTAAAGGCCTTGGTTATTCTGGTAATAATAAAGGTGGCAATGCAACTGGTGCAGTTCCAGAATTACCAAAGAACTTGGATACTGCAAGTGAAGATGCGTTTGAACCTACAGATGAAGAGTCAGAAAAGCTTACTCATCAGCATACTTCAGAGCAGCCTTCTGCGCCTACTCGTAAACCACAAGCTGCTCCTTCAGAAACTGGTTCTTTTGGTAGTCCACAGCGTAACAATACCGGCATCCAAGACGTTCCTAACCAGGATGACTTAGATGTTCCAGATTTCTTGAAGTAATTAAGTTTAAAAACAATATAGGTACCTTATGTCGATGTTCGAATGGTCTCGTACATTAGATTCAGGTACCTTTTTGTTTTATACCGGTGCCAGAGACATTTCTATGGCAGCTCCGCATGGTAGCAATAATCTTGCTTACCATGTGCCAGTTGCTGATTATGACCCTCAAGATTTTAATAGTGTGGTAACTAAAAATCGTGAGGAATTAGCTCAATTGCTTAAAGTGCCATCAGTGCAGTATATGTCGCAGGCTCATGGTGATAGAGTTGCAGTTTTTAAAGGCAAAGATCGTCTTTCAAAAGCTGAGGTTGCTGATACTGACGCACTGGTATTTACTGGTAGTGGTGCCGCAGGCGCAGTAATGGTCGCAGACTGTGTTCCAGTTATTCTTTTTGATGATAAAGCTGGAGTTTATGCAGTAGCTCATGCTGGTCGTGCTGGAGTGTTAAATGAGATTGTTAAAAAAACAATTGCAAAAATGAAAGACTTTGGCGCTAAAGCTGTGACTGTGGTTCTAGGACCAAGTATTTGTGCAGATTGTTACGAAATTCCTGAAGAACTTGCTAAAGAATGTGAACAGCAAATACCTGGTTCTACTGGCTATAGTTTTGAAGGTAAAATTGTGTTTAAACTAAAAGATGGCATTAGGCTTCAACTTGCGAAAAATGAAGCTGTCAAAGAAATAATTGATGTTAATGTATGCACGTTAGAGAACGAAAATTTCTTCTCTTATCGACGTGATAATCGTGCTGGAAGATTCATAGGTGGAATTAAGATTGCTTAATTTTTACTATGCAATTTTAATCCGACACGATAAAATTAGATATAGGATTTACTAGGAAAACGAATTGCATGAGGGTAGGTTAGTAGTTAAAGGATGTTTGTTTCCTTCTGACGTTTCTACAAACTTTTCCCCGCATGAGGAGCAACTATGGGCGCAATGCGCAAAGCTATGGAATACTTAGGTCTAGCCGACAGTGGCGACCAATATCAACTTGATGAGGCTTATCCAGAGACCGAGGCAATCGATCAGATTCAGCCTGTGCAACCACACTCTCGTACCGGTAGAGTGAATGCTACTATGGTTCCAGAGGTAATTCCTCAGCAACAACCGCAAACATCAGCAATAGCTACTCAAAATCAAGTAGCTGCTACCCAACAACAATATGCTCCACAACAGCGTGCAGTATCTCAAATACAGTCTACAGTACGATCACAGTCACCAGTAGTAGCGCAGCAGCAAACTTCAGCAGTTCGTCAACAGCAAACACCAGTTTCTTCAGAATCTAGTTTTGGTGCTAGTCCTGAAAATCGTCAAGCAGCAGTAGGTAAGGATAAAGTGACATCTATAAATAAAACTATGGGAGACAGCGCTATAAATCGCATTACTACTATTCACCCACGCTCATACAATGATGCAAAGCTTATTGGTGAAAGTTTCCGCAATAACGTGCCAGTTATTATGAACGTTTCAGATATGGGCGATGCAGAAGCTAAACGCCTAGTAGATTTTTCAGCAGGTCTAGTTTTTGGTATGCACGGCACTATTGAACGTGTTACTAATAAAGTATTTTTGCTTTCACCGTCATATGTTGAAGTAATCACCGATGAAAAGCCAAATGTTGCTGGTGGTGGAACGAACTATAGTATTTCAAATATGAACTAGTAAGTAATAGCCAAAAGATTAAATTAAGGGGATTGATAGATGTTATTAGGAATTTCTAGAGTGATCTATTGGCTACTTATTATTTTCTTTGTGTGTCTAGTTATTCGGGCAATTGTAGACATGCTAAAAGTGTTTAAAGTAATAAAACCAGAAAGTGCTCTTGATAAAGTAGCAGGTCCAGTTTATAAGATTACTGAACCGCCGTTAGCTGAGTTACGTAAGATTGTACCGCCAATGAAAGTTGGAGATGGTGTTGGAGTTGACGTTGCTTTTACAGTTTTAGCATTCTTTTGTGTTTTTCTTATAAACATGATGAGGTAGAATTAAGGTAATTTAATAGTCAAATAATATTGTTTGCTGTTTAAACAGTGTTTTCTTAGCTGTTTATATTGATAAGCAATTTATTAAAATGGGAGGGCATTGAATGGCACTTACGCCAGAGGACATCGTTAGTAAGCGTTTTCAGCCTACAAAATTTCGTGAAGGTTATGATCAAGACGAGGTAGATGATTTCTTAGATGAAATCGTCATCGAAATGCGTCGATTGATAAAAGAAAATAAAGTTTTACGTAAGCGTTTAGCTAGCGGAGCTGCTGATTCAGGAGCTCCAGTTAGTGCACAAAGTAATGCAAAAATACTTAGTGCGTCTCAGACGAAGGCAGGTTCATCAGCTATCTTATCTGCTAGTCAGGTAAGCAAGCATAAACAAGAGTCCAGGAAGGAAGTTTCTTCTTGGGAACCATCACACAAGCCTGCTAGTTTGGAGCAAAGTGAAGCTTCGGAAGACTCAGCTGCAAGTGTAATTAAGATGGCACAACAGATTCATGACCAACATGTTGCTGAAGGTGTTAGTAAACGCGATAATATGATTCAGCAAGCTGAAAATGATGCAAAGTCACTTGTTAATGAAGCACAATCAAAGCGTAATGAAATCGTAGAAAACCTACAAGAAGAGAAGTCAATCCTAGAAACTAAGATTGAACAACTTCGTGCTTTTGACCGTGACTATCGTGCACGCTTAAAGTCTTATATCGAGTCACACTTACGGGAGCTAGATGTAAGTGGTTCAGTAGTTAATGAAATGCGCCCAGTGGCATCAATGCCACCACTTCAGCATTCCTTTAATGATTCCGCTGCGGCACAAAGTGGCGTCCCTACTTTAGGTGGGCCAATGCCCCAACAACACGATCGTTCTTCAGTTTTGACTTCTTCGGCATTGCCTGTGTTAAAACCAAAGGAAGATGAAGAAGAACTTCACCACAGCCATTCTGATGATTTTGAATCTAATTCATACGAAGCAGCATCTGGTTATCAAGTTCCAGCACATGATGAGTATGATGAATCAGAAGTATCTGAAGATACTGTTGCAATGAAAAAGTTCAATACTCGTTCTTTATCTGAAAAGAAGAAAAAAGCTCGTAAAAATATAGGTAGATAAATGCGGCTTGCACTTAACAGGCATCCCTATCTAACTTATATAGGTTTTAGTTCTATTGTATTAGTGTTGGATTTCATCAGTAAACAGCTGGTAATCCACACCGTGCAAGAAGGACAAAGTATCCCAATACTTGGTAATCTACTTCGATTTACTTTTATTAGAAATTCGGGCGCCGCATTTTCACTTGGCACGAATTTTACTTGGGTTTTTACCTTAATTGCATTCATTGCTATCGTAGGAATAGCTGTCTTTATGACTAGAGTAAAGGCCTGGCCATGGTGTTTATCTCTTGGTCTAATTACTGGTGGTACACTTGGTAATCTAATGGATCGTTTGTTTCGTGAGCCAGCATTGTTTCACGGAGCAGTAGTAGATTTTATTCAACTTCCCCATTTTGCAATTTTTAATATTGCGGATTCGTGTATTGTCATCGGTGGCTTTTTGATGATATTACTAGTTTTTAAAGAGGTTGATTATGACAAAGCGTAAGTTCACGATTAATGATGAGTTAGTGGGGATGCGTTTGGATAGTGCAATAGCTTCACTATTAGATATAAACCGTACTAAATCTAGTAAACTTATTGCACAAAATTTAGTTTCAGTAAAACTTGGCGGCAAGAAATTAAAAG
The DNA here is from genome assembly GCA_047608145.1 of Micrococcaceae bacterium. Taxonomy (GTDB): domain Bacteria; phylum Actinomycetota; class Actinomycetes; order Actinomycetales; family Micrococcaceae; genus JASGDC01. Next base: position 53,996 of record JASGDC010000009.1, read on the forward strand.
CTCAAAAGTCCTTGGCATTAAAGCAAAATACTGAAATAATTATCATTGAACCAAAGCAAGACGACAAAAAGGTCGAAACTCCATTTGTTAAAATTCCAGTGATTTATGAAGACCATGACATTTTGGTTATTGATAAACCTGCTGAAGTAGCTTCTCATCCATCTGTGGGCTGGGAAGGTGCTGATTTAGTAACTTCATTAGCTCATCAAGGGCACAAAATTTCTACCTCTGGAGCACCAGAACGTCAAGGTATTGTGCAACGTTTAGATGTGGGTACTAGTGGTGTGATGGTGCTTGCAAAAAGCGAACGAGCTTATTCAATTTTGAAAGGTTACTTTAAGAACCGTGAAGTTACTAAAATCTATCACACTTTAGCGCAAGGGATGCCAGATCCACTTGAAGGTACGATTGATGCGCCAATTGCTAGGCACCCAAAACATGATTGGAAATTTGCAGTCATGGAAGGTGGACGAAATGCCGTAACACATTATGAGTTATTGGAAGCATTTGGGCGAGCGACTTTATTTGAAGTTCATCTCGAAACCGGTCGAACCCATCAAATTCGTGTACATTTTGCTGCTATTAATCATCCATGTGTCGGTGACCCATTATATGGTAGTAATCCGAAGTTAACTAATGAATTAAAACTAACTAGACAGTGGTTACACGCCCATAAATTAGGTTTTGTGCATCCGACTACTGGTGAGCAAGTTGAGTTTGCTAGTAAGTACCCTAAAGATTTAGCCGACAGTCTTGAACTATTGAGGAATCCATAATGAGTGAAGCTTCTTTCGTCCATCTACATAATCACACCGAGTACTCTATGCTCGATGGTGCTGCTCGTATTACTGACTTATTTAATAAGGTAAAGTCTTTTGACATGCCAGCTGTAGCAATGACTGACCATGGAAATATGTTTGGTTCTTATGAATTTTGGAAAGCTGGTAAATCAGAAGGCGTAAAGCCAATCATCGGTATTGAAGCCTATTTAACCCCGAATACTTCGCGTTTTGAACGTAAACGTGTGCGTTGGGGAGATGACAATAGCAATACCGGTGATGATGTTTCTGGTGCAGGTGCATATACGCACATGACGATGTGGGCTGAAAACACTCCAGGGATGCATAATTTGTTTAGGTTGGCTTCACTGGCTTCTATTGAAGGCACCTATTACAAAGCACGTATGGACCGTGAGTTACTACAAACTTACGGCAAGGGAATAATTGCCACTACAGGCTGTCCAGGTGGCGAGGTGCAAACTAGGCTTCGTTTAGGTCAGTATGATGAAGCTCGTAAAGCTGCAGGTGAGTTCCAAGATATCTTTGGTAAAGATAATTTCTTTTGTGAATTAATGGATCACAATATTTCAGTTGAGCGTCGTGTCAAAGAAGACTTATTACGTTTAGCTAAAGAATTGGATATTCCACTAGTTGCTACTAATGACTTGCATTATGTAGAGCAAAGTGATGCTAAAGCCCATTCAGCATTACTTTGTGTCCAGTCAGGTTCTACCTTACAAGATCCAAAACGTTTTCAGTTTGATGGTGATGGTTACTATGTAAAGTCTGCTGCAGAAATGCGACAGATATTCAAAGATGTCCCAGAAGCTTGTGACAATACCCTAAAGATTGCTGAGCGTTGTAATGTCGAATTCAATGAGTCAGCTAACTACATGCCTAAGTTTGATGTGCCACCAGGGGAGACTGAAGAAAGCTGGTTCGTTAAAGAAGTAGAAAAAGGGCTGCATTACCGTTATCCAGAGGGTATCCCTGAAGAGGTACGTAATCAGGCTAACTACGAAACCGAAGTTATCTCAAAGATGGGATTCACTGGCTACTTCCTAGTAGTCGCAGACTTCATTAACTGGGCGAAAGACAATGGCATTAAAGTAGGTCCAGGTCGTGGCTCAGGTGCTGGATCTATTGTGGCTTATGCAATGCGTATTACTGAGCTTGACCCATTACAGCATGGTTTAATTTTTGAGCGATTCCTTAATCCAGATCGTGTGTCGATGCCCGACTTCGATGTGGACTTTGACGATAGACGTCGTGGCGAAGTTATCCAGTATGTAACTGATAAATATGGGGATGAACGTGTGGCACAGATTGTGACATACGGTACTATCAAATCTAAGCAGGCACTTAAAGATGCAGCACGTGTTTTAGGTCATGAATTCTCAGTTGGTGAGACCCTTACAAAAGCAATGCCTGAGACGGTAATGGGTAAAGATGTCCCAATAAATGAAATTTATAATAAGGGCCATGCGCGTTATAAAGAAGGCCAAAAATTCCGTGAAACCGTTGAATCACAAGGTTATTTGAAAGAAGTTTTCGATACTGCGCTAGGATTGGAAGGCCTTAAGCGCCAGTGGGGTGTCCATGCAGCTGGTGTGATTATGTCATCAGATCCATTGATGGATATTATCCCGTTGATGAAACGTGAGCAAGATGGGCAGATTATTACCCAGTTTGATTATCCGACGTGTGAATCTCTTGGTTTGATCAAAATGGACTTCTTGGGGTTGCGTAACTTAACTATTATTGACGATGCTTTGGTTAATATTAAATCCAATAAAGGTGATGATATTAACCTTGAAAAGTTAACTTTTGATGATCCCAAAGCATATGATTTACTAGCGCGCGGTGATACTTTAGGAGTGTTCCAGCTTGATGGTGGTCCAATGCGTAACTTACTTAAGCTGATGCGTCCGGACAACTTCGAAGATATTTCTGCGGTTATTGCGTTGTATCGTCCTGGTCCGATGGGTGCTAACTCGCACAATAATTATGCATTGCGTAAAATTGGGCAGCAGAAAATTGAGCCAATTCATCCAGAGTTAGCTGAGCCTTTGAAAGACATTCTTGATACCACTTATGGTTTGATTGTCTATCAGGAGCAGGTAATGGCGATTGCGCAGAAAGTTGCTGGTTATTCGCTTGGCCAAGCAGATATTTTGCGTCGTGCTATGGGTAAAAAGAAGAAGTCAGAGCTGGATAAACAGTATGTGGACTTCAAAGCTGGAATGATAAATAACGGTTTCTCCGAAGATGCTGTTAAGACACTTTGGGATATCCTACTGCCATTCTCAGACTATGCCTTTAACAAAGCTCACTCAGCAGCCTATGGTGTGATTTCTTATTGGACTGCTTATCTTAAAGCAAATTACCCAGTGGAGTACATGGCTGCTTTGCTTTCCAGTGTCGGTGCAGATAGTGACAAGATGGCGTTATATCTTAACGAATGTCGTCATATGGGGATTATAGTTTTGACTCCAGATGTTAACGAATCTTCAGTGAACTTTACTGCGGTTGGTGGTAACATTCGTTTCGGTCTTGGTGCCGTGCGCAATGTGGGTGCTTTACAGGTAGGTAGAATTCAGGAAACTATTGTAGAAAAAGGCAAGTTTATTGATTTCAAAGATTTCATGATGAAGATTCCACAGTCTTTGCTTAACAAGCGTAGTATCCATTCAATGGTGAAATCCGGAGCTTTTGACTCTTTTGGGCACACTCGTAGATCACTTGAGAGAATAGTCGAAGATGCCATTGAAAGTGTGACAAACATCAAGAAAAATGAATCAATCGGGCAGTTCGATTTATTTGGTGCTTTTTCTGCAGAAAGTGATGGCGAATCTGAAATTGAAAGCGTGCACATTGATATCCCAGATATCCTTGAGTGGGATCGTAAGACTAAGCTTGCTAACGAACGAGAAGTTCTAGGAATGTATGTTTCTGACCATCCACTAAAGGGGATGGAACATGCGATTGACCGTTATTCTGATTTGGCAATTCGAGAGATTATTGCAGATGAACATATTAGAGATCGACAACAAGTTAAAATTGCTGGGTTAATTACTAGTATTACCGTACGTAGAGCTAAGGCTTCAAACAAAGAGTATGCGCGGGTAGAAATTGAGGATACTACCGGTTCTATGGAGGTAATGTTCTTTAATAGGGTTTATGAGCCAATTGCTACTCTATTACAAGAAGACATGTTGGTTAGTATTGACGGTAGGATTTCAAAACGTGATGATGGTTCATTAAGTATCATGGCTTCTAGTATGAAGATTCTTGATGGCGAAAAACTACTTCCACGGGAAAATCAGACTTTTACCTTAAAGTTTGATGAGCACGCGATTACTGAAGAAGTATTAGAACACTTAATGAATATCTTCCAAAACCATCCTGGACAGCGCCCAGTTAAGTTCAAAATAGCTACTAAAACTGGGATAAAAGTTTTGGCTTTGCCAGATAATATCAGCGTAAGTGGTGATACTGACTTCATTGCTGATATTAAGGCTGATTTTGGTCGGGATGCAATAGAACTGCAGTAATATTGCTAGCTTTTTCTCAGGTAACTTTTCAGTTTTTTGTGTCTTTTTTGTTTTTAGGTATGGGGGGGGGGGTAGGATTGAGTTATCGGGTTTCATATTTTAATGTTAGGGAGTTGAACTTTTGATGGTTGATGGTAATTCAAATTTTTATGATGATGTAAGTGATAAACAGGGTGTTTCTCGTAGGACTGTGGCTAAGGGTGCTTTGTGGAGTGTTCCTGTTGTTTCTGCTGCGGTGACTGTTCCTGCTTTTGCTGCTAGTCCGTTGGCTTGTGATGTGAGTACTATTGAGTTTGTGCATGATGAAAATGGTGTTACTGCTGAGGCTTTGCCTTATATTCATGGTAAGGGTAGTGAGTTCCCTAGTGATGTTACTCTTTCTATTCAAGAAGGTGGGGTACCTGTTCCTAGTGGTACGGTTACTTTGACTATTACGGGGGATGCTACTTTTGCTGATGACTCTCAGGTTAAAACTGGAGTGCCTTTTACTGTAGGTATCTTAACTTTCGGTACTACGGACTCGACATCAGGTCTTGTGGTTAAGACTAATACGGTGCTTAGTAGTACTGGTATTAGTGTTGATGCTTCTGATGATATTAAGAATTTTACTATTACTGCTGTGCTTGATGGTTGTGATAGTGTAACTGCTGAACAAGTATGGATATACCCTAATTTGATGACAGTTGGCAATAA
>JASGDC010000010.1:0-91394 GCA_047608145.1 Micrococcaceae bacterium
TAGCACACACCAAGCAGAATATTGATTAAAACCCATAAGCTAACTTTAGAAGCTAACAAACAGGCCTACATCACAGAAAAAATAACCCCTACAAAGAAAAATAACAACACATTATGGCCTATAACTCAAACTTCAGGGTCATTTGTAAGAATAGACGCCATTAAGATTATAAGAGGACAAATAAAAAGGACCTTCTAGTAGAAGATCCTTCAAACGCGGAAGCGACAGGATTTGAACCTGCGGTCCCCTTTTGGGGACTCCACCTTAGCAGGGTGGTGCTTTAAGCCATACTCAGCCACGCTTCCATACCTTTCTACTTTATCGTGAATAGTACCTTGTGCGCAAACTGATTTTATTTTTCTTTTTTAACTCAAAATAAAGGTAGAATAGAAGTTATGAAAAAAGAACTCGAAGCCATTTTCAATGCCTACGATATACGCGGTATTACAGGGCAAACTATCGATGATGATATTGTTGAAGCTATTGGTGCCGCGACTGTTGATACATTAGATTTAAAGAGTAAAGCTATCTTGATTGGTGGAGATATGCGACCATCTTCACCAGAGTTCGCCAAGAGTTTTGCTAAAGGTGCTAGTGCGCGTGGTGCTGATGTTGAACTTATCGATTTATGTTCTACGGATCAAATGTATTTTGCATCTGGTTATTTTAATAAGGCTGGTGTGATGTTTACTGCTTCACATAATCCAGCAGCGTATAACGGTATTAAAATTTGTAAAGCTGGGGCAGTTCCGATATCAAGTGCTGATGGACTCTACGATATTAGAGATTTAGCGCAGAAATATATAGATAACGGATACGAGGAAGTAGCTTATAAAGGTAAGATTACTGAAAAAGATACAGCCAAAGCTTATGCAGAGTACTTACGTTCCTTAGTTGATTTGAGCAATATTCATAAATTAAAGGTAGTAGTTGATGCAGGTAATGGTATGTCAGGGAAAACCGTTCCAGCAGTTTTGGGTGATGAATTACTCGAACCATTACCTCTAGAAATAACTCCCATGTATTTTGAGCTTGATGGGACCTTCCCAAACCATCCAGCGAATCCGCTTGATCCAGAGAACTTAAAAGATTTAAAACGTGAAGTCGTAAAACAAAAAGCTGATATTGGACTAGCATTCGATGGTGATGCAGATCGGTGTTTTGTAGTCGATGAAAATGGTAACGATGTGACTCCGAGCGCTATTACTGTAATGGTAGGGTTGCGCGAGCTAGATAGGGCCCAAAAGCAAGGTGAAGAAGATGTAACTATCTTGCATAGCCTAATTACTTCACGGGCTGTTCCAGAGCTTTTGAGTGAAGCTGGAGCTAAGACAGTAGAAACTCGTGTGGGCCACTCGTTTATCAAGGCAGATATGGCTAAGACAAAAGCAATTTTCGGTGGTGAGCATTCGGCACATTTTTATTTCCGAGATTTTTATAATGCAGACACTGGGATGCTTGCTGCTATGTATGTATTGGCAATGCTTGGTGAACAAGAATTACCTTTGTCAGAATTATCTAAAAAATACTCTCCTTATTTTGCAAGTGGAGAGATTAACTCTACAGTTAAAGATATCCCAAAAGCTATTGAAAAAGTCAAGGCAGAGTTTGCAAACAAGACTACGCTCACCACAATGGACGGTTGGACATTTGACAGTAATGACAAGAAATGGTGGTTTAATTTGCGTGCTTCAAACACTGAGCCATACCTACGTTTAAATGTAGAGGCCCATTATGAAGCACAAATGAAAAAGCTAACTGACGAAGTACTTGGATTAATTCGAGAGTAGTCTATGCGAGAATTTTCAAGGAAGAACTGGAAAAGTGTGGCAGCAATAACACTGCTGTCATCATTATCTTTAACTGCATGTGGTGATGTTTCTAGCCTTCCTAAAAGTTCTCAGACGACACAAGATCCGGCGACTCCTACGGCATCTTCAATTAAAGTTGAAAATCCAGTAACTAACATGAATCACCTTAATTCAATGTTGGTTGATGTACCATTAACGAAAAATGCTCAGCATACTACTTATAACATTGCTAAAGATTCTAAAGGGCAAGCAATTTGGCTAACTTCATTGCATAATCAAGATGGTAGCTACAAGAATGCTGGAGCTGGAGATTTCGAAGGTAAAAACTGGAGTCAAGGTGCTTATAGATTAGATGATATTACTACAGCTTCTGTTGCTTATATGCGACATTGGAAACTTTATGGTGATGCGGATAGTAAAGCTAAAGCAATGTCGCTATTGAAAACGGCAATGTATATGCAAAATACATCTGGTGCTAAAGCTGGTTACACTGTGCGTTGGATACAGCCAGATGGCACGCTAAATAATAAAAATACTTTAGATAATTCTCAAGTACTTACTAGTGATAATGTAAACCCAAGTGATACAAAAATATCAGATTGGTTTGCTGATTATGTTTGGGCTTTAGGTGAAGGATACAGCGCTTTTGAACAATCTGACCCAACCTTTGCAAAATTTATTTCAGATAGAATACAACTCAGCATGACGGTTATCGAAAAAGAGTTAAAAGCTAACAATACAAAGACACAAAGTGCTACTACTACCAAGTCAGCCATAAATGTACTTACCAATAATGTTGAAGTAAATTCAAATATCTCGATAGGGCTTGCTAATTATTTATCGGCTAAAGGCTCTGATTCAACAGCAGAAAAGATTTTAAATGATTTAACTGAAGGTATTGGGAACCAAACTAAAGAAAAAGATAATCCAGAAGCATGGCCCTTTGGTGCTATTATGACATCCCCTGGAGCACCTTCATATTGGTCTGCAGCTAATTCTGCAGCAGATTCGGCTTTAACTATATCTGCTCCAGCTCTAAAGCGTAGTGATGTAATGACTCCAGCTTTGTATGATGCATCGTTATGGACAATTTTCTTATTGTCTAATGAAGGGGTAAGTAACACTTTAAGTCCTACAATTTCAGATAATACCCAAACTCCAGTGGGTGTAGATCTAAGATTACGTTCACTGATTGACCTTGGAAAACAAAGCGAGTCAGATGGGATTACGGGGATAGCACCAATGGTTGCAGGTTGGTATTTTGGGGCCAATAAAGGCAATCAACAAATGTTTAATCCAGAAAATGGTATTTTCTATAACTCGCTAAATGGTGATAATAATATTGATTTAAATTCATCAGCTGAGTCTAATATTCACGGGATACTTTCGATGCTTGCTTTAGATGCGAACCCTAAGATTAAAGAGTTGGCACGGAACTTCAAATCATCACCGGATATTAATGGAGTATCTATTATTAATGCTGATAGTGGGAACATTAAGTATCAAGGGTCACAGAGTATTACTTCGACTCCGACTTGGACTGGAGACAGTACAATTCCAAATGGAAAAGTAGCAAACTTAGCAGACAAGTCTAGTTTGAGTGTAAATATTGGTAAAAGTAATGTTCCTAGACGAATATTTCCAATTGTGCAGCAAAATGCTAAAACTACAGGTTCTACGGAATGGTTTGCTAATGGAACTTCGTTAGGGAAAGTAAGCAATAGTTTATCTGGAACTAAGTTACCAGCTGGTTATACCGGTACGGTAACACCATTTTCTACAAGGGATTTAACTAAAACTGGTGATGTTACTTTAACTGCTAAAGTTGCTGGTAATACTAAATTAGTTGGAATTTTAATCCAACCGCAAGTAACCAAGATTGGCTATGGTTCTGGAAAACAGCAGCGAATTTTATACTACAATAACAACACCGAAGTGATGCATTATAAAACTAATCTCCCAGATAGTAGTAATTGGATTAATAAGGTATATGATTCAAAAGGTCGTTATGTTTCACAAGAACAGTTAAGCTCCCGTGGTGAACCTACTGTCGTAATTGCACCTAATGGATTTTCAATCTTAGAACCTCTTGATGGTAGTAGTGACCAAGTAGGTCCAGGAAGCTAATTACAGTTATTTCAAGAAAGATCATCACACTTGATAACCAACAAAATAATAATGATAATTTCTTATTAATAATTTTCTAATATCGATTTGCACATGCTGTACGCTACTGGTATATTAGTTTGTGTTGCCCCTGTAGCTCAGTTGGCCAGAGCATCTGATTTGTAATCAGAGGGTCACCGGTTCGAATCCGGTCGGGGGCTCTTTTCATGCCTGAAAATAAAGGGAAGTCTTTAATCTATAAAACAATTTATTTTATTAAAAAACCAGTTTATCTGTCTTTGTGTATCCCTTTAATTGCTTTATCAAAATCTGAAGTGATATCTTGAGTTTTGTTAAACTCATCGTATTCTAGCTTTGCTTTAGCTTTTGCTTGTTGGCTCGATATTTTCCTTTATCCTCTAAGATGTCCTATCTTCTAAATGCTAGAAACTCGTCGATACTTTTGGTAAATTCTTCCATGGTGAAGGTGTTTTCACGCTCAATAAGATCTTCTATGTAATCAAAGTAACCGGTGATAGTACGTTCAAGTTGTTTTATTTCTTTTTCACTTAAATAATTTTTCGCAACTGTAGTATCACTTTTTAAGATGCGTCCTTTAGGTGAATTTTTCCAATTGGTTAAACCCATATTTTCAGCTTTTTATTTGCTTTAGAGTAAATAATTTCCGTAGTAGTTTGCCCTGTAATTGCATAATGAAACTTATTTTGTACCATTGCATAGAACTCTTGGGAATTATATACTTACTGGACACGAGGTCTAGCAAGATATTTTAGCTGTACTCGTAGCATTACTGCCATTGGTAGAGCGTAGCCTATTCTTATGAGGCGTACTGGTCGCTTGATTAAAAGGATAACCAAATCTAGCTAGAAATTTGGTTACTCAAGTATTCAAGAGTTTTCTCACGCTGTTTCTTACCAGCAGTGTGTGAACTAGCGTGTAGTTCGTCAATAGAACGTCTATTGAGTATCACTCTGCTGGCGTTTACGTCAGCGTTAAGTCTATAACCACAATGCAAGCACTTAAATCTTGCTTGTGTTGGTCTGTTCTTGGTATCAACGTAACCACAGCGTGAACACTCTTGTGAGGAGTATTCAGGCTTGACGGTGGTTACTTCAATACCTTGTGTTTCTGTTAGGTCATTGAGTTTGTTGTTGAGTGCAGCTCTACCACTCTTTGAGATGATACGGTTCAACCGTTTAGAGAGCTTGCTACTGCGGAAGTCTAGTTTCTCAACCGTCAAACTTTTAACATCAGTTTCAGCAAGCCTGTTAAGAATACGGTTAATCTCTGTTTTGATGTAGCCACGAATACGTTTAACAAGCGTATTATATCGGTGTGACTGTGTTGGTTTGATACCTCGTTGTTGTAAACCTTTCAAGCAAGCCATGAGTATCTTATCTAGCTCAATGAGGTTAGCTTGGAAAGTCTGCCCGTAACGTGAACCGTTACTACTTGTTAGGAGATTGACTAAACCGAAGTCTAAGCCAATATCCTGACCTGTTTCACGTTTCTTAACAGCTGTTGATTTAGTGCAGACGGTAGCGGTCATGTTCTCTACGTTGAGTTGAATACCGTCAAGTATCTTATCAGCCGTCTTAGACTTTTCAAGGAAATGCTCATTATTAGTTAAAGGCACGATTATTGGTTTACGTTTAGCACCGTCAATGACTGGTAGCGAAACATGAGCAAAATACTCAAAACCCTTAGCTGTTTTCGCTGGTTTAACCTTACACACGTTCTCTGTAAGTTTCAAGACGTTGTTATGCTCGATACGTGGGAACGATATTTTGCTTTTACTGACTAGACTGAACAGCATATTCCTAAGGGTAACGTTCTCTAACCATTCTTGACGTAGATTAGCTTTGTAAAGCTCTTTACGCCCCTCAACTGTGAACACACTCTTAACAGCAGATATTTCACGCCGTACTGCCTTAACCAAAATGGCTGTAAATGACTTGTAGGTTTCCATAGCCTGAAACTGAACAGACTGATACTGATTATGCGTAAGACCAGTTAGCTCATAGAGTTCAGGAACATCAGTAGCCTTTAACTTCTGCAAGGCAACTTTCTGCCCTGTGCAAAACTCATACTCGTATTTGTCTAAGAACCATTGAACAGACTGTGAGTACCGTTCAGAATAGTTAGAGAGCAGAGCAATCTTACCAGCATTAACATCTTTAATACTGTGTGGATATGCTCTCACTACGTTCATGGTCTTATTTCCTGTTTCCTTAGCGTGTTTGCCCGTATTTCTCTTGGAAAAGTCTATCAATCAGAAACTCTTTGGCTTGTTTACCGCTTTTCATTCCTGTTTTTTGCATTGCTTTTTCTAGCATTTCAAGAGCTTGTCCTGATAGTACAAAGCTAATTGTTTTAGTCTTTGGTTTGTTGTATGGTTCAGGTTCAAGTTTTTCGATAAAGTCAGGGTCTTGCCATTGCTGGTCAATAGCTTGTAAATCTTCTTTGGTGTAGTTACTCATTGTTCATCAACCTCGCTTTATTCTTCTCGTAATCGTTTTTGAACTTCTTATAACTGGTAATGTGTGATATCAATATCTCGTCTGTTTCCCTATCCATTACAACTACTACGTATCTGTTCCCCATATCTTTTGATTTCCCTACCACTCCTTTTTGCTTACCACCAATAAAGGCTTCATCAACTTCAACAATGCCATTGAGTAATGTCTTAAACTCACTTGAACAGCTATAACGCAATCTTTGCAGTAGAAACCAAGCACTCTTTTGAGTAATACCAAGCAATTTTCCCAATTGAATACTGGAAATACCTTTACGGCTTAACGTGAACGAATACATTGCCAACAACCACTTATTTAATGGCAATCTAGTATCTTCTAACATAGTGCCAGTACGAATTGAAAACGTGCCTTTGCAATCCAAACAACGATAAAACCCTATTGTTTTAACTCTGACACGTTCAATCGCACCACACTTAATACAGTCCGTTGGTATTCCACCAAAACGCACTTTTTCAAAATAGCGTATGGCACTATCAGAAGTAGGAAACTCCTGATAGAACTCATCTAAACTCATCTGCTTCATACCTTAAAGGTACAAACAACCACTGACAAACTGATTGCAAGCCTGTATTTACAAGGGTTCTATGGACTTATGTCCAGTAAGTATATAATTCCCGAACTCTTTTGTTGCAGACGATTCTTTACCGTAGTTAATGCTACATTCAGCAAAAATATCAGTTATTTGTTGCCAGATTCTGCGTTCACTTGCTCTACTTGAACGGACACGTTCAAGTAATTCTCGAAAGTAATTTTTACTGAATAAATTTTGCCCTTGTTTTAATCGTTCATCATCAAGTACGAAGCCCTTTAATCATATACTCTTTTAGAGTTTTAAGAGCTCATTGACGAAAACGAGTGCCGACAATTGATTTGACTCGATATCCAACAGAGATTATTACATCTAGATTGTAATGGTTTATTTCTCTTTGTACTTCTCGTCGCCTCTCTTTTTCAACTATTCGGAATTTCCGAACAGTTGATTCTTTTTCCAGCTCTTCTTCGTCATAAATATTTTTTATATGCTCACTGATAGTAGCTTTACAAGAATTAAATAATTCAACCATTTGAGCTTGATTCAGCCAAACAGTTTCATCTTGGATGAGGACATTAACTTTTAATTGCCCATCATCGGTTTGGTAGAAAATGATTTCAGAGGTATCAGATGCCACATTCCTATCTTCCTACACAATAAGTGTTTATCTGATTAAGGTCATGTTAATTTTCGTATGTTAGCTATGTAGAAACTATAGGAAATAAGATTTTCTTTATTAGTTGCCTTATTTTTGTTTATATTACACTATGTTTTCACTTATTTCCTTAAGAGATTTAGAACTTAAGCCCAAAAAGTGTTTCAATACTCTTTGTATATTCATCAGCTTCACCGTTAGCAGCTAGCTCTTTCGCACGAGTAGTGGGAGTGTGTAGCAATGATCTAGTGAGTCTACGCATTGCTTTGGTGGCTTCTTCCTTATCTATATTTTCTGGAAGTTTGGCAATTTCATTATCTAAGATTTCTTTAGCACTCATGCGTAGTGCAACAACAGCATCATTTAAAGAACGAGCTTCATTAGTTGCAGTAAATTCTTCGCTAGCTTTTTGTACTAATTCTTGGGCTTGAGTTAGCGCCTTGCTATGTTCTTCAGTAGAGTTACTTTGAATAGTTTCTAAGTTTATAACTTCCACGTTATTCATGGCGTTAACTAGTGGATGGATATCATGACGAAGGGCCATATCAATCATCACTAATGGTGACCGTTTGCTTCGTAGCTCTAGTGCCTCTTTAACAAGATTGATTGTTATTATTGGACCTTTTCCGCTGCAACTTACTACTAACTGGGCATTGGCTATCTGCTCTGGTAGTTTGGCAGATTTAATAGCTTTAATATTGTGGCTTTCTGCGAAACCTTTTGCTCGATTAGAACGCGAGAAAACTTTAATATTTTTGCAACCACTATTTCGTAATGTAGCAACTGTAGCTCCTGCATAGGCACCAGTGCCGATAATAAGTGCAGAATTATTACCCCATTCAGGTTTTTGTTTTGGGTTATGAGTACACATTTGCATAGCTAAATCTACGGCTAGGTCTACTAAGGAACGACCGGTATTTGCTAACTCAGTTTGAGCCCTAACAGCTTTACCAACTTGAAGTGCTTTTTGGAAAGTTAATTCGATAGTTGGGGAAGTGGTGCGCTGAGTTTGGCTCTCTTTGAGAGCAGTGCGTACTTGTCCCACAATTTCGCGTTCACCTACAGCCATTGAATCTAAACTTGCAGCAACTGAAAATAGATGTTCAATCGCTTCCATATTTTTAAGGAAGGTCAGATTTTGAGTTACAAAAACTTTTTCGGATTTACTTATCTCAACAACAGCTTCAATGATATAAGTTTTTGCATCTGCTAGCTTAACTTCTGGAGTGATATCTACATAAATTTCAAAACGAGTGCAGGTAGCGAGTACTACACAACCAGATATCAAATCTTGACGGGCAGTTAGTTGTGATGGAATAAGTTCATTACGGTAAGAAATCTGTTCAACAACAGATAATTCACCTGTGTTGTGAGTGGCAATAAAAGCTGCGAAAGTCATGTTTTCTCATTTTACCTTACTATTTATTTCCATAAACATAAATTAAAAGAAATATTTATAAAAATATTTCTGCAAACTTGCATTAAAAGAAATAAAGCTTGATATACTTCTTTTTATCTAAGTTAAAAGAAGTGGTAGCCACAATGAATGAAAACTGGAAACAAATCGGCACCGAACCTTATCCATGGGAACGAGGTCCCAAAGGTGCTATTCCTGCTCGAAAATGGCTAAGGATTAAGCCTGAGTATCTCGCTGCCATCCCGTCTAAAATAGCTAAACAAGATGTAGAATTACCCAAAGAGCTTGATTTGGCGATTAATAGTTTACTTGTTGCCTTAGCTCGTTTTGATACGACACAACAGCATAAAGATTATACTTTTCCTTCTATGCTATTAAGAAGTGAGTCAGCGGCCAGCTCTCAGATTGAGAGTTTGACTTCGAGCATTAAAAACATTGCTTTAGCTCAAGTTTCTACAAAGGCACCTAAAAATGCACAGCTTATTGCAGGAAATGTAGCTGCAATGCACACAGCTTTGCAGCTACCCGATGAGCTAAGTAAGAAGAATATCTTAAAAATTCATAAAGAACTCATGGCGCCCAGCGGTGTTGATTTTGCAGGAAAGTTTCGTGAACAGCAAGTCTGGATTTCTGGTACGGAATACTCACCACACGATGCACTATTTGTACCTCCACATCAAAGCAAGGTTGAAAGTTGCCTTGATGACTTAATTGCATATTCAAAGGAAACGGATGTTAATCCTATTGTTAAATCTGCAATAGTTCATGCTCAATTCGAGACAATCCACCCATTTATTGATGGAAACGGACGCACTGGCCGTACCTTAATACATAAAGTGCTTAGGCAAGAAGATATTTTAAGGGCGGTAACTTTACCTATCTCAGCTGGATTATTGCACAATATCAATGGATATTTGGAAGCTTTACAAAGTTATCAAGCTGGAAATCCAGTTCCTATTGTAGAGCAATTAGTAGAAGCTCTTGAGTTAGCAGTTAGTATTGCTCAGCGAATTAGCGAGCAAGTAGAGGAAGTTCTTGATGGCTGGAAAGTGAATATAAAGGGAAGCTCAAAAGCGTCTATCTGGAAGTTGCTGCCGTTATTAGTTGGGCAGCCTGTTGTAAATGCAAAATTTGTAGCTGAGAATCTTGGTATAAGTGTGCGTGCTGCTAGCTACGTTTTAGAGAATGCAGATAAGTACACTATCTTAACCAAAATTGGTCGATCTGGGCGAGATAATTACTATCAAGCAAAAGACTTAGTCGAAATTTTCAGTCAGATATCTGATATTCAAAAAGTGCGTAGATTGTTTCAAAAGCAATAGAATATGCAAGGAAACAATAAGGCATTGTATAGTTAAAACATGGGCTCTTTTAATGTTTCAAACAATCATCCACTGCTTGCAAATGATACTGCTACTTCGCCAATAATTTCTGCTTATCAAGGGCGAAAGCCTAGTCGTAAGCCAGTTTGGTTTATGCGCCAAGCAGGACGCTCATTGCCGGAATATCATGAAGCACGCAAGGGCGTAGCAATGTTAGATGCTTGTTTACAGCCAGAATTAGCTGCAGAAATTACGATGCAACCAGTTCGTCGTCATGATGTAGATGCAGCAATATTCTTTAGTGATATAGTTACACCATTAAAGCTTGCTGGAGTCAATGTCGATATTGTACCAGGTGTCGGGCCAGTTATTGAAAACCCAGTTAAGACAGCAAGTGATGTTAAAAAACTACCTAATATTGATGCTGTTGATTTCACTAAAATTCAAGATGCAATCAAAATTATCACGAAGGGACTTGGTGATAAACCATTGATTGGTTTTGCTGGAGCTCCGTTTACCGTAGCTGCGTATCTTATTGAAGGTAAATCTAGTCGTAATCACTTAGCTCCACGTACGATGATGCATGCTGACCCAAAGAGCTGGAAAGCATTAAGCACTTGGATGGCGGAGCTTTCGGGAGCTTTCTTACAAGCACAAATTGAAGCAGGCGTTTCTGCAGTTCAACTATTTGATTCATGGGCAGGAGCCTTGGGGCTTAAAGATTATGAGAAATTTGTAGCTCCAGCTAGCTCAATAACTTTCGACAAAGTCGCTAAATACGGTGTGCCAAAAGTACATTTTGGCACGGGAACTTCTGAATTACTTGTTGCAATGAAAAATTGTGGTGCAGATGTAATGGGAGTGGATTATCGACTGCAACTTCAGGAAGCGAATAAACGGCTAGGTGGAAGCACACCCCTGCAAGGTAACATTGATCCAGCGTTCTTAGCTGCTGGGAAAGAAGCATTATTTGCACATACTGCTAAAGTTATTGAGCAAGGAAAATCTGCACCTGGTCATGTAGTTAATCTAGGTCATGGAGTGCCACCGAGTACAGACCCACAGCTGATTACTGACTTAGTAGCTTTTATTCACGAACAAGAAGTTTAAGCTATGACAGTTTTCAATATTGTCGGTGGTGGAGTAGCTGGACTAGTCTGTGCTTGGGAGTTATCTCGCGCGGGACATCAAGTTACAGTTTATGAACGTAACAAATTTGGCGGGGTAGTTAGTGCCCATGAATTAGCAGGTATTAAGCTTGATGCAGGTGCAGAAAGTTTCGCCACCCGTACCTCTGCGGTGCGTGAGCTAGCTGATGACTTAGATATTGCAGACAAAGTTGTCGCTCCAGTCAATAAACCAGCTTGGATTTTCAATGATAATGTTGCTTATCCTACAGTTCCTGGAGTTTTTGGAATTCCTGCAGATTTTAATGATGTTGCAGAAATACTAAGTGAAAAAGGATTAGCAAGAGCAAAACTTGATGAACGAATTTGTTCCACTTCTGTTACTTTTGAGCCAATTAGTATAGGCAAGTTAGTGGAACTGCGGATGGGTAAAGAAGTAGTAGAAAAGTTAGTAGCTCCAGTAATTGCTGGTGTTCATGCTGCTAGCCCTTATGATTTAGACTCGAATGCTGTGATACCAGGTATTCAAAAGAAGCTTAAAGAAACAGGTTCATTGCAAAAAGCTATTATTGAGATGCGGCAAGTAGCACCAGCTGGTGCACAAGTACTTGGTCTTGAAGGTGGGATGCGCATACTTATCGAAACTTTAGTGGAGCAATGTAACACACAAGGTGTGCAGTTTGTTAACAAAGAAGTAACTTCACTATCTAATCTAGCGAACCCGATAGTTGCTACAAGTATTCATGAAGTAAGGGAATTATTGGCTGATATTGTAAACATTGAAGATTATGGCCATGGGGCTGATATTGTCTTAGTGAGTTTGGTAGTGAAATCATCAGAACTTAATAAAGATCCACGTGGTACTGGTGTTTTGGTTGATGAAAGTTCTAAGAAAGTTCAGGCAAAAGCACTAACTCATGTCAGTGCTAAGTGGGAGTGGTTGGCTAATAAATTACCTAAGGATACTCATGTCATTCGGCTATCTTATGGACGTCCAGGGCAAGAAGCACCTGACGATAGTGAAATCGTTGATATTGCTATTAGAGATGCACAAACCTTATTAGCTACAGAATTTGCTGAGGTTATCGATAGTGATATTGTGCATTGGCCACAAGGTATTCCATTTGTAACTGCGGAAAAACAGGCACAATTGGCTGAAGTGAAATCAGTATTAAGCAATCAAGATGATGTGCATGTGGTAGGAGCTTGGGTTGCTGGTACCGGATTAGCTTCAGTAGTGAAGCAGGCCAGGGAAGTAGCTCAAAAGCTTATTAAGCGAGAAGGTAATGCGAAAAATTAAGGTTGGTACGCGTGCTAGTGCTTTGGCGTTAAGCCAAACTACAGCTTTAGCTGAAGAACTAGCTAGAGCAGGTAATTTTGATTTTGAAATAGTACATGTGAAAAGTGACGGAGATAAATCTAAGGAGCCATTAATGCAACTTGGTGGTACAGGTGTTTTCGTATCTAGATTGCGCCAGGCATTACTAGATGACAAAGTTGATATTATTGTGCATTCACTTAAAGATTTACCTACATACCCAGAAGAAGGCATTAGCCTAGCTACTATTGCAAAGCGAGAAAATCCAGCAGATGTACTGTGTGCCAAAGGTGATTACACTTTAACCACTTTACCTAAAGGTGCAAAAGTCGGCACTGGTTCACCACGCAGGGCAGCGCAGTTACTTTCTTATCGTGATGATTTACAAATTGTAGATATTCGCGGCAATATTGATACTCGTATTAAGCGAATTGAGCAAGATCTTGATGCGGTAATACTTGCTTATGCAGGGCTGGAACGTCTTGGTAAGACAGCTGTTATATCTGAAGTCTTAAACCCAAGTGAGTTTATCGCAGCTCCTGGGCAAGGGGCATTAGCAGTTGAATGTAAAACTGAGGTTTTAACTAGTGATGATGAAGTAGCACAAGCAATAAAAACTGGGTTAACTGCATTGAATGACACTGAAACGCGAGCAGCCACTACTGCAGAACGGGATGTTTTAGCTATAGCAGAACAAGGTTGTAGTGCACCAATTGGAGTTTATGCACATTTCCCAGCAGCTAATTTGTTAGAAATCAACGCTATTATGTATCCTTCAACTACAGATATGAGTACTGAAGATTTACAGATAGCGAAAGATCAAAACTTTGCCCAAGAAAAATTAAGCGTCGAAGTACCTAAAGATTGTGATGTAGTTAGTTTCGCAAAGCAACAAGGGCAGCAAGTAGCATACAAATTATTGGAAAAATTAAAATGAAGTTAGTAATTCCGAAATCAAAATATCAAAATAAAGCAATTCAGAAGTATTATGACCCATTTCTAGTGCCAGCATTGGATATTTCTTTTCCATATGGAAAAGAATTGCGCAAAAGTTTCACTGGTAATTTTAATTGGCTAGTAATTACTAGCCAGAATACAGTCAATGCTTTGAGCTTGGCTGAGGTAAATCCTTATAAAAAATTTAAAGTTGCTGCGGTGGGAGAAAAAACTGCAAAAGCTTTTACCGAACAGCTAGGTTTACCAGTAGATTTCGTCCCAAGTATGGAAAGTGCTAAGGGTATTTTAGCTAATAACCCAATATTTGGAAAAGTTTTGCTGCCAAATTCAAACCTTGCACCAAAGACATTAGCTGATGGTTTAACTAAGCAAGGTTGTGAAGTTGATACGATTACTGCTTATGATGTCGAAATAATTAAAGATAGAAAGCAAAAAGCTGAGATTCAACAGTTACTAAGGGCTAAAGAAATAGCTGGTTTTTATTGTACTTCACCAAGTGTAGCCAGTTGTTATTTATGGTTAAGTAGTGGTTTCCATGAAAAAGTTAGCTTTCAGGCTATTGGCGAAACCACTCAGAAATTCTTAGCTAAAGAGCTGGGCAAAGATAACTAAGCCACTAAAAGTTAAAACTTATAGATAGTAATATGAATATTATGCAAAATTTTCCAATAACTCATCGTCCGCGTCGACTTCGTCATACTGCTTCATTGCGTCGTATGGTGGCTGGAACTACGTTACATCCTAGTGATTTAGTACTACCATTTTTTGTCAAAGAAGGCCTTGTTAAGCCACAAGATATTGCTGCAATGCCAGGAGTGCAGCAGCATAGCTTAGATTCATTAGTAGATTTTGCTAGGGAAGCGGTAGCCGCCGGGGTTGGTGGTCTAATGCTTTTCGGAATTCCGAAAGAAAAGGATAGTCAAGGTTCACAAGCTTGGGCTAAAGCTGGGATTCTTAATCGTGCTATCGCAAAATTACGTAAAGAACTAGGCGATAGCACTGTAATTATGGCTGATACTTGTCTTGATGAATTTACTGATCATGGACATTGCGGGGTTATTGATGACGCGGGCAATATAATCAATGATGAAACTTTGGAATTATATGCCAAAATGGCAGTTTCTCAGGCTGAAGCCGGAGCTCATCTAGTCGCACCATCTGGCATGATGGATGGTCAGGTGGGAGTAATTCGTGCTGCTTTAGATAAAGCAGGTTTTGAAAATGTGGGAATTCTAGCCTATACTGCCAAGTATGCTTCAGCTTTCTTTGGGCCATTTCGTGAAGCAGTTGATTCTAGTTTCACTGGCAATCGTAATACTTATCAGCAAAACCCAGCAAACCGTACAGAAGCACTTTATGAATATGAATTAGATATTACTGAAGGTGCGGACATTGCAATGGTAAAACCAGCAATGAGCTATTTAGATATCGTCTCTGACATTAAAAGCGTGGCGACAGTGCCAGTGGCTGCGTATCAAGTATCTGGCGAATATTCGATGATTGAAGCAGCTGCTGCTAATGGCTGGCTTGATAGGGAGCGAGTAATTATGGAGAGTTTAATCAGTATTAAGCGTGCTGGTGCCGATATAATTCTTACTTATTTTGCTTTAGAGGTTGCACAAATGTTGACTAAAGGAGAACTTCGCTAGTGGAACATCAAATTTCAGACAAATTGCAGACTCATGCTGAAGAATTAATGCCAGGCGGAGTTAGTTCGCCAGTGCGGGCCTTTAAGTCAGTAGGCGATGCAGCTCCACGATTTATCGAACGTGCAAAAGGACCTTATCTTTATGATGCTGACGGCAATGAGTATGTAGATCTTGTCGGTTCATGGGGGCCAATGATTTTAGGTCATACCAATGAAAAAGTATTAGCAGCAGTACAACAGGCCGCTAAAAATAGTCTTTCGTTTGGAACATCCACTAAAGCTGAAGCTGGCTTAGCAAAACTAGTACTTGAGAGAGTGCCTTGTATGGAGAAGATTCGCTTTGTCTCTACTGGTACGGAAGCGACAATGACTGCGATTCGTTTGGCACGGGGTTATACAGGCAAAGACTTATTAGTTAAATTCGCTGGCTGTTACCACGGACATTCTGATTCACTACTAGCTGATGCAGGTAGTGGTGTAGCAACACTAGCAATTCCTGGCTCGCCAGGGATTACGGAAGCAACAGCATCCCAAACTATTGTGGTCCCATATAACGATATTGATGCAGTTAAAGAAGTATTTGCAAAATATGGTGACAATATTGCAGCAATTATTACTGAAGCAGCACCAGCAAACATGGGTATCGTTAAGCCAAAGAAAGGCTTTAACAAAGCACTTTTAGGCCTAGCACATGAACATGGTTCACTGCTAATTTCTGATGAAGTCCTAACTGGTTTCCGAGTTTCAGATGCAGGTTTCTGGGGGCTTGAAGGTCGTGAAGAAGGTTGGACGCCAGACATCATGACATTTGGCAAGATTATTGGCGGTGGTCTCCCAGTTGCAGCCTTAGCAGGCAGCACCAAAATTATGGATTATCTAGCGCCAGTTGGCCCAGTCTACCAAGCTGGAACTCTTTCTGGTAACCCGGTAGCAATGGCAGCTGGTATAGCTACTTTATCAGCCTGTACTTCGGAAGTTTATGAAACAGTGAATAAGCGTGCCAAAGAACTTGCAAAATTTGTCTCAACTGAATTTACTAAAGCTGGAATTAACCATAGCTTGCAACAAGTAGGCAGCCTATTTAGCTTTGCTTTCGGTGTCAAAAAAGTAGAGAATTACGAAGATGTTAGAGGCCAAGATACTAAAGTTTATGAACAGTTCTTCCAAGCAATGCTAGATAACGGTGTCTACCTACCACCATCGGTATTTGAAGCATGGTTCTTATCTGCAACACATGATGATGAGGCGATGGAAAAGATTTACCAGGCAGTGAAAAATAGCATTAAAACACTGAAGTGTGTTTAGTCTGATTGTTATCAGTACTTTTTGGCAAATTTAGTATGTTTAAACACACTTAAACTGCAGAAAAGTACTGACGATATAATCTATTTTGATTAGTTTTGGTATTTGAGAGGAAACCAACAATGATTAAAGCTATTGCCGTAGACCTAGATGGGACATTCTTGAACCCAGATAGCACTTACGATAAAGAGCGTTTTAATAAGATTTATGAGCAACTAGTCGCTAGAGACATTAAATTTCTTGTGGCAAGTGGTAGCCAGTATTTCCGTATTAAAGATTTCTTTCCGGGGAAAGAGCAAGACATTACTATCATTTCGGAAAATGGAGCAGTAGTAATTCAAAATAAAAAGGTACTGGAAGTCTTTGGTTTTGACGATGAGTTGGTGAAGAAGTTAGTAGCTTATCTAAATAATGACAAGGAAGATTTAGAAGTTCTGCTATGTGGCGTTAAAGCTGCTTATTTATTGGCGGATTCTTCAGAAAAATTTAAAAAGTTTGTAGCTCACCATTACTTTGGGCATGCAGAAGTTAAGAGTTTTGATCCACTACCTGATGATGACATTGTGAAATTAGCAATGGATTTAAAACCAGAAATTGTTGGCAAGATAGTAGATCAACTTAACCTCGATTTTCCTGATGAATTGCGTGCGGTTTCCAGTGGCTTTGAATACGTTGATGTCTTGCTCCCAAATGTTAACAAAGGGCGAGCAATCAAAGCTTTGTTAACTGAATGGAATATTAAACCAAATGAATTACTAGCCTTTGGCGATGCTGATAATGATGTCGAAATGTTGGCCTTGACTGAGCATAGTTACGCAATGGCAGACAGTAGTGACAAGGCTATCAGGGCTGCAAAACATCGAGCGCGATCAAATGCAGAATCTGGAGTCCTTACGGTAATTGAGCAGTATTTAAGGTAATTTGGTGTTCTATTACACTAGATACTTTGTCCAATATTTTGTGTATTGTGACAGATTGCCTGTGTAGCTGAATAAACTTGTTGATATTGTTTATAAATTTCTTGATATTCTTGTACATTTTGTGCAATAGGAGAGACTGGTTGAGTGTATTCTACAAATGTCTTGATACAGTCTTCAAAAGAATTAAACCAACCATTACCCACAGCTGCAATCATTGCAGCGCCTAATGCAGGCCCTTGTTCTGCCGTGAGACAAATTATTTCAGAGTTAAAAATATCTGCTTGAATTTGTAACCAAGTCTCATTTTTGGCACCTCCACCAACAGAAATAATTTTTTTGAAAGATTTCTTGGTGACTTGTTCCATCAATGTTTGGGAATCTTTTAAAGAAAAAGTAATTCCTTCTAAGACAGACCGTGCAAAATGTTTTATTGTATGATTTATACCGATGCCAATAAAACTACCGCGTACCTGACTATCAACATGAGGTGTTCTTTCTCCGACAATATATGGCGTAAAGAGTAATCCGTTAGCACCAGGAGCAATCGTGTCAATATCACTTAATAACTCCTCAAATGTAAGATATGGTGCAAAAGTTTTCTTAAACCAATTCAAACTATTACCAGCAGCTAAGGTTACGCCCATTGAATAGGATGCGTCAGGCAATACATGATTGAATAAATGGAGATTTCCTTGATAGCTTTGATTGCCTGATTCTTCAAAGGCCAGAAAAACGCCCGACGTGCCAATACTAGCTAACGCACTGTTGTTATCAATGATTCCCGCACCTATTGCAGCACAAGCATTGTCTGCAGCCCCTGCAAATACTTTGACATCCTTTTTAAATCCCAAGTCATTTTTGATTGTTTCTTTTAATGTTCCTCGAAGGTCTTCGGAATTTAATAGTGCAGGAAGATAACTAAGTGGAATAGAGAATTTAGCTAAGATTTCTTTTGACCATCTTTTTTGGACAGTATCTAACAAGAGGGTACCTGCTGCGTCAGATAAATCAGTTTGTATTTGACCAGTCAGCCAGTAACCAAGGTAATCTTTTGGCAGCATGATATGTCGAACCTTGCTCCATGTATCAGGCTCGTTCTCTTGTAACCAAAGTATTTTAGGGAGAGTAAAGCCTTCTAATGCAATATTTTTAGTAATATCAAGTAGAGATGTGCCAAAATTATCCATTATTTCTTGGCATTGGTGAGTCGTTCGAGTATCATTCCAAAGAATAGCTGGGCGCAATACTTCATAGTTTTCATCTAAAACAACCACACTGTGCATTTGCCCAGAAAAACTAATAGCTTCTAAGTTCTGAGTGAAATCAGAAATTGTCTCACGTAATTCTTCTAAAACTTTTTGACAAGCTGTAAGCCAACTTTCAGGATGTTGCTCGCTATAACCAGGTTTACTATTTAGGGTAGGGTAATCACTACTAGCAGAAGCGACTACTTGACCTGCTGGATCCATGAGTAAACCTTTTAGAGAACTTGTCCCAAGATCAATACCTAAAATGTACTTCATTAAACACCTCTTTGTATTAGCAACATTGCCAAGTACTTTCAATTCATACTTGGCAATGTTGAATTATTTTTAAACTAGATAATCGTTAAATCGAGATTTAACGTATTCTAGATGATTAGATTCATTTTTAATATCGTCATGTTCTAAGGCGTAGTCAGTTAAAGACTCTAGATCTTCTTTATCAGCAGTGATTTTTGCACCGATTCCAGTAGAATAGCTTGCATAACGTTTTTCTTTTAAGTCATCAAGGAAACGATCTTCTTTTAATTTAGTAGCAGCCTTCAGCCCTCGAGCAAATGTATCCATACCTGCAATATGTGCTAATAGTAAGTCATCCATTTCAAAAGAAGTGCGGCGTACTTTTGAATCAAAGTTTATCCCACCAGGAGCAATGCCACCATTTTCAAGAATTTCATACATAGCTAAGGTGGTGTCATAAATGTTTGTTGGGAATTCATCTGTATCCCAACCTAACATGACCTCACCGTGGTTGGCATCAATAGACCCTAAAGAATCGTATACACGAGCAACATTTAACTCATGTTCGAAAGTATGGCCTGCTAAAGTCGCATGGTTTGCTTCTAGATTCAGTTTGAAATCGCCTTCAAGTCCATATTTTTGAATAAAAGCCATTGTTGTTGCAGCATCAAAGTCATATTGATGTGAAGAAGGTTCCATTGGTTTAGGCTCAAGTAAAAATTGTGGCTTATGCCCAATTTTTTCCCCATAGGCAATTGCCATTTTAAATAAGCGGGCGATATTATCTTGTTCCAACTTCATATCTGTATTTAACAGACTTTCATAACCTTCGCGGCCACCCCAGAAGACATAGTTTTTGCCACCAAGTTTTTTACTAATATCTAAGCCTTTTTTTACTTGAGCTGCTGAATAGGCGAATACATCGGCATTGTTTGAAGAAGCTGCACCGTGGACAAATCTTGGATTAGAAAACATATTTGCGGTATTCCAAAGTAATTTAATACCTGTTTTATCCATTTTTTCTTTAATTAAATCTGTAATTTCATCAATATTAGCAAGGAATTCTTCTAAAGAGTCTCCTTCAGGTGCAATATCAACGTCATGGAAACAGAAATACTCAACATCAAGTTTTTCTAAAATTTCAAAAAAAGCATCGACACGATTTTTAGCTGTTTCCATAGGTGTTTCAGATTCCCAAGTTCTAATATTGGTAGGGGCACCAAATGGATCAGAACCATCTGCTGTCATGGTGTGCCAGTAGGCAACAGCAAATCGTAGATGTTCTTTCATTGACTTGCCTAAAATCATTTCTTCAGGATTGTAATGACGAAACGCAAAAGGGTTTTTAGTGGTAACACCTTCAAATTTTACTTTTTCTACTTTAGGAAAATAGCTCATTTTTATTCCTCCTTGAATAATATTATTAGTTTGTTTATCGTACTAACTAATAAATACAATATAATTTATTCCAAATAGGTTGTCAAGCGTTTCCAAAGAATATAATGAAGAAGAGAAGTAGGGATGAATTTGATTACAAATAAATATATTATTCGAGAACAGAATGAAGCAGCAATTCTTCAAGAAATTATTAATAGAGGCCAAATTTCGCGCGCTGAATTGTCTACACAAACGGGTTTAAACAAAGCTTCCGTTTCTAGTATTACCAAAAAATTGATTGAAGATGAATTGATCTTTGAAATCGGTATTGGTGATTCTTCCAGTAGCGGTGGACGCAAACCAATCATGCTAGCTTTTAATGGAAAATCAGCATTGGTGATTGCTTTCGATTTAGGAACTAATTATCTTGAAGGTGTTCTTGCTTATATCGATGGGACTATCGTAGAAACCTATTCAAAAGAAAGAATAAGCATTGGTTCGACAAACGCAAGTGAAGAAATCAATCTTGCATTTACCCAATTAACGCTTAAACAACCAGATACCCCCCTTGATATTGTAGGGATGACAGTAGCTATTCATGGGGTTGTTAATCGTCATCAACCGATTTTTACGCCGCATTATGATTTAGATAAAATAGATTTATACAAAGAACTGAAAGCGAATTATTCTTTTCCAATCCACCTCTATAACGAAGCGAATTTAGCTGCTTTAGGTGAATATACATTTTCGTCAGAATATCAAAATTTAGTTACGGTAAGTATTCATAGTGGAATTGGAAGTGGCATTGTTGAATCTGGAGAAATGTTTTTAGGTAAAAATGGTCAAGCAGGGGAGATAGGCCACACGATTTTATTTCCTAATGGTAAGCAATGCTCATGTGGCAATAGGGGATGTTTTGAACAATATGCTTCCAGTAATGTAATTTATGACAAATTAGCAAAACAAAAACAATTAGAGTATGTGAATTCAAGCATCTTTTTAGAGTATGTATCAAAAAATGATAAGGAAGCACAAGCGTTAATACAGGGAAATGCGGAGTTTTTAAGCATAGGGATTAATAATATTATTATGATGTATAACCCAGAAATTATTATCATAAATAGTTCTCTTTGCCGAGCTATTCCGCAAATGATTGAAATCATCAATCAATATTTGAAAAGTCAATTTTCGAGAGAAATTGAAGTGAAAAATACATTACTTGGAGATTATGCAACTTTATATGGAGGAGTCTCGGTCTCCTGTCAAGAATTTCTTCGAGTAAAAGGACTAAAATTTAAAGAGAAATAAAGTATTTATAAACAAGCCGTCATCATGCTAGCATTTGACGAAATTTGTTATCGGGGTTATTTTGTGGTGCCACAAGCAACTGGTATTGATGGGTTACCTGCCTTTTGGTTGCAGGTAATCGGTATGATAATAGTGGTACTATTTTTGTTTAGTGGTTTCTAGAATTGCTAAATAAGGCAAGATTGACAATAGTAATATAGAAGAAGTGATAATCTATGTTAGCTTAAGCTGTAGTATTAAATGTACAAGTTAAAAGTATGCAAGATTCCGTCTCAAAAGATACTGAAGTTTTGAAAAAGTTTGAAAAAGAAAGTGTTCAAAATGATACCAAAGATTAAGAAATCTAATCTTTTTGCAGCTAAAGCATTGTTTACTTATGCGGATAAAAAGAAGAATCTTGCTTTAATTCCACCTTCTGACATTGCTGAAAAACGTGGAATTTCTTATGGGGAACACGGTAAAGATAGCTTATTAGATGTTTATTACCCAAGAAATACTAAAAAGCCATTACCTACGATAGTTAGCATCCATGGTGGTGGCTGGTTTTATGGTGGCATTGAGCCATATCGGTTATATTGTATGCGTTTAGCGACAATGGGATTTACTGTAGTTAATTTTAACTATCGGCTGGCCCCTAAAAATCAGTACCCAGCCCCGCTTGAAGATGTAAATTCAGCAATGAATTGGGTAGCTGACAATGGTAAAGGGCATTTCATTGATACAGATAATTTATTTTTTGTAGGAGATAGCGCTGGTGGTCAATTAGCAGAGCAGTATATGACTATTTTGACTAATCCAGATTATGCGAAGCTTTTTGAATTTAAAGCCCCAGAGCTTGAGATTAAAGCTGCTGGTTTAAATTGTGGAGCTTACTTTATTGGTAAAGATAAGCCAGTTAATGAAGACTTTTCTTACTACATTGGTGATGAGCCTACTAATGAGGTTAAGGCTCAGTTCCCAGTTGAAGATTATATAACTTTTAATTTCCCGCCAGCGTTCATAACGACTGCGACAGATGATTTTTTAAATGAATTTGCAAAGCCACTAGCAGATATTTTGAGTAGTAAAGGTGTTACTAATAAATATAAGGAATACCGCAGTTTCGATGGCAAGAAATTACAGCATGTATTTCACTTGAATTTAAAGACCAGAGAAGCAGAAGTTTGTAACCAAGAGCAAGCAGATTTCTTTAAAAAGTTTGTTAAGTAACCATAAAACTGATAGTGCGAATTGACAACTATAGAAGAATCCCAAACGAAGTATCTAATTCCCTGCGAATGCAAATTATATAGTTTTAATACTTTTTGTTTGCTGTACTGTTTTAGATGTTTTGCGATTAGCTTTGTTTTTTGTTAAAATTAAAAAGTTGCAAAACGATTGCGCCCTTAGCTCAGCTGGATAGAGCGTCTGACTACGGATCAGAAGGCCAGGGGTTCGAATCCCTTAGGGCGCACTTTAATTAAGGCACTTCCCACCTCATTCTGAGGTGGTTTTGTTTTATATTCTACAATAATAAACTAGGTGAGCATTTTGGAGTCAATAAAGCTAAATATCATGGGTAAAAAAATTGCCTTGGTTAATGAAGGTGGGATTACTGATGAACAATGGACAGCAATTGCAAATAAATGGTCATGG
Organism: Micrococcaceae bacterium; assembly: GCA_047608145.1. GTDB lineage: Bacteria > Actinomycetota > Actinomycetes > Actinomycetales > Micrococcaceae > JASGDC01. Next base: position 23,496 of record JASGDC010000010.1, read on the forward strand.
TTAGCATCCTCTGGATCTGGAAAATTTACTAAACTTATCATGTCAGTCTCAGAAGATAATCCAGCGTATCCAGTTAATAAAGATAATGAAGATCAGCCTAGGTATCTTTGGAGTAAGGACATTGAAACTATTGAATCTCACTTAAGTTCTACTTTAACTTTGATGGGTATTGAGCATAATAAAGGTAAGCGCATTATGCTTCATGCCTGTGGCATCAGTGATGAAGAAGGGCAAGTTGTCGCTTTTGTTGCAAAGTCAGGTACTGGTAAAACTACGCTTGCTAGGACTTTAGGTGCAGAAATTGGCTATGTGACAGATGAAACTCTAGTCGTTGATTTTGAAGGTAACGTAACCTGGTATCCAAAACCACTTTCTGTGATTACTGATGTTGGGAATCCGAAAATGCAAGTGGGGCCAAAAGAACTAGCTTTTATAAAGCCACCGAAGAAGTTAAAGCTTAAAAAAATTACATTGTTAGATCGTGACAAAGAATCAGCTGATAAAAGTAAGGCTTTGCAAATTAAAGATGTGCCATTAGCAGATGCAATAATGGCATTAACTCCTGAACTATCACATATGAAGTCTGTAGATAAACCATTACATCGGTTAGCCGAATTAATAGAAAGAACTGGTGGAGTTTCTGAAATGAAGTATGTGGAAGCAAGTTCTGTATTGCATGATATTGATAAATTATTTCAAGTTTAAGAGTTCCTCCATATAGATACTGCAGTTTTGTGGTCGGTAAACAAGCTTGATTATAGCAAAAATTAGCTTGCAACGTAATTATATAGCAATGAAATTTTCCTAGCTTATACTAATCAAATTCTCATAGTAAATATTGTTATTGGTTTTATACTAGTAAGTGTTGTTGGAAATAAGGAGCTTACATTGTCAGAGAGAAAGTTAGTAGGAGTAACTTCCTGTCCTGACGGTATGGGGCACGCTTATTTAGCCGCCGAAAAACTTAAATTAGCAGCACAAGATTTGAATTATGATATTAAATTTGAAGTGCAGGGTGAAACAGCAGTTGATAATGAGCTAACAGCTGAAGATATTTCTGAGAGCCTAGTAGTTGCTATTGTTGCAGATAAAAAAATAGATACAGATAGATTCGTTGATAAGAAAATTCTCGATGTAGGAATTGCAGAGAGCATCGAAAATCCTAAGAAAATAATTGGAGAAGCAATTAACCTGTCGAAAAGTGATATTTTCACTTTGGATAATAAAGATAATGTTTGGCGAAGGTTAAAAGCACAGGCAATTCCACCAGTAGTGTTAGCAGTAGTAATAGCAATGCTGGCAGTTTTAACATTTGGTGTCGTGGGTGCGAATTTTCATTTTTTACATAAAGGTAGTGATATTGTGATTGGCGTTACATTAGCGGGGCTAATTGCTGTAGGATTTTTAGCTTATAAAAGAGATCTTTTTAAGAAACTGTCTAAATCTGATGAAAATGGAATAGTCCCAGAAAATATTGACGCTGCAGTGGATTTGGAACCAGAACAAATTACTTTAGTGGAAAATGTTGATGCGAATGAAGAGCCTAAAAGGAATTTGTTAGATTTCCTAACAGCAGAAACACTAGAATTAGAGCTTAAAGCTAAGACTAAAGAAGAAGCAATTCCAGAATTATTGGAATTGGTTGAAAAAAGTGGCAAGGTCACTAATGCAGATATTATGTTGAAAGCTACTTGGGATTTTGAGAAACAAATGTCTACCGGTATCGGCGATGGAGTAGCTGTACCACAGTCAAAATCATCCGGTATTTCGGAAACAGTGGTTGCATTCGCTAAATCACAAGATGGAATTCAATGGGATAACTTTCACAAAGAGCGAGTTAGGTTATTATTTATAATTGCTACTCCAGAGAGTGTTTCTAGCATTCAAAACTTGGAAATACTAGCCGCACTCTCTAGAAAGTTAATCGATGATGATTTCCGCTATCAGTTATTTTTAGCTAAAACTAAAGAAGAAACTTTGAATATGCTACATACAGTATAGATTTACTGTAATTTCCAATTAATTGGAGTAGCACCTTGTTCTGTAAGTAACTCATTGCATTTGCTAAATGGACGTGAACCAAAAAAACCTCTGTGCGCCGACAATGGTGACGGGTGTGCTGATTTTATAATTGGATGTTGTTTCAGTAGTGACTCATAATTTTGGGCATGTCGTCCCCAGAGTATGGAAACTAGTGGTTGTTCACGATCATTCAAAATTCGAATAACTTCGGCAGTAAAGTTTTGCCATAGCTTACTATGAGCGCCAGCATCACCAGCTTCAACTGTTAAAGCGGTGTTAAGTAACATAATGCCTTGCTCTTGCCAAGGCCGTAAATCGCCACTTTCAGCAGATGAGATTTGTAGATCAGCTTCAAGTTCATTGTAGATATTTATTAAACTTTTTGGCAATGTACGTACTTCCGGATCTGTTGAAAAGGCAAGGCCAATTGCATGTCCTGGAGTAGGGTATGGATCTTGACCCAAAATAAGCACTTTTGTTTCATTTATCGGTCGCGATAATGCAAGGTAAGTATTTTGTGCAACAGGCAAAATTGCCTTTCCGGCTTTAGCACGCTTATGTACTTCGGATTCAATTGCGGCAATTTTATCAAGGTGTGGTTTTAATGCAGCAACCCAGCTAGGGTGTGCAGAATGTTCAAAAAAAGTTTGTGTCATTTAGTTAAGTATATCTAGCCATTCCTAATTTGCTGTGTAAATCTTGAAGTCTTTATAGTAGGCTTAACATAGAGAAAGAGTATTTGATGGAAAAATTGAGTCGCCAAATTTTAGGTTTAGAAAAGCAGGAATGGCGTAATGCAGCTGAAAAAGAAGCTAAAATTAAGGCAGAGCTCAAGATTTCAGTAACTAAATACTACATGTTGTTGAATCGGCTTATTGATAGTAGGGAAGCACTGGAGTATTCTCCAGCGTTGGTTAAACGCTTACGTGCTGTCAGGGAGAAGCGAGTAGCATTGAGGACTGGTAATAATGAACTTCCGAGATGAGTTTGACGAGATTGTTGATGACCCTAATTACGTAGGTAAATTTCGTTCTAAGACATCACAAACAGGAGTGATGGCTAATATTTCCAAAAAGCCATTGGACGGGCTCTTCTATAAGTTGGGAGCCTTAGGGCTGATTCTTGGCATTGGATTATTTGGCGTCTCACAAATTGTAATAAAGAACCATAATGCGGAAAAGAAAGCTGCGCAGCAACAAACAGCTCCAGTTGCAAAAGCGCCAAAGATTGATAAGAGTACCTCAATTGCAATTTTCAATATTGGTTTACCAGGGGGCGTAGCAGCAATCAATGCTTCACAGACTCTTACTAATAATGGCTATACAGTAAGTTACGCTGGTGATTATCCAGCTAGTCCTATAATTCCACCAGCTGGTGTTTACTATACTGACGTTAAGTTCTTGGCTCCAGCACAGGATATTGCAAATACACTAGGTATCCCAGCTGTCCAAACTCAGGATTTTCCAAGACCAATCACAGTTGTAGTAGCTCAATAATCTAACAACACTTAACTTGAAAATAATCTGTATTTCGGTCAAAATTGAGTTGTGTTCTCGTTGGCTTGAGAACTAGAAATCAATTTGCTTTTTATCTCTAAAAACTTAGGAAGGCATCTTTATAATGGCAAAACTTATTAGCTTTGATGAAGAAGCACGACGTGGTCTTGAAAAAGGACTTAATACGCTTGCTGACGCAGTTAAAGTTACCCTAGGTCCTAAAGGACGCAATGTTGTACTAGAAAAGCAATGGGGTTCACCAACAATCACCAATGATGGTGTATCAATTGCTCGTGAAATTGAATTGGATGACCCATTTGAAAAAATCGGTGCTGAGTTAGTTAAGGAAGTAGCAAAGAAAACTGACGATGTTGCAGGTGACGGCACTACTACTGCTACAGTATTAGCACAAGCTCTGGTTAAAGAAGGTTTACGCAATGTGGCCGCTGGTGCTGATCCGATGGCAATTAAGCGTGGTATCGAAAAAGCAGTTGCTGCTGTTACTGAAGAATTGTTAGATTCAGCTAAAGAAATCGAAACACGTGCTGAAATTGCGGCTACAGCTTCAATTTCAGCAGGAGACACTAAGATTGGTGACTTGATTGCTGAAGCTATGGATAAAGTAGGCAGAGAGGGCGTAATCACAGTTGAAGAGTCAAATACCATGGGTCTTGAACTGGAGCTTACTGAAGGTATGCGTTTTGATAAAGGTTACTTATCTGCTTACTTTATTACTGACACTGATCGTCAGGAAACAGTACTTGAAGATCCATATATTTTAATTGTTAATTCAAAGATTTCTAACGTACAAGATTTGGTTGGAATCCTTGAAAAAGTTATGCAGACTTCTAAACCACTGGTAATTATCGCAGAAGATGTTGAAAGCGAAGCTCTTGCAGCGCTTGTAGTTAACAAGATCCGTGGAATTTTCAAATCTGTTGCTGTTAAAGCACCTGGTTTTGGTGACCGTCGTAAAGCACAACTTGGCGATATTGCTACTTTGACTGGTGGTCAGGTAATTTCTGAAGAAGTAGGTCTGACTCTTGAAAATGCAGACCTTACACTGCTTGGACAAGCTCGTAAAGTAGTGGTGACTAAAGATGAGACTACTATCGTTGAAGGTGCTGGCGATAAAGGTCAGATTGCTGGTAGAGTAAAGCAGATTCGTACTGAACTTGAAAACTCTGACTCTGATTACGACCGTGAAAAGTTGCAGGAACGTCTTGCAAAACTTGCAGGTGGTGTAGCAGTGATTAAAGCTGGTGCTGCAACTGAGGTAGAGCTTACCGAACGTAAGCACCGTATCGAAGATGCAGTCCGTAATGCTAAAGCTGCTGTAGAAGAGGGTATCGTTGCTGGTGGCGGGGTAGCCTTGATTCAAGCTGGAGAAAAGGTGTTCTCTAAGCTTAAGCTAGAAGGCGATGAAGCTACTGGTGCAAATATTGTCAAAGTAGCTATTGATGCGCCTTTGAAGCAGATTGCATTTAACGCTGGTGAAGAACCAGGGGTAGTAGTAGACAAGGTGCGTAATTTAGATGCTGGTCATGGACTAAACGCAGCTACTGGTAAGTATGAAGACTTGTTAGCAGCTGGAGTGAATGATCCAGTTAAAGTTACTCGCTCTGCATTGCAGAATGCAGCTTCAATCGCTGGATTGTTTTTAACTACTGAAGCAGTAGTGACCGATAAACCAGTTAAAGAAGCGCCAGCTGTTCCTCCTGCAGATCCTATGGGTGGCGGTATGGGCTTTTAATAAGTTTTATTAAACTTAAAGGACGTTGGTTTCATCCCAGCGTCCTTTTTATTTGCTGTTTTAATTGTTTTAATCCTCCACAAAAGTTTAGCTACCAGTTTTACACAATTGTTGGAATAATTTTCTTCTTGATATTTGTAGTTAGTTAGAGTCTAAAGTGTAATTAAAAAAAAGTCGTAGAAAGGCTAAAATGGCACGTTATCAAGTTGACTCAGAAGCGGTCAACGGTGCAACTCAAAAGGTTCGTAATTCTGTTGAGAGTATACGTCAAGAATTAAATTAAATGGTATGCAGGCTCATTTAAGCGAATTGCAATCTACCTGGACTGGGCAAGCATCACTAATGTTTCAAAGCGTAATGCAACAATGGAATTCTGCACAGCGTCAAGTAGAACAAAGTCTAGAGCATATTAATGGACTATTAACAATAGCAGGTCAGCAATACGCTAATACTGAAGAGAGTAATACTAGGCTGTTTTCGTCTTAGTAACTTGCTTTTCTTTAGTTGCAGTTTCTGTTGGGGCGATTTCTTTAGGATCTTCTTTAACTTTAATTGGGAAGGTCACTTTGAAAGTTGCTCCACCACCTGGAGTATCTAGAATTTCAATTTTGCCATTATGTTTTTTAACAATAGTCATCACAATTGCAAGACCTAGCCCATTGCCACCTTGTTCGCGTGAACGTGAGGTGTCAGTGCGGTAGAAACGGTTGAAAATCTTGGTTTTTTCTTTTTCAGGAATACCTGGACCATGGTCACGGACTTCCATTACTGCTTTGGTAACTCCATTAATTTCTTCTTTATCTGTGATGAGCTCAATAGGCGATTCTTCTGGAGTGTACCTTATGGCGTTACTAAAAAGGTTGATAAGTACCTGCTGTAATCGTTGATTGTCGCCAACTACAATAGTGCTTTGTGGTGCACCGCCGGTAAGTGAAGTAAGATGGATCTTACGTTCTGGATGGCTAGCACGAGAGTCAGTCATTGTATCTGCAATTATGTCGCGCAAATCTACATCTTCTTGTCTGTAGATACGTTCCTCGTCAAGACGAGTCAAATCCAGCAGATCTTCTACTAAGACTTTCATGCGAGCTGACTCGCTTTGAATACGTCCCATAGCCTCTGAAAGCTGTTCGTCATCTTTTAGCCAACCTTTTTGATATAGCTCAGAAAAACCAATGACAGTGGTCAGTGGCGTACGTAACTCATGGCTAGCATCTCCTACGAATTGACGCATCTTTTCTTCAGATTCTTTACGAATTTCAAATGAAGACTCGATATTGTCAAGCATTTTGTTGATTACGTTACTTAGTTGCTGAATCTCTTGAGCAGGGTAGTCTTCAAATTCTAGACGTTTAGAGTAGTCACCTTTAGAGATTTCTCTAGCAGTATCTTCAATTTCCTCAAGCGGTTTAAAGGATCTAGTAACTAGTAAGTAGGCACTAGTAATTGCGATAAATATTACTAGTATTGATACCCCGAAAATTGCAAAAAGTGATTGGTTAATAAGAGATTTAACCATATCCAGTTTTTGAGCTACTACATAAGTATTGTAACTACCAGGAATTTGTACTACGGTGGCACGCCAACCCCAACTATTCTTTTCAGTGCCATCCATATCAAAAGTTTTACCGCGTAAATTATTAAGATTTATTTGCTGTAGTGAACTTGGATCTGGATGATCTAGGTAGTTGATGTCAGAGATGAAGTAGCCTTTGAAGCTACCACCACTGTCATATACTAAAATTGCATAGTTAGAAGGTAAGGTCTGAATGGTGGCATCACTATGAGTTTGAGAGTCTCTAATTACGTTGTTCACTAGCTGGCGTGAGTTATCCGTTAATTCATTATCGACTCTAACCAGCAGTGAATTTCTAAGGATGAGTACGGTACCGATACCGGTAGCAACCAGAGAAATAATTAGCAACCCTGAAGTAATGGTAAGCAGCTGAGCACGAAGTGACCAGCTTTTCCATTTTTCAAATTTCATGCTTATATTTTACTAGAAGCTACTGTTTTATCTGGAGTACGTAGTAGATAGCCTACGCCACGTTTAGTCTGGATAAGTGGTGTCTTTTCTGCATTATTGTCAATCTTGCGACGTAAGTATGAGATGTATGATTCGACAATTGAAGCATCGCCATTGAAGTCGTACTCCCAAACATGATCTAAGATTTGTGACTTTGAAAGTACACGGTTTGGATTAAGCATCAAGTAGCGTAGCAATTTGAATTCAGTAGGTGATAAATCAATAATCTTGCCATCGCGCAGAACTTCGTGAGCATCATCATCAAGCTCTAGATCTGCTACTTTAATTAATGCATCATCAGCATCATCAGGTTGAGTCCGACGCAACACTGCGCGGATACGTGCAACGACTTCATCTAGACTAAATGGTTTAGTGACGTAATCATCGCCACCAACAGTCAAACCAGTAACCTTGTCCTCATTGTCATCGCGTGCAGTTAAGAATAATACTGGATGATGGCGGCCGGCAGCCCGTAGGCGACGAGTGACGGTAAATCCATCCATGTCAGGGAGCATTACATCAAGTACAATTAAATCTGGCGAATAAGTTTCGGCCTTTTCTAGGGCCTCTCGACCAGTACTTGCAGACATAACATCGAAACCTGCAAAGCGCAGGCTAGTTGCTAACAGTTCACGGATATTTGGTTCATCATCTACAACAAGTAGACGAGCTTCTGTCGTATTTGAATTTGAAGTCATGGCACAATAATCACATAGAAAACTGAAAGTTTCCTGGGAGTTGAGTTTGTTTATATTGGATAAATGCTATGTATTTATCAATAACTCGACACAAGAAGAGTTTATTTAAGTACAATGGTAAAGAGGAACAAATTAAGGAAGGTGTCCAAGTATGCCAGTCGGCAGAGTTAAATGGTACAGCAGTGAAAAAGGCTTTGGGTTCGTAACAGCAGAAGATGGGCAAGAGATTTTCTTGCATGCATCCGCATTGCCTGAAGGCGTCAGGGATGTGAAGCCTGGAACTAAGCTTGATTTCAGTATTGTAGATGGACGTAGAGGTGCGCAAGTACTTTCAGCAGAATTGGTTGATGGGCATCCTTCATTAGTTAAGTCACAACGAAAGCCAGCAGAAGATGTGGCAGTAATTGTGGAAGATTTAATTAAATTATTAGATAATACTTCAAACAGTTTGCGTGCAGGACGTTACCCAGACGATAAAACTAGTGCGAAAGTAGCTAGTGTATTACGTGCTGTTGCAAATGACTTAGACATTTAATATATGAGTAAACACAAGATAGACGCGTTATTAACTGAATCTCAAGATTATGCACGAGCAGTTTTAGAGACAGTTACCGCACCCGAAAGTATTGGAAACCATATAGAAGTGGTACCAGAAGGTCGCCGTGCAGTTAGTCACTATTTTGAGTGCCTACTTCCTGGGTATCCAGGATGGCGTTGGGTAGTGGTGTTGTCTCGCCATGCTAGGTCAAAAGAGATTTTAGTTAATGAAACAGAGCTAGTTGCTGGAGAAGATTCACTATTAGCTCCTAAATGGGTCCCTTGGTCTGATCGTATCAGTGAAGAAGAAAAAGCTGAGTTTACTGAAGGAACGGTAGATGCAGAGTAATGACTGGCTTAATAGACACTACTGAGATGTACTTACGTACGATTCTTGAGCTTGAAGAAGAGCGAGTAGTGCCATTACGTGCTCGAATATCAGAAAGGCTTGGGCATAGTAATCCTACAGTGTTTCAAAATGTGTCTAGAATGCAACGTAATGGTTTGGTTACCCTAAAGAATGGTGATAACCGTTTGTTATTCACTAAAGAAGGTAAGACTAAAGCTATCCAAGTTATGCGTAAGCATCGGTTGGCAGAAATATTACTTTGTGAAGTCATTGGCCTTGATTATGAGGAAATTCATGATGAAGCATGCCGTTGGGAGCATGTAATGAGTGAAAGTGTAGAAAAGCGTCTAGTTAAAATTCTCTCTGGCATCACTCATTCTCCTTATGGAAATCCAGTACCTGGTCTTCAGGAATTGGGTTTAGCTGATGCTTATCAGTTTAATGATGATATTCAACTGGCTAACGCAAAGCCAGGCAAATATCAGATTACAAGATTGGGTGAAGGCATTCAAACAGATCAAGAAGCTTTAAAACTGTTGCATAAGAGTGGCCTGGTTTCAAGTTCAGTAATTGAAGTTGCAGAACAAAATGAATATGGCACTGTATTAGCTGGTGCTAAAAGTGATACTTATAATAAGAATATTTCTGCTGGAATTTTTGTAAAATCACAAAAATAAAAGAATTGACACGCAAATTATATAGGTGTGTCATTATTTTTAATAATAAATAATCGTTGAATTTTAAGGGGTTTTTCAGTTTTTAAACTTTTTTTGAGTAAATACTGTGAAAATTAAAATAACATCGTGTAGTATGTTTATATTCGCTAAACGAGTTTAGTGAATATGTCATAGGTAGGTCGCCAAATTCTACCTCTACCTTTGACAGTATTAATACTTGGTAGAAGCGGGGGAACCAAACGTTCTTCTGGACAACGGCACTAGCGTGAGTTAGTGCCTTGGGGTGAATACAAGGAAACTTGTACGGGTGACTCCCATCCGAATCCGACAGCTTACTTCGCAGGCGTGGGGAGGGAAATGATCGTGTCTCATACACACGTTTAGACTTTGACAGCTTGTGCTGTGAATAAAGTTTGAATTCCTTCTGATTACTTTGGTAACGGAAGCGCGTATGAAAAGATACATTCTCTGCTTCAAGAGGAAATCGATTACTCCCAGATTTAAAACAATGTTGTAGAAACATGGTTTTAAATCGAAATCAAGGCTTACCTTGATTTGCGTGCAATGTTCTATTGTGCGTGTGTTAATCCGTGATTGACTACCGCTGCTGAGAAGCAATCGTAGTTAAGTGTCTTGGGTAAAACTTAAGATACCGCCATATGCGTCGCATTTTCCTGAAAAAAGCGAGTATTATCTTGCGCTTCAAAACAATTAACTCAGAAAGAAAATTGGTAATAAAGTTATGAAATCTAACTCTGTTCGCAAATTAGTTCTTCTTGCAACTGCTACATCTGCAGGTATCGCTGCTGCTGCGCCAGCACAAGCTACTGAGGTAGCTACAACAAACGCAAACGTAGGTAACGCTACACAAGTTGCTCCACAAAACGTTGTTAACGTATCTTCAGACGTGGTACTTAACGTAGCTCGTACTCCTTACACAGCAGTAACTGGCAACAACGGTGCTACTGCCACTGCAAATAATAATGATTACTACAGTAACTCTTACTGGCAAAATCAAGCCTCTTCTAATGGTTGGTCATCATACTGGTACTATGATGCAAATGGTAATAAACAGACTGTTAGTGGTAGTGACTCTAACAACACTTCATCTAACACAGCTACTACTACAACTAATAACTCAACTACAGGTACTAACACTAGCAACTCAAACTCTTCTGACTACTGGGCTCAACAAGCTTCTTCTAATGGTTGGGGTTCTTACTGGTACTATGATGCAAATGGTAATAAGCAGACTGTAACTAACGGTACAGATTCTAGCTCAAATACTGGTACTACAACTAACAGTACTACTGGTACTACTACAACTACTACTGGTACAGATACTACAAGCACTACTACAACTGGTAGCTCTAGTGATGCAGCTAGTGTTGCAGCTAGTTATGTTGGAAGTGACTACTACGATGTTGGTACATGTACTGGTTTCACTAGCATGGTTTACAATCAGGTTGGTATCGAATTGCCTCAAGGCTATCCAGCTGATCAAGCTGCATGGGCATTGGCTAACGGTGCAACTTTAACTACAAACCCAGTTTCTGGTGATTTGGTAATCCAGGAAGATGGTGGATCAGGTTCTGCACATGCTGGTATTTACGCTGGTGACGGTAATATGTATGCAGCTACTAACCCACAGCAAGGCGTTATGTTACAGCCTGTTTCATGGGGTTCTGGTACTTCTTACTACCACTTCAGCTAATAATAAAGTTTTGAGCCTAAAGGCTTAAAAATCCTTTAAAAAGGAAGTCTTCTAAAAGCCACAGTTTAACTTGTTTAAACTGTGGCTTTTTTAATGTCTGAATATAGATATTTAGTTCATTCTTATAAGTAGTTTAAGCTATCGTTAATTTTTTCTTAGATGTAAAAGTATGATGTATTCCAGTTATTGGATCAGTAAAAGCAAGAGTCTTCGCTAGTAGTTTTAATGGTTTTGTGAAATCTTCTTTTTTAGGTAATGGTTGTATATCTGGGTAATATGTATCGTTGAGTATCGGTAACCCTAAATAGTTCATGTGTGCACGTAATTGATGAAACTTACCAGTTTCAGGTTTGAGTGTATATAACGATAATTTATTATTTTGTGGAATCTCAGAAATTATCACAGTTTTACTATTAGCGATTCCGAGTACTATTTGTGCTTGTAATGATGCTTTAGTTTTAACTAATTTATTTTCAATCGTGTATGGAAGTTTGAGGTTAGATACGGGAGCTAGAGCTTCGTAAGTTTTGGTAACCTGCTTATTTTGAAACAGCATACTGTAAACTCTGCGGTCTTTAGGGAGCTTTGATAGTGCAACTACTCCCGCAGTTAAGCGGTCTAATCTATGCAGTGGGGCAATATCTTCATATCCTTGTAACCTAAGCCGAGTTACTACAGTTTCACGAAGATGTTTCCCGCTAGGAATCGTTGCTAGAAAATGTGGCTTATCGATAATAAGTAGATGTTCATCCTCATATAGGATTTCAAAATTAAAGGGTATCGGTTCTTCTGCAAATGGTTGCCGATAAACATAAATAAGCTTTGGTAATGCAGAATCTAAAGATAAATCATTGCCATGCTCGTCTAATAACTTTAATGGTTTTGGTTGCGGGCCAAATTTAGCTACTAAATAGGATCCAACAGTTTCTTTATCAGTATTACCAACCATCACCTTGCTTGGGCGCAATCCATTTAAAAGCGGTGGTTGATACATGTATAATCCTTAGTTAATTTAGCTACAATTATAATTTTAACTTCAATTAAACTAGTGAAGGTTACTTAGAGTACATTTTAATTTTTCCTCATATAAGAGGTAAAAGTATGTTTGAAAAAATTAAGGTACACCCATTCGACAAGGTTTAAAGCCTGATATAATGCTAAAGATACTGAAAAAAGCGCTTGTAGCTCAGTAGGATAGAGCGTCCCTCTCCTAAAGGGAAGGCCGTGGGTTCGATTCCCGCCAAGCGCACCAATAAATTTATATTAGATTACTATTTGATAAGTTTTGTCAGTGGTAACTGTTAACTTTTATTTAGAGTAAAGATAACTAATGTATGAGAATTATGAATTCAATAGAAGATATTAAGCCTAAACCATTTGTTAAATGGGCCGGTGGTAAGCGACAATTACTAAAGCAGTTTAAAGAGCTTGATTTATATCCGCCTAATACTTATGACAGAATGGATAATAAATATTTTGAACCTTTCTTAGGTGGTGGGGCAGTTTTTTTTGATCTATTGCCAGAACGCGCAATACTTTCTGATTCGAATAGAGAATTGATTACTACCTATAAGGTTATTAGAGATAACGTAGAAGAACTTATTCTTTCATTAAAAGAACATGTATATGAGAAAGAATACTATCTAAAAATTAGAGCTCAAAATGTAGAAGAATTATCTGATATAGAGGTTGCTTCTAGATTCCTTTTTCTTAATAGAACTGGTTTTAATGGTCTTTATAGAGTTAATAGAAAAGGTCAGTTTAATGTTCCATTTGGGCGCTATACGAATCCAATAATTTGTGATGAGGTTAATTTACGAGCAGTTTCTAAGACACTGCAACGTGTAGCGGTCGAAGTTAAAGACTATAGAAAGGTTCTTGAGAAGGCAAAAAAAGGAGATTTCATATATTTTGATCCTCCTTATTACCCGGTAAATGAGACATCTTATTTTACTTCTTATACATCCGATAAATTTTTGAAAGAAGAGCAGAAAGAGTTAAGAGATGTATTTGTAAAGTTACATAGACGAGGGTGTTTAGTTATGCTCTCAAATTCGGATACTCCATTAATTAATGACCTTTATTCTGGTATAGAAGGAATAAAGGTTAATAAGCTTTTTGCGAAACGTTCAATTAATGCAAAAGCTGCAAAACGAGGGAAAGTAACTGAAGTTCTCGTTACAAACTATTTAAATAATAAGGAAATAACCATGGAAAAAGATTTTGAGGCTTTCATAAATAGTCTAAAAAGTTCAATTAAAACATGGGACTATTTTGTCAACCGGAATAAAGTTTTTAAGAATAGTTCCGAGTTAGAAATCCTACTTAATAATTTAAACTATCTTTTAGGGAAAGACAATTTAAAAAAAGAATTTACTAAGCTGTATAAAACTAATCCAAACATTGTGAAAGCTTTACCTGTTCTTATTGCAGCTCGAGAGAAGAAGTTTGAGGTATATGATAAGTACACAAAAGAATCTGAATTTTTTGACTTTACTAGACAAGATCGTAAACCTGAAGATTATTATGAATTTATTGTAAAAACTGGGTTAGTAAAACTATTTCAGCAAGATGGAATTAAGAATTTAGTTGACTATGTTGTTGGAGTTGAGGTTGGCCTAGATAGTAATGGGCGAAAGAACCGTACAGGTAAGTTAATGGAAGAGATTGTGCAGGTATTTTTAGATGAGTTTTGTAGCTTGAATAATTTAGAATATATGGCGCAAGCGCGACCTGCAGCAATTAAAAAAGAGTGGGGAGTTGAAGTAAAAGTTGATAAATCAGCTAGAAGCTTTGACTTTGCCGTTTACAACTCTCATAACAATAAATTAAAGTTATTTGAAACAAACTTTTACAATGGTGGAGGTTCTAAACTGAAAGCTGTTTGTGGGGAGTTTAAAGGCCTATATGATGAACTTCAAGTTCAAGATATTGAACTTGTTTGGGTAACTGATGGGCTTGGTTGGAATACGGCAAAGCGTCCTTTAGAAGAAACATACAATCACAATGATCACGTATTCAATTTGAGTATGTTGGAAGATGGTGTTCTTTTAAAATTGGACTGGTAGTTTAAGGAGCTATATGAAACTTCATCCTAAAGAGTTCGATTTAGAATGCACAACTGTTTGGGCTTTTCCTCGTCGTGGTAATTGGGCTACACATAAGTCTGACTGGCGTGGAAACTGGGCGCCAGAAGTAGTGCGAAATCTCATACTTCGCTACTCCAAAGAGGGAGATATACTGTTAGACCCTATGATTGGTGGTGGAACCACAGCAATTGAAGCAAAAGTACTCAATAGAAATATTATTTGTTCAGATATTAATGAAAAAGCACTGACTCGGACTCATCAATCATTAGATTTCGATAGTGATAGTACTGCTACTCAAACACTCTTTAAAAGTGATGCTAGAACCCTGAATACGATTAAAGATGAAAGTATCGATCTTATTCTAACTCATCCACCATATGCGGATATCATAAAGTATAGTGATGGTACAATCCCAAATGACCTTTCAAATATCCATGATATTGATGAGTTTGCTAATGAGATGGAAAAGGTAGCTACAGAGTTGTTTAGAGTACTTAAAAAGGGAAAGTTTTGTGCAATTCTAATGGGCGATACTCGTCGCAATAAGATGTATCAACCTATGGCATATAAGGTTATGGAACGTTTTTTAAAAGTAGGTTTCCAATTAAAAGAAGATATTATTAAACGTCAATATAATTGTAAAGCCACAGGATTTTGGGTTAGCAGGTCTAAAGATTATAACTTTCTACTCATAATGCATGAACATCTTTTTATTTTTAAGAAATTAAATTAATTAAATTTGTTTCCAATAAATAGCCAACGCAAAGTTAGTCGCTGAAATTACAATAAAGCCAATTGCAATATTTAGTTTTCCAATAGCTATTAACATCACTGCTGTACCGACAAAAAGTACCATTTCAGTGAATTACTAGCCAGGGCATCCGTAAACGATAATTAGCTTGTGGTGCAAGAAACAAACCCCAAATAATTATGACAATAAGCGGTGTGCCTATAGAAAATATATAGCGCAGTGAGTTTGGACTTGATATTAGATGATAACCACCATAGGCGTAGAAAATTATCATAGCAATCTCTAAGAAGAAAGCGAGTGCAAGATTAACTATCTTCATAACTACTCTTTAGCTATATTTTCATGATAACACTGAGGTTTTTCTAGCTGACGGTAGATGTGCAAGGAGCAGTTAGCTTTCTATGATTTTATTTAGTTCAGTGACACTAAGGTTTGCCCCAAAAGCATCAGTTCCAGTTTCTAACTTTTTGCCACTTGCAAGGTTACCAATAATTAATGGATTAAAGCCAAAGTTATCTACTAATTTTGCAACGATATCAACATCAAGCTCGTCATTGCCAGCAATTGCAATTGCTTTTCTATCAGCAACCTCAGCAGGTTTAGTTTCATCATGCAAATCATGGTAACCCATATGGTTAAAAGCTTTAACTACATGAGACGAGTTTAAGTATTCTTGCACAGCTTCACTAGTGGAAAGGTCATTTGGAATAATATCTTCACGTTTGCCATCGACTTCCCACCAATAGTTCATAGCATCAATTATCAATTTTCCTGCAAGCTCTTTACGTGGCAGTTGTTTATACTTACCAAGAGGTAGCGCCAAGATAACCACATCAGACTTTTGGCAGACTTCTACGCTAGCAGTGGCAGCGGCACCAGGAGCTAGCACTTCTACAGTTAATGCAATTTTTGCTGGATCACCTGAGCCAGCAATATAAACTTGATAGCCAGCTTTTAGGGCAAGCTCAGCTAAAGTAATGCCAAGCTTGCCAGCTCCTAATATTCCAACAGTTTTTATCTTCGCCACAATCACTGTCCTTTAAGGATTTCTTTAACACGAGGTATAACTTCTTTTCCATATAGTTCAATATTTTTTAATCTTGCAACAGCTGGAAAGGTTCCAAAGCCATAAACCATATCGAAACGACGAGCATCTAAAATCTGCAGGGTATTTGCAATTTTCTTAGCAACAGTTTCTGGAGATCCAATGTAGTATGAACCGTGCTCTACTTCGTTCATAAATCTTTCTTTGGTCATCGGTGTCCAGCCACGTTCTTTACCAATTCGATCCATTTGTTTTTTGAAGTTTGGGAAAGCTAGCTCTCTAGCTTCTTCATCAGTTTCTGCCACAAAACCAGGAGAGTGTACGGCCACTGGATAAATTGGATTACCGTATTGCTCTGCAGCACGACGATATAACGTAGTGTAAGCTTTGAAGCGGTCTGGACTGCCACCAATAATTGCAAATACTACAGGTAGATTATATGCAGCTGCTCTTACCACTGAATTAGGAGAACCGCCAACGCCAATCATGGTATCAAGTTTGCCAGATTCAGTCTTTGGGAAAACATCAGCATTGTGCAGTGAAGCTCTTAATTGACCATTCCAAGTAACTGGTTTTTCAGTTAATAATTTTGAGAATAAATCTAATTTTTCGTTAAAGAGTTCTTCGTAATCAGTAAGATTAAAACCAAAAAGAGGGAAGGATTCTGTAAAAGATCCACGGCCTAAAATTACTTGAGCTCGACCATTTGAAATAGCATCAAGGGTAGAAAAGCGTTCAAAAACTCGTACTGGCTCATCTGAACTAAGTACTGTAACTCCTGAAGCTAGCTTGATGTTTTTAGTTTTACTTGCAATCCCAGCTAACACCATTTCTGGGCTAGAAATAGCGAAATCATCGCGGTGATGTTCACCTAGTGCAATTGCATCAATACCAAGTCTGTCAGCTAAAATAGCTTCCTTTACTACCAGTCGAATTGATTCGGCATAACTCATCAGTTTACCTTCATCATCCAGAGCTAAGTCACCAAAAGTATCCAAGGCAAATTCATATTTTTCGTTAGTGTTTGTCATTTTTATAATTCTTTCTTAAAGCTTTGTGGCATCTATCCCGATGCTTTCTAATAATTCATTATTAAGTTGATAGTATTTTGTGGCACCTTGTTTGCGTGCAGTTACCACTTTGGCTGAAACTAGCTTATTAAAGTGGTGGCTCATAGTTGGTTGGGACAGATTCAAAGCATTGCCGCAGCCAGAGATAATTTCATTGCTGGTTACTTCGTTTTTATCCCGTGCAAGTTTGCGAATAATGTCTAGTCTAGTGTCATCTGCAAGACTTTTTAGGACTGCAGCGACATCAATTTTTTGTTCCATGCTCTAATTATATAGAAACATTTATATATTTTAATATATAAATGTAAAATAGCCTTACCTCTTGAATCATCAAGGGGTTTACAAAACTATACACCAAGTGTATAGTTGCATTTATGAGCGCACAATATGCATTATTAGGGTTTTTGAAGGAGACTCCAAACTACGGTTACGAGTTGAAAAAAATGTATGACAATTATTTTGGAGCAGATAAGGAAATTCTGCCAGGTCAAGTTTATTCCACACTAGCTCGACTAAAACGTGATGAAAAAATTGCTGAAGTCATCGATGATGAAGTTAGTGGTGGTCCAGAGCGAGTCAAATATAAGATTACACCACTTGGTGAATTAGCTTTGCGTACTTGGTTAAATACGCCAGAAGCACCATCACCACAGCTAAAAGCCACACTATATATGAAAACAGTTCTGGCAATCATTGAAAGCGGAGACGCAGCACCATTTTTGGATAATCAACGCCGTGCCCATATTCAGCGTATGCGTGAATTAACTAAGCAACGTCGTGAGACGAATCTTGCTAATAAATTACTAATTGACCATGCTATTTTCCATCTAGAGGCTGATTTACGTTGGATTGATCTAACTAGTTCACGCCTAACTACATTAAAAGAGGAGCTATCACTATGAGTACTATAATCAGCGCTAAAGATATCAAGAAAAATTTTGGCGAAGCTAAAGTGCTAAAAGGTATTTCTTTGGAAATCGAACAGGGTGAAGTACTTGCAGTAATGGGACCAAGTGGGTCTGGTAAGACTACGCTATTGCATGCGTTAGCTGCAATTATTGATATTGATAGTGGTGCAGTAGACTTTGCTGGCCAAGATATTTCAAAACTTAACGATGAGCAGCGTACTATTTTACGCCGTACAGCTTTTGGTTTTGTGTTCCAGTTTAGTCAGTTAGTGCCAGAACTTACTGTTCTTGATAATGTCGCGTTACCATTACTGTTAAATGGTGAGCGTAGAAAAAATGCTTATAAACAAGCTAAGAAATGGTTAGACGAAGTTGGACTAGATGATAAATATGATAGTTTGCCAAGCGAAATATCAGGTGGACAAGCCCAACGCGTAGCAATTGCTAGAGCAATGGTCGTACAGCCGAAAATCCTATTTGCTGATGAACCAACTGGTTCGCTAGATAGCCTTAGTTCTGAAAATGTCATGGAACTTTTCATAAATATGGTTAAAGAACATGGCACTACCGTAGTTATGGTTACTCACGAACCAAGTATTGCGGCTTATGCCGATCGAGAAATTATCGTACGTGACGGTATGCTTTCCGGGGTGAGCCAATATGCATATTAGTTGGTTATTATTTAAAAAGTCTGGAAAGAGTAATCGAAATAGACTTATGCTTACCACTGCTGCAGTTGCAGTAGGAATGCTTATGATTATGGTTTTTACTGCAGGAGTTAATGCCTTATCAGAACGTCAAAATCATACACAATGGCGCAACAACTTCTTCCATAATTCGGTTACCACTAAAGAGATTCATGGCGTAGCACCATTAAAGGTATCTCTTGTACCAAATGGCAATTTAGATAAGTATCAAGAAATAAATATGAATGTAGTTTCTATGTATGCCACCGGTAGTAACTCACCAGAGTTACCAGGTTTAATTACACCTAAACCAGGAGAGTATTATGTTTCTCAAGGTCTAAAAATGCTGATGCAAGATCATCCAGAATATAATATGGGTGCTCGTTTTGGCGATAAAGAAATCGGCGTGATTCCAGATAAGTACGTCGGATCTCCTGATTCGTTAGATGTAATTCGTGGTATGAGCCAAGCTGAATCAAATAGTCCTACTGTGGCATCTTTTTATAGCATAAGTGCCAATCCTAAGAACCCAGCAGGTGGTGGAGTAACCGCCATTATAGTCTTGCTTGGCGCGACTATTTTATTTACACCAATTATAGTTTTTTTGATTATTGCTACTCAGATTGGCAGTGTGCAGCGTGAACAACGTTATGCGGCACTTAGATTAATCGGTGCTACCAAAACTCAAGTAAATAAAGCGATTATGACAGAGTCAGCAGCTGCAACTTTAGTTGGGGCAGTGTTAGGGACTATTGCTTTTTACCTAGTGCGAATCCCATTAGATCAATATCGTTTCGAATTGATGCGTTTTTATCCTGCAGATATTAAGGTAACTTTTTTGCAATATTGTCTATTAGTATTGCTGTTGCTTGGACTTTCAATCGGAGCTAATTGGTGGGGAATGCGCAAAGTCAGTGTTTCTCCATTAGGGGTGGCTCGTAAACAAGTCCGTGTTAAAAAGCCTAGTATCCTTAGAGTTTTCCCTTTAGCTATTGGTCTGTCAATTTTTATAGCAATGTTAACAGTCGGTAAAAATTGGGTAAGGGAAAATACTCAAAGCATGGCACCAATGTTAGTTTTAATGTTTGGAGTAGTCTTGGTGATGTTTGGCTTGTTATTAGCAGGTCCATACTTGACTCGAGTTTTTTCCACTTTAATTGCAAAAAATGCTAGAAGAGCAAACACTTTGATTGCTACTAAGCGTATTGAAAGTCAATTTAAGGGTGTATTTAGAAGTGTAAGTGGAGTAGTGTTGGCACTGTTCGCAGGAAGTTTCTATTTGACTGCAGTAAGTGGTGTAGATGCTTATAGTCAAAATGCAGTCAAAAATAATGGATATTCACAGTTAAAGCCAGGTACTGCTATGATTTCTGGAACTAAAATACCTGCAAATTACGGAAATAATCTTAAAGGACAAGATTATATTGAGTCAGTAATTCCAGTTTTAACCACAGAAAAAGGTAGTGCAATTCCTTGTAGTGAAATGACAAACTATACTGATCTTAATTGTGGAACTAACACAGGTTATGGAATTGTAGATTTTAATAGTGCAGTAGTAGAAAAACCACAAGTTAGTCAAAATATTACTGGAGTTGGTAATTCGGACTATTTAGTGAAAATAAAATCTGATGCAGATATTGATAAATTACGCAGTTATGTAGCTTCCACAATTCCAGCTGGGCATTCTCCTGCTGACGCAAGCTATGTAATTAGTGGTACTGGAGCTCAAAAGCCAGTAATTAATCCATTGATTCCTGAATTAGCGGGATTGGCTTATGTAGGTATGGCAGTTACTTTATTTGTAGCTATTGTCAGCTTGTTAGTTTCTACAATTGGTGGTTTTTATGAACGAAAACATGCATTTGCTACTTTGCGTCTAGGCGGAATGACATTAGGGCAAATGCGTCAGACAGTATTGATTGAGTCATATATTCCGTTGTTTTTTGTATCGTTACTGTCAGCAGGTATTGGCTGTTGGGTTGGTTATGCGACTATTTCTGGTCTTAATAACGCCATTAAAGTATCGTTAGAACCATCGTATTTTGCAATCGTCATCGGAGCGTTGGTACTTGCTGGGATAGCAATCTATTCAACGCTACCGATGCTTAAAAATTTGACGGAACCTGAACAGAACCGTACTGAATAGTTTGTATAGTAGAAATACGTACGAGACAAATATTTAGAGATAGAGGGAACCTTGGAGCAGATAGTAGGCACTAATCTTGTGTTAGCAATTTGGGTGGATACATTAATTGTAGGTATAAGCTTATACTTTAGCTTCAAAACTAATAAGGTACGTCTGTTAAATGGGATGTTAGCGACAATACTATTATTTAGTTTTAGTGTGGCAGTGACTGCAAGCATATTTTTATTAGATAATAAGTTCTTATTGTATGCCTGGGTAGCTCTTGTCACTATAGTATTCTTCATAATCATAGTCTTAGCAGCCTCTATGGGAATCCTACTACTTTGGAATGCAGTATTAGTATGGCGTCGTGAGAGTCACTCATTAGGCAATTCACTAACTTTATTGTTAGGAGCTTATCTGGTCTTTTCGCCGCTGCTATTTAGCTTATTTGATGCTATCTTTCCCAAAGAAGTTGCCAATACTATTCGTTATCTAAGCTGGGCAATATTTGCATACTTTGTCTTCTGGTTGATTAACTTCGTTATGTCTTTTTTGCTTTATTTGCTATTTCGGCCAAAATATAACCAAAAGTACATCATTGTCCTTGGTGCAGGGTTACTTAATGGATCTGAGCTATCGCCTTTATTAAAGTCACGTGTCGATATCGCTTTAGATTTTGCCAATAAGCAAATCACGAAAAAAGGTATACCGCCATTATTAATTATGTCTGGCGGTCAAGGACATGATGAGACGATCCCAGAAAGTAAGGCAATGCATGATTATGCGCTTACGACTGGATATCCCAAAGATTTAATTATCGAAGAGAATCAATCAAAGAATACCTATCAAAATATGGCTTATTCCAAAGAAATTCTTAAACAACGGAATATTCCTCTAAATAAGGGTATTTTTGCAACTAGTGACTACCATGTTTTCCGTGCTGCTGGATACGCACGCTTAGTAGGAAAAAATATTGATGGTATTGGAGCCCGTACTAGCAGGTATTTTATCTGGAATGCATTGCTTAGAGAGTATATCGCTATTTTGATGAACCATAAGAAGTTCCATTTTATTTGTTTGGCGCTAATAGTTATTTTTACCGTTGGTGGAGTAATAGATACTGAAATCCGAAATCATTGATATTAAAAGAAGTGCTTATTTATTTTTTATCCTGGTAAATTTTGTCGTAGCTTATTGTTAAGCTAGTAATACTATGATTCATCCACTTCTTGAAGGCCTTAATCCACAACAGGCCGCAGCAGTAAAGCACATTGGTGCCCCATTAGTAATTGTGGCAGGTGCTGGCTCGGGTAAAACTAGAGTTTTAACGAATCGCATTGCTTATTTATTAGAGACTAAACAAGCATTGCCAGGCGAGATCTTAGCAATTACCTTCACGAATAAAGCTGCAACTGAAATGCGTGATCGTATTGAGAAATTAGTTGGGGACCGAGCGAAAAACATGTGGATTTCGACCTTCCACTCGACTTGTGTGCGAATTTTACGCTATGAAGCTAAGAATGTGGGTCTAAAATCTAACTTCACAATCTACGATGCTCAAGATGCACAGCGGTTACTGACAATGGTAATTAAAGACTTAAATCTTGATACTAAACAGTTTAATCCACGTACTTTTTCTTATCGCATCTCAGATTTGAAAAACCGCCTAATCGATGAAGATGCTAACGCGAACCAAGCTAATTATAATGATCCAAAAGAGCGGGCGTTGGCAGAAGTTTACCGCAATTATCAGCAGCGGCTACGTAATGCTAATGCTATGGACTTTGATGACTTAATTATGAACGTAGTCAATATTTTCCGAGCATTCCCAGCAGTTGCTGATGCATACCGACGTCGTTTTCGTCATGTCTTAGTAGATGAGTACCAGGATACGAATCATGCACAGTATGCCTTAATTCAAGAGTTAGTTAAAGATAGTAGTGATGGTGCAGTCAAAGCTCCAGAATTAACCGTAGTAGGAGATGCAGATCAGTCTATTTATGCTTTCCGCGGTGCTGATGTCCGTAACATCACTGAGTTTGAAAAAGACTTTCCAAATGCTGCGACCATGTTATTGGAACAGAATTACCGTTCTACGCAAAATATTTTAGATGCAGCAAATGCTGTTATTTCTAAAAATGGAGATCGTAAAGAAAAGAGTCTTTGGACAGCCGCAGGCAGTGGAGCGCCAATAATTGGCTATGTCGGCGAAAACGAGCATGACGAAGCACAGTTCATCGCTGAAGAAATTGATAGGTTGATGATTGATGAAGGTATAAAACCAGGAAATGTTGCCGTTTTCTACCGTACTAACGCACAATCGCGTGCTCTAGAAGAGATTTTAATGCGAGTTGGTATTCCATACAAAGTTATTGGCGGTACTAGATTCTATGAACGTAAAGAGATTAAAGATGCTTTAGCGTATCTGCGCGTATTAGCAAATACTGATGATGAAGTTAGTTTACGTAGGATTTTAAATGAACCTAAGCGTGGAATTGGTGCCACTGCTGAAAATAAGCTAGCTGCTTATGCAGAGCGTTACGAAATGAGTTTTTACAATGCGTTACTTAAAGCAGATAAAAATCAGTATTTAGCTACTCGAGGTGCGAAAGTTGCCAAAGCATTTGGTCAATTACTTGAAGAATTACGAGAGACTGCTGAGAGTTCAGGGCCAGCAGCAGCACTTGAAGCCGTGTTAGAGCAGACTGAATACTTAAAGAAGTTACGTGAAAGCAAAGACCCACAAGATGAATCTCGAGTTGATAACTTATCTGAGCTGATAGCTGTTATTAAAGAATATGAACGAGAAAATGAAGAAGCAACTCTTGATGGCTTCCTAGAGCAAGTGGCTTTAGTAGCCGACGCAGATCAGATTCCAGATGTGCCAGATGATGCTAGCCAAGATGAACAAGAAGCAATTGCTGAAGCAAAACGAGGTGGGATGGTGGCCTTGATGACTTTGCATACTGCAAAGGGTCTAGAATTCCCGGTCGTTTTCTTAACTGGTATGGAACATACAATTTTTCCACATTCCCGCTCACTTTATGACCAAAAAGAATTATATGAAGAACGCCGATTAGCTTATGTAGGATTCACTCGCGCTGAGCAGCGTTTATATTTAACTAGGTCTGAGCAACGTAGTTTATGGGGGCAGCCTCAATATAATCCACCAAGCCAATTTTTGGAAGAGTTCCCAGACCATCTAATCGAATGGAAACGGTTAGGAGGTAATCAGTTTGCTTCAACACAAACTAGTTACCGTAGTAATTCCAGTTTTGGGAATGGTTTTAGTGCAACTAGAACTCCAATTAGTAGGGGCAGTAAGCGCTCTATAGCTAACTTTAATATTGATCCGAATCGTAAAGTTTTGGATGTTAAAGTCGGGGAGCAAGTTAAGCATGCGAAGTTTGGTTTAGGTACAGTGATTAACCTCGAAGGTAGTGGTGATAAAACTGTCGCAAAGATTAAATTTAGTGGTGCAGGTGAGAAGCGACTTTTGTTGCGTTATGCACCGCTAGAAAAGGCTTAAACCTTTGGTAAACCAAGGCATTTAAGTTAGACTAAGTTTAAGCGATGATTGCTTAAATATAAAATTACGATAAGAAGGGTCAGACGTGGATCTATTTGAATATCAAGCGCGGGACATGTTTGAAAAACATGGAGTTCCAGTGCTTAAAGGTATCACTGTTGATACTCCAGAAGATGCAAAGAAAGCAGCTGAAAAACTTGGTGGCGGGGTAACTGTCGTTAAAGCACAGGTTAAAATTGGTGGTCGTGGTAAAGCTGGCGGTGTAAAAGTCGCAAAGACACCTGATGAAGCTGAGCAGTATGCAAAAGACATCTTAGGAATGGACATCAAAGGTCACACAGTTAAGAAAGTGATGATTGCCGAAGGTGCCGACATCGCTGAAGAGTACTACTTCTCAGTATTGCTAGACCGCTCAAACCGTACTTACCTAGCTATGTGTAGCGTCGAAGGTGGTATGGAAATTGAGAAATTGGCAGTTGAAAAGCCAGAAGCTCTAGCAAAGGTTGAAGTTAACCCATTAACTGGTATTGATGCTGAAACTGCAGAGAAGATTGTTAAAGAAGCTAAGTTTGACGATGAAACTGGTAAAAAGGTAGCTCCAGTTCTTGAAAAACTATGGACAGTGTTTAAAGAAGAAGACGCTACATTGGTAGAGGTTAACCCACTTGTTCAGACTGGTGACGGTGAGGTAATTGCCCTTGACGGTAAAGTTTCTCTTGATGATAACGCAGACTTCCGTCACAAGGATCATGAAGAACTACAGGATAAGACTGCTGCTGACCCACTAGAAGAAAAAGCTAAAGGTCTAGGTCTTAACTATGTGAAGCTTGATGGCGAAGTTGGTGTTATTGGTAACGGTGCTGGTCTAGTGATGAGTACGCTAGACGTAGTTGCTTACGCAGGTGAAAATCACGATAACGTGAAGCCAGCTAACTTCCTTGATATCGGTGGTGGTGCATCAGCAGAGGTCATGGCTAATGGTCTTGATGTAATCCTTGGCGATGAGCAAGTTAAGAGTGTATTCGTTAACGTAT
The DNA here is from genome assembly GCA_047608145.1 of Micrococcaceae bacterium. Taxonomy (GTDB): domain Bacteria; phylum Actinomycetota; class Actinomycetes; order Actinomycetales; family Micrococcaceae; genus JASGDC01. The sequence continues at coordinate 49,008 of JASGDC010000010.1, forward strand.
TTGGTGGTATTACTGCTTGTGATGCAGTTGCAACTGGTATTGTGAAAGCCCTAGAAATTCTAGGCGATTCTGCATCTAAACCATTGGTAGTGCGTCTAGACGGTAACAGCGTCGAAGAAGGACGTAAGATTCTTGCTGCAGCTAACCATCCATTGGTTACGCTTGCTGAAACAATGGACGAAGGCGCAGATAAAGCTGCTGAATTAGCGGCAGGAAAGTAGGTAGTAATGTCAATTTTTCTAAACAAAGATTCAGTAGCTATCGTCCAAGGTATTACTGGTGGTGAAGGTACTAAGCACACTCCTTTGATGCTTAAAGCTGGCACTAACATCGTTGGTGGTGTTAACGCACGTAAGGCTGGTACTGAGGTAGAGCATGAAGGTAAAACTCTTCCAGTTTATGGCACTGTAAAAGACGCTATGAAAGAAACTGGTGCTGATACTTCAATCGTATTCGTACCACCAGCATTTGCTAAAGATGCAGTGATTGAAGCTATTGATGCTGAGATTGGCCTTGTAGTAGTTATTACTGAGGGTATTCCAGTGCAAGATACAGCTGAATTCTGGGCTTATGCAGAAAAGAATGGTAACAAGACTCGTATTATTGGTCCTAACTGCCCTGGTATTATCACTCCAGAAGAAGCTCTTGTAGGTATTACTCCAGCGACAATTACTGGTAAAGGCCCTATCGGTTTAGTTTCTAAGTCTGGTACTTTAACTTACCAGATGATGTACGAGCTTCGTGACATCGGGTTCTCTACAGCTATCGGTATCGGTGGTGACCCAGTAGTGGGTACTACACACATCGATGCGCTAGAAGTTTTTGAAGCTGATGACGACACTGAAGCAATCGTGATGATTGGTGAAATCGGTGGCGACGCTGAAGAGCGTGCTGCAGAATACATCAAGAAGAACGTCAAGAAGCCAGTTGTTGGTTATGTAGCAGGTTTCACAGCGCCAGAAGGTAAGACAATGGGGCACGCAGGTGCAATTGTCTCTGGTTCAGCTGGTACTGCACAGGCTAAGAAAGAAGCTTTGGAAGCAGCAGGAGTTAAAGTTGGTAAGACACCTACTGAGACTGCTGAACTACTTCGCAAGATTTACAAAAAATCTTAAACTCCAATTCCCTAATCATAAAAGCGGAGTCCTCTTACGAGGACTCCGCTTTTTCATTTTAAATAAACTCTCCACTTGTCCCACAAGTATTTTTATTTATTAGAAGCAATTACATACATTTTTCCCAAATACATATGAAATTCTGCATGAAAATGGGAAAAATTCATGTATTGCTATGTGGGCTTTTAAAATTTTCAGACATATTTTGGATAAAAAATAAAAAAAATTTCATTTTTCTACTTGCGTTTGACCCAAGGCAAACCCGTAACGTTATTATCATGAGTGTGAAGAAACAGATTTGGCCCACAGCAGAAGTAGTAAAAATGGCTGGAGTATCTTCTAGAACAATTACGTCATTATCAAAAGATTGGTTTATTAGAACCAATTTTGGTGAAGAATGGTGTAATTCGTTACTACGGACAAGATGAGTTGTTAAAATTGCAGTAAATCGTTATTTCGCCAGCAGGATGTGCCTTTGGTAGAGATTAAAGGGATATTAACTGGTGAAAAGGATCAACTGGCTGTTTTAGATGCACACTACACTTGGTTGCTAAATGAAAGTAAGCGTTTGCAACATCTTGCTGAAACTGTTGCAAAAACCAAGGAAATGTTAGTGAAAGGGGAAAAGATGGAAACTAAAGAGATGTTTGACGGTTTTGACCATAGCCAATACCGCAATGAAGCAATTAATCGCTGGGGTAAGGATAAGGTTGAATCTAGTGAAAAGAAATTTAACGCAATGTCTAAGGATGAGCAGCAAGCATTTATGCAGGAGCATGAAAACCTTGTGAAACGTTTATCTGATGCGAAGCGCGCAGTCTTAGCATCTGATAGTGCAGAAGTTCAGGATATTGTAAAAGATCACTATACCCGGGTTCAGTATTCTTGGACACCGGATGCTGAAAGCTATAAAGGCTTAGGTCAGATGTATGTCGATGATAAGCGCTTTACTAAAACTTATGACAAACATGAGGAAGGTACTGCAGAGTTACTAAACGAAGGTATTAAGATTTTCGCTAAAACTCTATAGAGTTCTGACGAATAAGTGGATGTTCTATACAAAAATAAGTGGGTTGTAACCTTCTCTAGTGTTTGGTAGGTCATCCACTTTTCTATGTGTAGCTTGGTGGTTTCAGGTAGGTTAGTTATCCTTAAGGCATGGAAGAAAAGTGGGAAGAAGTTGATGATTTCTTAACGGCACAGCTAATTACTGAACCAGAAAGTTGTATTTGGGTACGCAAAGTGTCCGAAGAAGCTGATATGCCACCAATAGAGGTTACTAGTTTGCAAGGTAAGTTCTTGGCAATGCAATGCCAGCTTATTGGAGCGAAGCGGGTGTTAGAATTAGGCACATTGGCAGGGTATAGTACTAGTTGGTTTGCTACCGCTGTACCTGACGATGGGGTAGTGCACACGATTGAATCTCGTGAGAGTCATATAGAAGTAGCCCAAAAGTCTTTCACACACCCAGATTTGAAAAATAAAGTAATCTTGCATCATGGCCAAGCGGCAGTGGTAATGAAGCATTTGCTTGAAAAGTCGGAACCAGCTTTTGATTTTATTTTTGTTGATGCAGACAAACAAAGCTATCCAGAATATTTAGAGCTTGCCTTAAAACTCAGTCATGAAAATTCCACAATCATTATAGATAATACAATACGTCAAGGGGCAATCTTAGCCGATGTTCCAGAACGTAAAGTAAGTATTCACGGTTTAAAAAATCTTTATAAGCAAATCAAAAGCCACCCCGAGCTTGACGCTACAGTCTTGCAGACTGTAGGTGCCAAAGGTTGGGATGGCTTTATGATGATTAGGCGGAAGCCTTACTAGTCATCTTTTGGCTTGCGTTCAACTTGGTCAGCTTCAGCAAGTGGCTGGTTGCTAGTTTTCAGCTCAGCATCGCCATGGATTTCTTCCGCATAAATTATTGAATTGCTTCGGTTTTCCATTGCTTTTTCAACTAGTGATTTTAGTTTGCTGAATCCGACTTGTGCTCCACTAGCTACAGTTTGAGCTCCTCCTTTAACTGTATCAATATTAGAAGATTCCAAAGATTCAGTATTTACTTCACCATCTTTAGTTAGATGTTCACGCTCAGTCTTAAATTCAGTGCTGTCGTAATTATCTTCAGTGGCTGTTGCCTTTGAGTTTCGTTTTTCGATAGTATCTTCAACTAGCGAAAATAGCTTACTGAACCCAGTTTGTGCTCCGTTAGTAATAGTCTGTGCGCCATTCTTAACCTGCTCAAAGCTTGGTAGCTTATCGCTAGCAGTTGACTTAACTTGCTCAAAAGTAGGTAGTTTTTCGCCAACTGTTGCTACAAGTTTACTGAAATCAAACTTAGATTTAGAAGTTTCTTCTGCCTCATAGTCATCACGAATAGTATCTGATGAATCAGCTTTTTTATCGTTACGAGTGTCAACTTCGATATCTTCAGTTTCAGTTGGGTTAGACTCAAGGTCTGCGTCACCTGAAGAATCTGTAGTGCTTGCTGTCTCTTTATCTGATTTACTAGTACCTTCAGTAATTTCATCAGTTTCATCTGTACTAGCTTTTGTATCTAGATTTTCTGAATCTGAGTCAATAGCAGAAGCATGAGCGTCTTTATTTTCTTCAGCAGATGCTGACTCTACGTTTGTTTCCTTATGGTTATCAGTAGTTTCAGCAGTTTCTGCGTCAGAGTCGTGATGCTTTTTATGAGAGCTCGCTGCTGTAGTTGCTACTACTCCTGCATCTGCTGCTAGAGTAAGGTCTTTTGAAGATCCTTCTTTGTCCTCTTTACCTGAGTGGGTAGGGTCTTCGGCGTCAATATCATCAATATCAGCATTTAGTTCAACTTCATCATCGTTAGCTTTTGCATCTGTTGTATCAGATTCTTTTTCTTTAGTGTTTATAGAATCTTCACTATCTTTAGAAGCTCTAGCTTTATCAGGATCGATTACATCGAACTTCATAGTTTTTGCTTCAGTTGCATCTGATTCAGTTTTAGCATCTTTATCATATTCAGCTGCTTTGTCAGCATCTTGTTTAGAATCTAAGCTAGCTGATTTATCAGATGCTTTACTATCTAGGTCAGGATAAGCTTCTTTTCCAAGTTCAGCTTTGACTGTATTAGTATCGATTGCTGCTGTAGTAGTTTCGCTTTCGCGAGACTTATGATAGCGTTCAACATATTCTTCGTCAGTTTCATCTTCTTTGCGACCGAAGTGAACTGGAATTTCCATACTCTTTGAAGCTGCAAGTGCAGCAGCTTCTGCTTCATACTTTTCGTCAGGAGTTAATACGTTCTTCCTACCATCAGCATCAGTAGTTGCAGCGACCTCTGGTTTAACTTCAGACTCATCTGTAGTGCCAGTGCGAAGTGGTACTTGCTTGATGAATAGTGCGAAAATCACCGAAAGTCCTACACCAAGTGCTGAGTAGAAGAATACTCCGTGTAGACCATGCGCAATAGCGTGTTGGAAAATATCTACTGCTTGTGGTGGCAATGCAGCTACAGCCTTTGGTGATAGGTTTGCTCCACCAGAAAGGTTCATGTGTGCCGCCATTGGTCCAGCATTATCTCTAATGTAATCGCTCATATGGTGGTTATATAGGGAGCCTAGGATACTCATGCCTAGTGAACCACCCATACTCTGCATGAAAGTTGCAGCACCAGTTGCAGCTCCAAGGTTTTTAACCTTTACAGAGTTTTGCGCAATTACCATAGTAATCTGCATCAAACAGCCCATACCAATACCAAGCACTATCATGTATAGCGATGTTGTTGTTTTAGAAGTATTAACATCCATAGTACCTAGTAAGTACATGCCGAATGCCATGATGATAGTACCGGCAATTGGGAAAATTTTGTACTTGCCAGTACGAGATACGATAGCACCAGAAATGATAGTTACTGGCATCATTGATAGCATCAATGGCAACATCAAAAGACCAGAGTTAGTTGCGCTTTGTCCCTGTACATATTGCTGGAACTGAGGTAGGAACATGATGCTTCCGAATAGTCCGAAGCCAACTACGAAACGTAGGATTGCAGCCATTGTGAAGTTCATGTTTTTGAATACATTAAGTGGCATGATTGGCTCATCAACGCGTAACTCCCACCAAACGAAAACTGGGAAAGCGATAACAGCTAAGATGCCAAGACCAATAATCTGTGATGAGTTCCAGTCGTAAGTTACGCCACCCCAGCTTGTGATTAGCACAATTGCTGTAATCCATAGTGACATTAATACTGCGCCAATCCAGTCAATTCTTGAGTCACCAATATCTGGAGTAGGTAGTTTCAATGTCTTTGCAATTACACCAAGTGCAATAAGACCTAGTGGTAGGTTGATGAAGAAGATCCAGTGCCAGCTCATATTATCGGTTATGTAACCACCAATTAGTGGTCCGCCAACCATTGCTACTGGCTGCACAGCCATTAGATAACCTGTGTAACGGCTACGTTCGCGAGGTGGAATAACTGCTGCCATTGTTGAAATGATGTTTACCATCAGGCCACCAGCACCAATACCTTGAAAAGCGCGAGCAGCAATTAACTGACCCATGTCTGTAGATAAACCACAGGCAAATGAACCAATTAAGAAAATTACAATTGAGATAATGAATACTATCTTACGGTTGTAAAGGTCACCCATTTTACCGAATAGTGGAGTGGAAACTGTAGTAGCTAGAATATAAGCTGTAGTTACCCAAGTAAGGTGTTGTAAGCCACCCAAATCACCAACGATAGTAGGTAGTGCAGGACCGACAATTGTATTATCCAATGCCGCTAGTAGCATGGCAATCATCAAACCACTAATAATTACCAAACGCTGTTGGTGCGTAAACTCACTATGCGCAGTTTCAACAGTCATTTTTTGCTGAGTAGGCATTAAGATCCTCCTAAATAAAAATTAGACATAAATTTGGAATTTTAAAAATTAACATTCAATGACTACTTTACCGACCGTTCAGTTAAAAGTCCAACATTTTTTGTTAGAATGTTGCTATGAGTAAAGAGCGTATATTGAACAATGCAATCGCAATGTTCACAGAAGAGGGATACGATAAGGTATCTATGCGCGAAATAGCTGAAGCAGCTGGTGTTACTAAGCCAGCACTTTACTATCATTTTAAAAGCAAAGAAGATATTGTTGCTACTTATTTAGAGAATTACTTGCAAAAGCATAAAGAACTTATTAATTGGGTTCAAAATACTAAAGGTACTAGTAGCGCAGAATTAGTTAAAGTTTATTGTGATTTTTCCAGAGAAACTGGACCAGAAGTCATGGCGTTTATTAGACGTAACCATCGAGTAGTTCGCGATTTAATTAAAGCTAAGACAATTGATGAAGATATTGATGCCATTGGTGAAATCCTAACTCATATTGTCACTAAAGAGTGGGAGCTAGAAAAGCCTGACTTGGCTATTAAAACTCGTGTTCGGATGGTATTAGTTGGTATCATTTTGGGAGTACGTAGCTCTAATAAAAAAAATGATGAAGATGCCACTTTTGAAGAGATTCAAAAGGCAGCAAATATTTTATTAGCCAAACCTTAAGGATAATTAATGGACCGCGCCGCATATATAAATTTGGATGCCATTAGTCATAATATTTCTACTTTTAAAAAACACACTAAGACTAGTGTTATGGTAGTAGTTAAGGCTAATGCCTATGGTCACGCCAGTTCAGCGGATGATATAGCTGAAATTGTTGCTGCAGCAGAAATTGGTGGGGCAGATTATGCTGGTGTCGCACATGTTGACGAAGCAATTACATTGCGAAAAGCTGGTGTCAAACTTCCAATATTGGCTTGGCTACACACTCCTACTTCTAATTTTGCGCAGGCAACAGATTTGGATATTGAAATTGGTATCAGTAGTTATTTAGATTTAACTAAATGTACAAAATTAAGTAAGACACCAGTGGTGCATATTAAACTAGATACCGGTTTAGGACGCAATGGTATTACTAAAGCTGAACAATTAGGTATTTTTACTAAATCTTTAAAACTGCAGGAACAAGGTGTAATCAAAGTTAAAGGAATTTTTTCACACTTTGCAGTAGCTGATGAGCCAACACGTACAGAAACTACGGAACAGCTTAATGAATTTAAAGCAGCTATAAAGTTGGCAAAAAGTATTGGTTTAGAGTTTGAAGTTAAACATATAGCTAATACTGCTGCAGCAATAACTCGACCAGATACTTATTTTGATATGGTCCGAGTGGGGATTGGTGCTTATGGTTTAAAGCCTCTTGCCACAGACTTGCCATTGCAACCAACCATGACTTTCAAGACTTATATTTCTAAAGTGAAAAAAGTGGAAGCTGACCAGGGAGTTTCTTATGGCTTGAACTACAAAACAAAGACTGAAACTACTCTTGGCTTAGTGCCAGTTGGTTATGCGGACGGTATCCCACGAACTAGTAAGTTAGGTCCAGTTAAGTATCGAGGTAGAACTTATCAAGTAATTGGTAATGTAGCGATGGATCAAGTGGTAATTGATTTTGAAGATTCTGATAGCACCGACTATGAAGTTAATGCTAGCGATCAAAGTCTTAATGAAGTGATAGTTTTTGGTGACACTGAGCCAACTGCCGATGATTGGGGTAAAGCAGCTGGCACGATTAACTATGAGATTGTTACTCGTATCGGAGCACGTGTACCACGCGTATTAATGAAAGGTGGACATGCAATTTAATTGTGCTTCTGTTGATAAGACGCAAGAATTGGCAGCTAAATTAGGTGAAGAATTGCGTGCTGGTGATGTGCTCATTCTTAGTGGTGATTTAGGGGCAGGGAAGACGACCTTTACGCAAGGTATTGCCAAGGGAATGCAAGTGCGTGCAGGTATTATTTCACCTACTTTTGTTATTGCAAGAAATCATCCTAGTTTAATCTCGGGACCAAATTTGGTGCATATTGATGCTTATCGATTAAATTCTGCAGATGAATTATACGATTTGGACATTGAAAGCGATTTAGGAGATTCAGTATTGGTTGCAGAATGGGGAGATGGTTTCGTCGAAGAATTTAGTGACTCCTATCTACGTATTATGATTAACCGTGGAACGGGGGAACGCGATGAAAGTCGTGCCATTACTATTGAACCTCATGGGCCTCGCTGGGAAGGTTGGGAATTAACAGTATGAAGTTACTAGTTTTAGATACCTCAAGTATCTGCCAAGCTGCGGTAGTAACAACTGATAAAGTGCTTTCTATGGCTCAAGTAGTTAGTATGAAACATCATGCAGAAGAGATTGCCAATGTAGCTAACGGAGCATTAAAAGAGGCTGGAATTGCGAAACCTGATGCAATATTAGTGGGAACTGGGCCAGGTCCTTTTACTGGTCTTCGCGTCGGAATTGCAACAGGACAGGCCGTAGCTTTTGCTTGGAATATTCCACTTTATGGGTTAATGAGTCACTATGGCTTTGCCGCTGGTGGAGAATTTATTGCTTTGAGTGATGCTAGGCGTAAAGAATTTTACTGGTCACAATTTAAAGACGGTAGGTTAGTTGATGGGCCACAAGTGGCTAAACGTGACACTTTACCAGATTTACCTACTGTAGGTTTTGAAAATGAACCACTTTATACGGATGCAGGGATTCTAGGCGTACAAGCTTTAACGCTGATTAATGATGGTAAAGATTTGTCAGATATAAATCCATATTATTTACGTGAGCCTGATGCGAAAGTACCTAACTTAAAGAAAAAGGTATTAGGTGGTCGAGGTAAAAAGGCTTGATGGAATATCAAATCCGTAAGTGTGAAGCACGAGATTTAAAGACTTTGCATAATTTAGAGCAGCAAATTTTCCCAGAAGATGCCTGGAGCTACAAACTCTTTGAAGCTGAGTTTAACCAGAAAAATACTAAATATTATGTAGCTGAAACCGATAAAATTGTTGGTTATGCTGGCATTGCTAATGGGCCAGATTATAGTGATATTATGACTTTGGCAGTTTTACCAAAGTATAGAAAACAAGGGATTGCAAAAGAGTTACTTACTAGATTATTGGCGCAAACTGAAACTAGAATTCTTCTGGAAGTGTGTGAAGATAACCAAGCTGCGATAAAGTTGTATCAACAGTTTGGATTTAACATAATTGATGTGCGAAAAAGATATTACCCAGATCAAAAAAATGCGATGGTGATGATGCGTGGCTAACAACCCAATAGTATTAGGTATTGAAACTTCTTGTGATGAGACTGGTGTAGGTATTGTAAAAGGTACCGAACTGCTTTCAAATGTTGTGTCATCATCAATGGAACAGCATGTGAAATTTGGTGGCGTGATTCCAGAAATTGCCACTCGTGCACACTTGCAAGCTATGCAACCAACTATCAAACAAGCTTTAAAAGATGCTGATCTAGAACTTGAAGACATCGATGCTATTGCAGTTACTGCAGGGCCAGGATTAGCAAGTGCCTTAATGGTAGGAGTAGCTGCTGCCAAAGGTTTAGCTCTTGCTACTGGAAAACCACTTTATGGAGTTAATCATTTGGCTGCTCATATTGGTGTAGGAGTTCTTAACGGTGAGGAACTTCCAGAAAATTTAGGAGCGGTTTTAGTTTCTGGTGGACATACTGAAATTTTGAAGATTAAATCATTAACTAGTGATATTTCACTACTAGGAGCCACTATTGATGATGCAGCAGGCGAAGCCTTTGATAAAGTTGCTAGGTCTGTCGGACTTAATTATCCTGGTGGGCCAGTAATTGATAAGTATGCAAAATTAGGAAATCCAAAAGCAATTCGTTTTCCTCGTGGTTTGACTGCAGGTAAGGATTTAGAACGTAACCGTTATAATTTTTCTTTCTCAGGGCTTAAAACCGCAGTAGCACGCTGGGTAGAGCAACGCGAATTAGATGGAGAAGAAATTCCAGTTGCTGATGTTTGTGCGTCATTTCAAGAAGCAGTCGCTGATGTCATTGCGTTTAAGACTATTCTGGCTTGTAAAGAAAATGATACTGAACATTTACTTTTAGGTGGTGGTGTAGCTGCAAATTCAAGAGTGCGGGCACTATTGCAAGAACGCTGCACTGAAAATGGGATTAGTTTAAGAATTCCACCTTTTGAACTATGTACAGATAATGGTGCGATGGTAGCGGCATTAGGTTCCCAGCTTGTTATGGCTGGAGTTAAGCCATCAAGGTTAAATTTTGGGCCAGATTCTTCATTGCCAGTAACTGAAATTCATGTGACTTAATTAACATCAAGATTACCTAATTAACAATTCTAATTAGAATTCCGCATGTATAATAACTAGGTGCGTAAATCTACAAAGATCATAACAGTAGCTGTAAGTTTGATGGCTTTAACCGCTTGTGGTGGTGCTCCAGGATGGACTAGAGACAATCCTACGGCAAACCCAAGTGCTTCTCCTTCACAACCAGCAAAATTACCATGGGGTCCTAGTGTGAAAAACCAGGAACAAGCTAAAGCTCTCGTGGCAAAAATGAGTTTGCAGCATAAAGCTGGACAAGTTATTGTGGGGCAGTATTCTGGTCAAGATCCTACGCAGGTTACGCAACAAATAAAAAGTATCCACATGGGTGGTGCCATTATGATGGGGGACAATATAGTCACTGATGCTAATGGCAATATGGATCCAGCTGGCACGGCTGCGGTAGTTAAAGGCTTTAATGATGCTGCAAAAGCCGATGGTAGAAGTTATGGTGCCATGGTTGGGACTGATCAAGAAGGTGGTGCTGTTGCACGTTTAACCCAACCAGCTACACTATGGCCAAATGCGATGGCATATGGTGCTTCAGCAAGTCCGGCAGTAACTAAAGAAGCAAATAGGGGTATAGCAACAGAGGTCGCAGATTTAGGTTTCAATATTGATTATGCGCCAGACACTGATTTAACCGTCGGTGCTGATGATCCAGCTATTAACGTACGCTCAATGACTTCTAGTCCAACATTAAGCACCAAATTAGTACCAGCAGCAATACAGGGAATGATTGAAGGTGGAGTAATACCTTCAGCGAAGCATTTCCCAGGGCATGGTTCAGTGGCTTCAGATTCGCACTTAGGGCTGCCGCTACAGAATGCATCAGTTGCAGATTTACAGAAGCGTGACTGGGTACCTTTCAAAGCTGCAATCGATGCTGGTACTCCGATGATTATGATGGGACATATAAACGTTCCAGCGCTACAACCTGGAGTGCCTTCTTCATTGTCAAAACCAGCTTATGATGCTTTAAGAAAGTTAGGTTTCAAAGGTGTCATAACTACTGACTCATTGAGTATGGAAGGTGTGACTGACCAAGCTGATTCCGCAGCTTCTGCTGTCAAAGCTCTTAATGCTGGTGCTGATATCTTGTTGATGCCACCAGATGCAAATCAGGCTTATCAAGCTATTGTCAGTGGTGTACAAAATGGTCAAATTCCAGCAGCTCGTCTTAATGATGCAGTTACAAAGGTAGTGACAATGATGCTTTGGCAAAAAGAGCGACAAAAAGCGCCAAACCCTGCTGCGGTTGGTAGTCAAGCAGCAGTTGCAGATAAAGTTTCAGCGGCAGGCTTAACAGTTGTTTCTGGTAAATGCCAGGTTAATTTATTAAATGGTCAAGTGCAGATTGTTGGTGGTTCTGAGGACGATAATGCTGCAGCAGTAGCAGCTGCGCAAGCAGCAGGTGTAACTGTTGGTTCAGGTGGTCCAGTGCTTGCTATTGATTCAGGTTCTGGCGGAGTTTCTGGTGATATTGTGGTTGCTACTGATACTCCATGGAGTTTGGGCACTACTGATGCTGCAGATACTAAAGTGTTGATATACGGGCATAACCCCGGCGCATTCAAAGCATTATTCAGCTATTTGACTGGTAAACAAAAAGCTACTGGTGTTTTGCCAGTGCCAATTCAAGGTATTGATTCAAAGGCAAGGTGTACTCCATAATTGCGTTAGATGATAAGGCTTTGGCAGCATTAGCCGCCTTGCCGAAATACGATGCTAACTTAAGTGTGAAGTGGAATGCTGAATTACGTAACCAAGGTTTCACTCCAGATATAGTTGCGGAAATCTTAACTCAGTCACGGTTACGCAGTGCTGCATTTGCCAAGTTTGGTACTGATGCTGAAAAGTTCTTGTATACTCAAACAGCTTTAGAGCAAGCATCACGCTCAGAGTTAGCAGGTATTCATGCTAAACGTTTTATGAGTGCAGGTATTAAAGATGTTGTAGATTTGGGCTGTGGCATTGGTGCTGATAGTATCGCATTTGCTGGCTCAGGTATGGCAGTAACTGGAGTTGAAATTGATGAAGTAACTGCTCAATATGCCCAATACAATTTAAACCACTATTCAAATACTGAAGTCGCAGTGGCTGATATAAATAATTACCAGATTCCTGAAGGGGTTGGAATTTGGCTTGATCCAGCAAGACGTGGTGGTAATAGTAGAATTTTTAACCCTAAACAGTTTTCCCCAAATTTAGACTTTGTTTTTGAGCTTGCAAAGCGGTACCCGACTGGCGTTAAATTAGGTCCAGGATTAGCGCATGAACATATCCCGGATAATTGTGAGGTACAATGGCTTTCCCATAATGGGGCAGTGTCCGAATTATGTTTATGGTTTGGTGCACTTAAAAGTAAGAATAGACGTTCGGCACTGTTAATTAAAGATAATCAACTATATGAAATAGGAACTGCAGCTGACTTTGAAGAAGTACCAGAAATTCCACTAGTTGAGGTTAAAGATTATCTTTATGAAGTTGATGGAGCTTTGTTGCGGGCAGGACTATTGAATGAGTTTGCAGTTAAGCATGGCTTGGCACAGTTTGATAAGACTATTGCTTATCTGAACAGTGACAGGGAAGTTATTTCACCTTGGGCACAAAAATATCGTGTTATTGAGGTGTTACCATACAAAATTAAGGTCTTAAAGAAATACCTCAAGACTAATGATATTGGGGTATTAAATATTAAAAAACGTGGGATAAAAGAGACTCCAGAGCAGCTACGTAAGATATTAAAGCCAAAAGGTACAAATACAGCTACTTTTATTGTGACTCGTACACAAGGGAAACGTATTGTTATGGTAGTTGAGTAATGTTGCTTTAATTCTCAAGGTTTTATAAAGTTGAAACAGGTAAGTTTTTCATTTCCAAAATTAATATAAGGAGTTACAATTATGTCAATTTCAATTAAACCACTTGGAGATCGTGTTGTTGTACGTCCATTAGATGCAGAGCAGACTACAGCATCTGGTCTAGTTATTCCAGATTCTGCAAAAGAAAAGCCTTCTGAAGGTACTATTATTGCAGTTGGTCCAGGTCGCTATAACAATCAAGGCGATCGTATTCCAATGGAACTACACGAAGGTGATGTAGTAATTTACTCTAAGTATGCAGGTACTGAGATTAAGCACAGTGGTGAAGAGTACCTAGTGCTTGCCACTCATGACATCCTAGCTATCATCGAAAAATAATCTGGAGGGACATTTAATGGCAAAACAGATTCAGTATGATGATAAAGCTCGTGCGGCGCTAGAGCGTGGCATTGATCAACTAGCTAATACAGTTAAAGTAACGCTAGGCCCTAAGGGCCGTAACGTAGTATTAGCAAAGCAGTGGGGTGCACCTGTTATCACTAATGACGGTGTGACTATTGCTCAGGAAATTGAGCTTGAAGACCCATATGAAAATATGGGAGCTCAGCTAGCTAAAGAGGTTGCTACTAAAACTAACGACATTGCTGGTGATGGTACTACTACAGCGACTGTGTTGGCTCAGGCTCTTGTTAAAGAAGGTCTACAAAATGTTGCTGCTGGTGCAGCACCAGGTTTGTTAAAGCATGGCATAGAAACTGCAGTAGCAGCTGTGAATGAAGAGTTACATAAAAATGCTCGTGAAGTAAACGGTAAAGATGTGGCTCATGTGGCTGCAATTTCTGCACAAAGTCCAGAAATTGGTGAATTACTTGCTGAAGCTTTCGATAAAGTGGGCCAAGATGGCGTAATCACTATTGAAGAAGGTTCATCTACGGATACAGTTCTTGATATTACTGAGGGTATGCAGTTTGACAAAGGTTACTTGTCTGCCTACTTTGTGACTGATCAGGATCGTCAAGAGACTGTTTTGGAAAACCCAGTTATTTTGTTAAATCAAGGCAAAATATCTAATATTGCGGACCTAGTGCCATTGCTTGAAAAAGTAATGAATGTAAAGAAGCCATTGTTAATCATTGCTGAAGATGTTGAGGGTGAAGCTCTTAGCACTTTAGTAGTAAACAAGCTTCGTGGCAACTTAAATGTAGCTGCTGTTAAAGCACCTGCTTTCGGTGATCGTCGTAAAGCAATGCTTGAAGATATCGCTACCCTTACAGGTGCGACTGTGATTAGTCCAGATTTAGGCATGTCACTTGAAAGTGCTGATGTTTCAGTGCTTGGTAGTGCTCGTCGTGTGACTATCACTAAGGACAATACCACTATTGTTGATGGTGCTGGTGATGCAAAAGCAGTTAAAGATCGCGTAACTAACTTGCGTGCAGAAGTAGCTGCAACAGAATCAGAATGGGATCGAGACAAGCTGCAGGAACGTCTAGCAAAACTTGCTGGTGGTGTAGGTGTTATTAAAGTCGGTGCTGCTACTGAGGTAGAGCTCAAAGAACGTAAACACCGCATTGAAGATGCTGTTTCATCTACTCGTGCAGCTCTTGAAGAAGGCATTGTCGCTGGTGGTGGTGCAGCTTTAGTCCATGCAAGCACTGTCCTAGACAAGCTTGAACTTGAAGGCGATGCTGGCGTTGCTGTGAAGATGGTTAAGCGTGCTTTGGCAAAGCCACTATTCTGGATTGCGCAAAACGCTGGATACGAAGGTGCAGTAGTAGTAAACAAAGTTACTGAAGAAAAACCAGGTCATGGTTTCAACGCTGCAACTGGCGAATACGAAAACCTAATCAAGGCTGGTGTTATTGATCCAGTTAAGGTAACTCGTTCTGCTCTACAGCACGCAGCTTCAATTGCTTCGCTTGTTTTGACTACTGAGACTCTAGTCGCTGAGCAGGTAGAGGAAGAGGACTAGTCCTTAAATTTAAAGGATTAGCCCCTATCAATCTGATAGGGGCTAATCCTTTGCTTAAAATTAGTAGAGATTTTTATTTTTAGCTTTAATATTAGCGGTAATAATACAAATCAGCACTAATTAACATAATTTGAAATAGGTAAACAGCCTTTAATTTCGTCTGCTAAAAGGTTTGGATTAATGGCTATATTCCAAGTAACCCTTCTGAATGTGAAACCAGTATATTTACGAATCAAGTCTTCACGCCAGTTTCTTTTTCAAGGACTTGGTAACCTACACCATAATCACCTTGGTATTTAACTTTGCCATCAAATTCAAGAAATAGCTTATATTTAGGAAAAGCAAAATCTATTTTAAAAGTCCTACTACCTGCGTTAACCTCATATTGTAAATTTGGTTTTGGTGCACCTATGACTTTTAAATTTCATCTAGTTATTGTTCCATCTGGAGACTTAGCTTTGTTAGAACTGTTTTGTATAACATTTAATACTTTTTTTATATTTTCCAAGATTATGGTCAATAAAAAATTTATCAAAATCTCCTAAATAAACTTTATGCGTGTATCTAGCATTATCTAATAAAATCAAAGCATCCACAAGTCTCTCTAGCACAATCAATTAATTTATAAAATTAGCACTATATTAACTCTAAAAATAATAATTAACGCTAACAAGATTAGATTTGTTTGCTATAGAGTTTTGTACATGAACTATTAAAAACCCAACCGTATACTTGATAAGTAATTGTCAAAAATGAAAGGGATATTGTGAAAGCTTGGTCAATACCAGTTTGGATACTTGGCATCATCGTTAATCTTGGTACCTTTGCTTGGGTATATTTTCAACCAGCATCTTCGGCTACTTCTGCTGGATTGCCAGTAACTGATATGCAAAATAAGGCATTGATGTTAATAATTGGAGCTGGGGTAGCTAACTTAATTCTATTTATCATGGGGTTGATCTCAAGAAGTTACAAACACAAGATGTTACGTCTAGTGGTTACCCTGTTAACACTAGGTTATTTCTTGCTTAATCTTAGCCATTTCACAGGCTGGTTCCGAGTTTCGCTTAACTTAGGACAGTATTTGTTAGCAATGTTAGGCTCAATATTAATTCTTGCAGCTTCAGTAATGGTTTGGTTCACAAGCTCTGAAGAACGCGCGAAGATTAAAGCTCAAAAGAAAGCTGATCGTCAGGCAGAAAAGCGTAAAAAACACGAAGCATCTGAAAAAGAAAAGCAGCAAAAACCAGTGGCACCAGCAGCTGGTGAAACTCATGATGGTGAATAATCTTTAAAAATACCCTTCTACAATAAAACCCTCTAGAATAAGAGTAGTGATTTTATTGTAGGAGGGTTTTCTATGGCATCTAATGCGCATGATCCATTTGGATACACTGGTTTAACGTACGATGATGTACTTTTATTGCCAGGATACACGGATGTCATACCTTCTGAAGCTGAGACAAAAACTCGATTAACTAAGCGAGTAAGTCTTAATGTGCCTTTGATTTCTTCAGCTATGGATACCGTTACTGGGGCACGGATGGCAATTGCTATGGCACGTCAAGGCGGCATGGGTATCTTACACCGTAACATGTCTATTGAAGATCAAACTGCAGAGCTTGATAAAGTGAAACGAAGTGAATCTGGCATGATTCATGATCCAGTTACAATATCTCCTGATGCCAAAGTAATTGAGTTTGACCAGCTTTGTAATAAGTACCGTACTTCAGGTTTTCCAGTAGTCAATGATGACGGGAAACTCATAGGCATGCTAACGAATCGTGACATTCGTTTTATAACTCAATCAGAAATGCATCAGCGTAAAGTTTCGGAAATCATGACGAAAATGCCATTGGTCACTGCACCAGAAGGCACTACTAAAGATGAAGCTGCTGAAATTTTTAAAAGTAAGAAAATTGAAAAACTCCCACTTGTTGATAAAGACAATAATCTAAAAGGTTTGATGAGTATTCGTGACTTTACAAAATCAGAAAAATATCCTAATGCTGCAAAAGATGAAAATGGACGCCTGTTAGCTGGTGCAGCTATTGGGTTTTTTGGTGATGCTTGGGAACGTGGAATGTCATTGATTGAAGCTGGTGCAGATGTCTTGGTAGTTGATACTGCTAACGGTGAGAGTGCTGGAGTCCTAGAGATTATCTCTAAACTTAAAAAAGACAAAGCTGCCAAAGATGTAGATATTATTGGTGGAAACATTGCAACGCAAGCAGGTGCCCAAGCGTTGATTGATGCAGGCGCTGATGCAATTAAAGTTGGCGTGGGTCCTGGATCAATTTGTACTACGAGAGTAGTAGCAGGTATTGGAGTGCCACAGGTAAGTGCTATATATGAAGCATCGCTTGCTGCTAAAAAAGCTGGAGTACCAGTAATCGGTGATGGTGGCTTGCAATACTCAGGTGACATTGGAAAGGCACTAGTTGCCGGCGCAGAAACAGTTATGCTCGGATCTTTATTAGCTGGTTGTGAAGAAAGCCCTGGGGAATTAATTTTTATAAATGGTAAACAGTTCAAGTCATACCGCGGGATGGGCTCAATGGGTGCCTTGGAAACTCGCGGTAAAAAGACTTCGTACTCTAGGGATAGGTATTTCCAAGCTGATGTGCCAAGTGATGAACAATTAATTCCAGAAGGTATCGAAGGTAAAGTGGCATATCGCGGGCAGTTAGCGACAGTTGCATACCAACTTATTGGTGGGTTGCGGCAGACGATGTTTTATGTAGGCGCTCGTACGATTCTAGAGTTACAAGAAAAAGGTAAATTTGTTCGGATTACTTCCGCAGGATTGCGTGAATCACATCCGCACGATATTCAAATGGTGGCAGATTCACCAAACTATAGCTTAGATAGTTAAGGAAATTGTTAGGAAAAATATGCAGAACTTTAATATTGGTCTCTCCAAGTTTGCTCGTAAAGGCTATAGTTTGGATGATATTTCACTAGTGCCTACGAAGCGTACTCGTGACCCAGAAGAAGTGTCACTGGATTGGCAAATTGATGCTTATAGTTTTAAGATTCCAGTTATTGGTGCGCCGATGGATTCAGCTATGAGTCCAGACCAAGCGATTGCATTAGGTAAGCAAGGTGGCTTAGGTGTGCTTGATTTGGAAGGGCTTTGGACTCGTTACGAAAATCCAGAAAAACATCTTGAGAAGTTTGCTGAATTAGCTAATGAACTTTTAAAAAATAAAGACGCTAACCGTGCCGAGCATCTAGCTTGTGAAGTAACTAAGCAAATGCAAAAGATTTATGCTGAACCAATTAAACCAGAACTTATTACTAAACGTCTTAAACAAATTCATGATTCTGATGTGACTGTAGCTGGCTCATTATCGCCATCAAATTGTCAGAAGTACTATCAAACAGTTATTGATGCTGGCGTCGAGATGTTTGTGATTCGTGGTACTACTGTTTCTGCTGAACATAAGTCACAAGCTGGAGAGCCACTTAACTTGAAGAAGTTTATTTATGAGCTTGATGTCCCAGTGATTGTCGGTGGGGTAGCTGATTATACAGCTGCGCTGCACCTGATGCGGACTGGTGCTGCAGGAGTGCTAGTAGGTTTTGGTGGCGGTGCTGCCTCTACCACTAGCCGTGCGCTGGGCATTCATGTGCCAATGGCTACTGCAATTTCTGATGTAGTAGCTGCTCGTCGTGATTATCTTGAAGAGTCTGGTGGTCGTTATGTCCATGTAATTGCTGACGGTGGTGTTGGTTATTCAGGCGATATTGTCAAGGCGATTGCAATGGGAGCAGATGCAGTAATGCTTGGTGCCACTCTTGCACGTGCTGAAGAGGCGCCAGGTCAAGGCTGGCATTGGGGTCCTGAGGCAGTTCATACTGAGTTACCTCGTGGTGATGTAATCCATCTTGGACAGATTTCACCTTTGGAAAATTTACTTTATGGCCCTACTCATCATGCAGAAGGTACGACAAACTTAATGGGTGCTTTGCGTAGGTCAATGGCTACTAATGGCTATGTTGATTTGAAGAGCTTCCAGAAGGCAGAAGTTTTCATCTCAAACTAGTATTTGCCGCTGTTGCCCAGCTAGTTAAATTACTTGTAAGGCTAGGGAAGCATTGAGTGTGGTATTCGCACAAAGTGCTACTTTAGTTATAAGTTATACCTAACATGATAAGATTTATGTATAAAATAGCCGAATTGTATAAAGAAAGAGATTAATTTAAATGATTAACGGTGTAACTCGTGTGCCTAATCCACGCAACGAAGCTCCAATTGGACACGCGCCTGGTTCTCCAGAACGTAAAGAACTAGATGCAGCAATTCAAGAATTAAAAAAACAAAAGTTTGATTTCACTATGACTATTGCTGGTGAAAAGAAAATGGGCTCTGGTAAAGAGATTAAAGTAGTAGAGCCGCATAATCACAATAGTGTTCTTGGTGTTATTAAAGACGCTAATAAAAAAGATGCCGAAGAAGCTGTTAAAGCTGCAAAAGATGCAGCACCAGCATGGGCAGCAATGCCATTTGATGAACGTGCCGCAGTATTGCTACGTGCAGCTGACTTACTTTGCACTAAATACCGCGCTAAGGTAAATGCAGCTACAATGCTAGGTCAGTCTAAGACTATTCAGCAGTCAGAAATTGATGCAATTGCTGAGTTGGCTGACTTCTGGCGTTTCAATGTGGCTTTCGCACAGCAGATTATGGAACAGCAGCCACTAAATCCAGATGGACAGTGGAACCGTCTAGACTACCGTCCACTTGATGGTTTTGTTTATGCAATCAGCCCATTTAACTTCACTGCAATTGGCGGTAACCTACCTACAGCTCCAGCTCTTATGGGCAACACTGTTATTTGGAAGCCATCAATCACTCAGCAGCTTTCTGCTCATATCACAATGGAAATTTTGGAAGAAGCAGGTCTACCTGCTGGTGTAATTAACATGCTTCCAGGTACTGGTATTGAGGTTTCAGAAGCTGTTATCCCTGATCCAGATCTTGCTGGTGTGCACTTCACTGGTTCTACTAAGACTTTCCAGATGTTGTGGAAAGAAATTGGTGGTAATATCGACCGTTACAAGTCTTACCCTCGTATCGTTGGGGAAACAGGTGGTAAAGACTTTATCCTAGCTCACCCTACAGCTGATGTGGATGTGTTAAAGACTGCAATCATCCGTGGTGCTTTCGAATACCAAGGCCAAAAATGTTCTGCAGCAAGCCGTGCTTACATTGCTAAGTCAGTTTGGAAAGAACTTAAAGATGACTTGGTTAAAGAGGTTGATGGTCTAGATGTGGGAACACCACTTGACTATAAGAACTTTATGTCAGCAGTTATTGATGATCGTGCTTTTGAAAAGATTTCTGGTGCGATTGTTCGCGCAAAGAAAAATAAAGATGTAGAGATTGTTGCTGGCGGTAAGTACGACGATTCAGAAGGTTACTTCATTCGTCCTACCATTCTTGAATGTAAGAATCCTGATGAAGAATTCTTCCGTGATGAGTACTTCGGTCCACTTATTGCAGTTTATGTTTACGATGATGAAGATTTTGAAGAAATGTTCCCGATTATTGACGGTGCATCTGCTTATGGTCTAACTGGTGCAGTACTTGCTAAAGATCGTGATGTTATCGAAAAAGCTACTGAAGCACTACGTTTCACAGCTGGTAACTTCTACATCAATGATCGCCCGACTGGTTCAGTAGTAGGGCAGCAGCCATTCGGTGGTAGCCGTGCTTCTGGTACTAACGATAAGGCTGGTTCAATGGCTAACCTAATGCGTTGGACTTCACCTCGTGCCATTAAAGAAACTTTGGCAGCACCAACTAATCATCGTTACCCACATATGGATTAAGGAATAAGTTAATGCTATTAAGAAAACCACTTTTGTGGGCAGCAGGCTCACCTGAGATGCGTAAAGTAGTTGAAGCTACGCCAGTAATGCGCCCATTAGTAAATCGCTTTATTCCTGCACAGAACCCAGATGACTTAGTACCTGAGCTACGCACAATGCTTGAAAAAGATTGTCGAGTAACTTTGGATTACTTAGGCGAAGATACCCTTGATAAGGCTCAAGCTCAGCGCACAGTTGATGCGTACCTAGATGTACTAAGTGAGCTGGCAAAAATGGATATTGGAAATAAAATTGAAGTTTCAGTAAAACTTTCAGCAGTAGGGCAAGCTTTGCCAGATGGTGGCGAAGAAACAGCACTAGAAAATGCTCGCAAAATTTGTGAGGCTGCGAAAGCTGCAAATACTACAGTGACTCTTGACATGGAAGATCACACTACGACAGACTCTACATTGCGTATTGCACGTGAGTTGCGTAAGGATTATCCATGGGTTGGTATCGTATTGCAGGCTTACTTAAAGCGTACTGAAGAGGATTGCAAGGAATTTGCAAGCAAAAGTTCTCGAGTAAGGCTTTGTAAAGGTGCTTACCAGGAACCAGAAACTGTAGCTTACCAAAAGAAACAAGATATTGATGAAGCGTACCAACGCTGCGCCAAAATCTTGTTAGAAGGTAAGGGGTACCCAATGCTAGCTACTCATGATCCTAAGATGATTAATGGGGTTAAAAGGCTAGCTAAGGAACTGGGACGCGATAAGTCCTCATGGGAGTTCCAGATGTTATACGGCATTCGTCCTGATGAGCAAGAAAACCTTGCTTTTGAAGAGTATGGTATGCGTGTATATATGGCTTATGGTGACGAATGGTATGGCTATTTTATGCGCCGTTTAGCAGAAAAGCCAGCTAACGTATTGTTAGTTGCCCGTTCACTAGTAAGCAAAAAATAGACAGAAAACTAAGGAAGTGTAAATAATGTCTGCAGTATTATCTAAAGAATCTCGTCAAAAAGCCATCGAGGCTATGAAAAACAAGGAATTAGATATCCTCGTTATCGGTGGTGGTATCGTAGGAGCTGGTTCTGCTCTAGATGCAGCAACTCGTGGTCTATCAACTGGTATCGTAGAAGCTCGTGACTGGGCGTCTGGTACCTCATCTCGTTCTTCTAAATTGATTCACGGTGGTCTTCGTTACTTGGAGATGCTTGACTTCGCACTAGTAACAGAAGCACTAAAAGAACGTGGTCTATTGCTACAGAAGATTGCACCACACTTAACTCGTCCAGTGCCTTTCCTATACCCACTAGAGCACCGTTTCTGGGAGCGTCCATACGTAACTGCCGGTATTACTCTTTATGATACTTTGGGTATGACTTCAGGTAACAGCCGTGGCGTGCCAATGCAAAAGCAGTATTCTCGTAAAGGTACTTTGAAGATTGCTCCAGCTCTTAAGGAAGATTCTGTAGTTGGTTCAATCCGCTATTACGATGGTCAAGTAGATGACGCACGTTACAACATGGAAGTTGTCCGCACTGCAGTTCACTATGGTGCACACGCAGCTAACCGTGCTGAGGTTATTGGCCTAATTAAAGAAGGTCAGCGTGTAGTTGGTGCGAAAGTTCGCGACATTGAAAATGACGAAGTTTTTGAAGTACGTGCTAAGCAAGTTGTGAATGCAACTGGTGTTTGGACTGATGAAACTCAGGAAATGGTCGGCGAGCAAGGGAAGCTTCGTGTTCGTGCATCTAAGGGGGTACACATTGTGGTACCTAAGGATCGTATCCAGTCTGAGGTTGGTTTCATCTTCCGTACTGAGAAGTCAGTATTGTTCGTGATTCCTTGGTTTGGTCCACACTGGGTTATTGGTACTACTGATACTGATTGGGAGCTTGATAAAGCACACCCAGCAGCTACTGCCAATGATATTGATTACATTCTTGACCATGTAAATAAGGTGCTAAAGCGCCCACTTACTCGTGATGATGTTGAAGGTGTATTTGCTGGTCTTCGTCCACTACTTGCTGGTGAATCTGATTCTACAGCTAAGCTATCTCGTGAGCATGTGGTTTCACACCCAGCTCCAGGTATCGTAATGGTTGCTGGTGGTAAGTGGACTACTTACCGTGTTATGGCAAAAGATGCTATTGATGAGGCCGTTCGTAGCTCTGATTCAAACATTTCTAAGTCAGTTACTGAGCAGGTTCCATTGATTGGTGCTGAAGGCTTTGTTGCTACTAAGAATAATAAGCAGAACCTTGCTGATGAGTATGGCGTTAATGTAGCTATAATTGAGCATTTACTAGGACGTTACGGATCTAACACTGAAGAAGTACTTGAGTACATCAAGGAAAATAAGAAGTTTGGTGAAACAATTCCTGGTACTGAGAACTACATCTTAGCTGAAGCAGCTTATGCAGCAAGCCACGAAGGTGCGCTTCACCTTGAAGATATCCTAACTCGTCGTACTCGTATCTCAATTGAAGCTTGGGATCGTGGTGTTTCTGCAGCTCCGGTAGTGGCAGAAATTATGGCAGATATCCTAGGCTTGGATGAGAAACAAACTCAGCGTGAAGTTAAGTTCTACGAAGCTCGTGTAGAAGCAGAGCGTAAGTCTCAAGAACAAACTGATGATGAATCTGCTGAAAAAGTACGTCTTGAAGCAGAAGACATTGTACGTAACGAGATTGTTGAATAAACTTGATTGTTACTTTAACTACAAATACAACAATAGACCGGTCAACCCTAAGGCCGGTCTTTGTTGTTGATAATGAAAAAAATGCTAGTGAATTAGTGCCTAGTAATGGAATTAAGATAAGCAGGTTCCTAAGTAAAATGGAGTGTGAGACATTAGCAGTATTTGCAGCTAGTGAAGCTGATTGCAAAAATGAGTTCACGGACATTGATGCTGAGTGTTTTAAATTAAAAACAGCTCCTAGAATTAGTGAGAGTGAATTAACAGAGTTATATACGCTATTGCATAAGGAAATTGATGAAACTAATGCAAATACTCTGGTAATTTCTGGTAGTATAAACCCAGGTTTAGGTCCATTTTATTTTGAGAAGTTACGCCGAGTAGCTTTTTCAGAGCGGGTTGATTTAGTAGCAGATGTAACTGATGCCATGGCTCAAGCTGCTATCGAGCGTGGAGGATTAGCTTTAGTGAAGTTGTCGCAAGGGCAATTAGAGTACCTAGTAGGAACTACTTTTAAAACTCTTGGTACTTTGATTGAAGCTGCTTGGGATTTACTTCGTTATGAAAATAAACAAGTTCTGGTAACTTTGGGCGCCAAGGGCAGCATTCTAGTTGATGCTGATAATGCTTGGTTTGCGCATGTCACAAACAATAAAATTTGGAAAGCTGAAAATGCAGAATCTGCAGCTTTAGCTGGATACTTAACTCAAAAAGAACGAAATCCAGAAACTGCATTAAAGACAGCGTTAGCATGGGGAATTGCAGCAAGTGAAAGTAATGATATTGCTGATTTTGCCCCTAGTAATATCAATGTTGATACTGTTAAAATTACTAGACAGCCAAATATGGACAGACCACTTACCCAATTATAATTTTTTACCAAGGAAACTTAACTTTATGAGTTTGGAACATATCACTAAAGACACTATCTTAAATGGTTCATTTGCCGCTAATCCTAGTAATGTAGGTACTCGTTTTCACAACTATCTTTATGAAAATTTGGGATTGCATTTTGTGTATAAAGCTTTTTCGCCAGTTGATATTAAAGGTGCAGTTACTGCTATTCGAGCACTTCCAATGCGTGGTGCTGCAGTTTCAATGCCTTTCAAAGAGCAAGTAATTGAGCTAATTGATGAAATGGATAAATCTGCGACTGCAATTCAGTCAGTTAACACAATTGTTAACGACAATGGTAAATTAACTGGCTACAATACCGACTATAGTGCGGTAAAAAACTTGGTTGAGACAGAGTTGGTGCCCGTTACTGGAAAAGATACTACTGTGGTAATTCAGGGTAGTGGTGGTATGGCTAAAGCTGTTACGGCAGCTTTCAAAGATGCAGGTTTTACTAAGGTCACAATTTTGGCTCGTAATGAAAAAACTGGAAATAATTTAGCGAAAGAATATGGTTTTGAATACACTCAAAAACCAATTTCTGCAGAAGTATTAGTGAATGTGACACCTAAAGGTATGTCTGGAAAATTTGCAGAAGAACTAGCATTTGCAGAAGATTTGGTAAAACAGGCTAAATTTATTTTTGATGTTGTGGCATACCCACCAGAAACACCGCTAATTAAATTAGCAAAAGAATTAAATAAGCCCTATATTTCTGGGGATTCAGTGCATACTTTGCAGTCAGTGGAACAATTTGTGCTGTATACGGGAAAGCGACCTGATGCTGAGCTAATCCAAGATGCTCGTACTCACGCGGCAAAAGCTTAATTACCTAGTATTTTCTAGTATGATAGTAAGAGTAGTTTTTGCTACATCTTTTATCTTAAATTTTTAAAACACAAATATCTAAACTTAATGGAGTTCCGATGACAAAACCGGTGCTAGTTATTGACTTTGGTGCCCAATATGCGCAGCTTATTGCTAGGCGTGTGCGTGAAGCTCATGTGTACTCTGAAGTAGTTCCACATACTCTGTCTGTCGAAAAGATTATGGAGAAGCAGCCTGCGGCGTTAATTCTTTCTGGCGGACCTGCAAGTGTTTATGTAGAAGGTGCTCCCAAACTTGATTCAAAGATTTTTGAATTAGGGATTCCAGTTTTGGGAATTTGCTATGGATTCCAAGTGATGGCTAATGCTCTTGGCGGTAAAGTAGCTGAAACTGGCTTACGTGAATATGGTGCTACACCTACAAAAATCCACGATAATAGCTCGTGTTTGCTTAAAGATTTTCCCAAAGAACACAATTCATGGATGAGCCATGGAGACAGTGTTCATAAGGCACCCAAAGGTTTTGAAGTTCTAGCTGTTACTGAAGGTGCGGAAGTTGCGGCTTTTGCCGATGAAAAACGTAAGTTTTACGGAGTGCAGTGGCATCCAGAAGTTAAACATTCGGAACTTGGCCAACAAATAATTGAAAATTTCTTGTACGAAGGTGCTAAGTTAGAACTAACTTGGACCACTGAAGGTGTAATTGATGATCAGGTAGCAAAAATTAAAGAGCAAGTTGGTGCTGCTCATGTCCTTTGCGCTTTATCAGGTGGAGTTGATTCTGCTGTAGCAGCAGCTCTAGTCCAAAAATCTATTGGTGAGCAGTTGCACTGTGTATTTGTAGATCATGGTTTGTTGCGTAAAGGCGAGGCGACTCAAGTAGAAAAAGATTTTGCAGCTTCGACTGGTGCTAAGCTCCATGTAGCTAACGCTAAAGAGCAGTTCCTTGATGCTCTTAAAGGTATTAGTGAACCAGAACAAAAGCGTAAAATCATCGGTCATGAGTTTATCCGTTCTTTCGAAGCTGCAGTACGTCAAGTAACTGAGGAAGCTACTGCCAGCAGTGAAGATATTAAGTTTTTGGTACAAGGAACTTTGTACCCAGATGTTGTAGAATCTGGTGGTGGTGAAGGAACCGCTAATATCAAGAGCCATCATAATGTTGGTGGGTTGCCAGATGACTTACAATTTGAATTGATTGAACCACTACGCTACCTTTTCAAGGATGAGGTGCGTGCAGTGGGTAGAGAATTAGGTTTACCAGAAGAAATTGTAGCAAGGCAACCTTTCCCTGGTCCGGGACTTGGGATTAGAATTGTCGGGGAAATCACTGATGAGCGATTAGCTATATTACGTGAAGCTGATGCGATAGCTCGTGAAGAGTTAACTGCTTCAGGTCTTGATAATGAAGTATGGCAAATGCCCGTAGTGCTTTTAGCTGATGTTCGCAGTGTCGGAGTGCAAGGTGACGGTCGTACTTATGGACACCCAATAGTTTTGCGCCCAGTATCTAGTTATGATGCAATGACAGCTGATTGGGCTAGATTGTCTTACGAGTTACTTGCTAAAATTTCTACTAGAATTACAAATGAAGTAGAAGACGTAAACCGTGTAGTATTAGATGTAACAAGTAAACCACCTGGCACGATTGAATGGGAATAATATTGTGTATGCAGGTTGGTTTTTGCTAGTTGTATAAAGAGGGAAACGTGGCTAACAAAGAAGAACAGAATAAGGACCAGAACCCACTAGCAGCAGTGGTTAATAAGGGTTCTACCACAGATGGGGAAAAATCGCGCCCAGAAACTGCAGCTACTGCGGAAGGTACTCAGGAAATTAAGAGGAAAGCTTCTAAAGATTCAGCTACTGAAGCTGTGGGCAGTATTGATGCTACCCAAAAACAGTCTAAAACACGCCCCGCTTTATCAAAAACATGGCAGGTATGGGAAAAACAGCTTCAAAATTATGGTGGCGCTCAAACTTTGCTACATTTTGAGGATAATCCCGAAAAGACTATTAACTTAGCTAACGCAGATTCTTCAGGTTTTACCCAATTAATGTCAGGCCGAAAGACTAGGCTTTCTCATATTTTGCGTGATAAATCACTCTTTACGCAGAGTTTAAATACAGCCAAGTTACTTTCACACAAGATTTATGAACTAGCTAATGAACGTGGTATTGATAGTGCTTTCATGGCGTGTGGTTTTATTACAGCCAAAGGCCGTGATGGTGTTACTATTAACGCACCACTTTTGCTTTCTAGGTTACAACTGGAACAGCGTGAAGGTGAAGAAGATTTTGAAATTCAGATTTCACGTGCTGTTGGCATCAACCCAGCATTAGTTCGCTGGTTTTGGGTAAACTACCGGGTAAACCTTACTTCCTTTGGTCTAGAAGAAGCTGCTTTTGGTGGTTTCCGTTTAGAGGTATTGCCAGCGTTGGATAGAGTGAAAGCTGCTGCTTCTTCGCATACTGACATTACTACGACTTTGGATTATGTGATTGGTTCTTTTGCTGATCTTGAAGTAATTCAGCCACAAGATATTATTAATCCACGTAATAATTTGCTTGCTGCACTTGCTGGTGAAAAGGATGCGTTAAGAGAATATAAAGACAAAGATAAATTTACCCCAAGTGTGGCTATTGATGATCGTGATCCTGAAAAGGAATTCTTGCTTTTGGATGCGGATGCAGACCAGCAAGCAGTAATTGATGTAGTTGCTGCGGGTAAAAATTCTACAGTAAGGACACCTCCAGGGACAGGTGCTACTCAAACTATCGTAAATAGTCTTGGTACTTTAGTTTCTGAAGGTAAACGAGTATTAGTTCTTGGTGAGCGTCGTGCTGAAATTGCTGAGATTATTAACAAACTTCAAGAGTTAAATTTAGAAAATTTAGTGCTAGATGTTACTCAGGCTGCCGATATTAAGCAGCAACTTATAAATGCACTATTCCAGAACGAGCGTGCTCGTGAAAAAGATGTAAAGGATCTTTATAATAACCTACGTCAGCAGCGTAAGAGTTTGAAGAAGCATGTAGATTTATTGCACACAGATCTTAATCCTTGGAATAGCTCACCACTTTCAGCAATGAAAACTCTTACCGAGCTTAAACAGTTAGATAACCCGCCGAGTACTCATGTCTACCTTGAACGTGATGTATTAGAAAAAACTCTTGACCGTAAAGAAACAAATAAAAAGTTTGATGAGCTAGCTTCTTTAGGGTATTTCCAAGATTTAACACATCATAGTGCTTGGTACCGTGCTGATATTCATGACAAGAAGCAAGTGCGGGAAGCAGGCACTCTGGCAAAGGAACTTTCTACAAGGGATTTCCCTGAGCTAGTACAGCAGATGACTGCGATTGCAAAGTATTCTAGTATTCGGCTAGCTCGTACTCCACGTGGTTGGGGACAACAGTTAGAAGTTCTACTTGCAGTGGAAGAAAGCCTAGGAACTTTCAAAAAAGAGATCTTTAATATTGAGTTAGCTGAAATGATTGCTGCGACTGCACCATCATCATGGCGTCGTGAAGAAAATATCCAAATTGGGGTAATTTCACGTAATAAACTTAAGAATCAAGCAAAGAGCTTAATTCTTGAAGATGTAGCAATTCCAGTTGATTTGCATGAAGCGCTAATTAATGTGCAGGAACAAGCCCAGCATTGGCATAAGTTTGCTGCGACTGATGAAGCACCTAAGGTGCATCAAAATACTGAAATGATCTATCAGACATATCAGCAAGTGATGGATAAACTTAACCGACTATCTAAGTATTTAGTAACTACTTACGATGGCGATACTTTATATCGTATGCGTTATCAAGATTTGCAGAAACGTCTTAATGCTTTGGCTAATGATCAAGATGTCTTAAATAATCTTCCAAGCACTAACAATATTGAACGTGAATTAATTAACAGTGGTTATGGTGACTTGTTAGAAGATTGCATTATGCGACGTGTTCCGGCAAGTCAGCTAAGTAATGAAATTGAGTTGGCTTGGTGGCAGTCAGTATTGCAAGAAATGATTGATCCTAGTAAAGATGGTGTTAATCTTGCAGACGGTCCTACATTGCGTAAATTGCAAGCAGAATTCCGTATCAACGATAAAGCGCATATTGCTAGTTGTGCAGAGCGTTTAGCTTACAACATGAAGTTAAACTGGAATCAGTCTGTTAAAGCATACCCAGATCAGGCTAGTCAAATTAAAGAATTGCTACGCTCATATATCGCACCTTTGTTGCATGTATGGCAGCTAGCTCCAGACCTATTAAATTCTTTGACGCCAATTTGGGTGGCAGCACCAGCAAATATCAATGATATTCCTCGTGATGTCTGTTTTGATGCAGTTATTGTTTTGGATGCAGCTAAGACAAATATTGTATCTACATTGCCAGCTATAGCACGTACTGACCAGGTGATTGCATTTGGTGATGACAGTATTGCTGCACCTAAGCCTTTCAGCGTGGAAGTTGAACAAGGCGAACTGAGTTTTGGCAGTGATGATGATGCTAGATCAGCTTTAGAAGCATTAGATTCTGTGTCTACTCAGCTTAAATTGCGCACAATGTACCGCACGGTTGATGAAAAATTAGTGGATTTCATGCGCGAGCAAAATTACTACAATGATGTTTTGCGCTTACCGCTAGCTTCATCGTTGCTAAATACAGAATCAGCTTTAGCTGTACATTATGTATCACAAGGATTTGGGCGCCAAGGTACTCAAAAGGACTCAATTGAATCTATTCAGGATGAGCGAGATTATGTAATTAACCTTGTTAAAGAACATGTACGTTCAAAGCCTGAAGAAAGTTTAGCTGTTATTACAGCTAGTCAGGTACATGCAGCTAGATTAAACGAAGATTTTGCTGCTGAGCTTGAAAATGATCGTGAACTTAATAGCTTTATTAGGCAACATCTAGAAACTGCACCGTTTACGGTGCTAACACT
Organism: Micrococcaceae bacterium; assembly: GCA_047608145.1. Lineage (GTDB taxonomy): Bacteria > Actinomycetota > Actinomycetes > Actinomycetales > Micrococcaceae > JASGDC01. The sequence goes on from JASGDC010000010.1 coordinate 79,329, forward strand.
AGAGCAAGCTTATGGAGTAACTCGAGATAACATTATTTTCTCGCTTGGTTATGGATTCAATCCACATGGTCGAGTAGTTTATGATTTCGGACCACTTTCTACGGATAACGGTTATGAGTTGTTTGTACAATCCTTAACTTGGGCAAAGAAAAAGCTTAACTTTGTCTCTTGTTTTAAAGCAGAAAACTTAAAGCCAGAAAAACTTGAAACTGGTGCTAAAGGTATCTACGTATTGGTTAAGTTTGCTGAAGATAATGGTTTGACTGCTAACTATGGTGAAAAGTCAGTGGCTAAACCTGAAGAAGTTAATATTTCAGCTTTAAATAACCCATTGACAGTAGAGCTAGCAAACAGATTAAAGAACTTTAATCTTAACGTTACAGAAAACTATGGCAATGAGATTGATTTGGCAATATACTCTGATCTGCTAACTAGTGGTAAAAAAGTAACTGATCTTCGTGACCAAAAAGTTCGGCCATTGGCAGTTGAATCTGATGGTACTGAAAGCTATCGTAAGATGAGCGTTCGTGAGCGTAATAGGTTGCGCCCAGAGCTATTTGAAACTTATGGCTGGCGCTATATGCCACTGTGGTCATTAGAAGCTTTTACAGATGCAGATCTTTATGCAGTATCTATTGAGGATTACTTACAAGGAAGCGTAAAAGTCGAAGAGCCTAAAAAAGATGCAACTGAAGAAGAACATAGCGAAACCGAAGCTCAGTAATAGTAAGACTAAACGTCGTCCAGCTGTTACATTGCGTAGGTCTGTTTTACGACAAAGCGCTAAATCAGATCGAGACGAAAATTGGTCAGAGTCGGAAAATGCTAGTGCTTATTCTGATCAGTGGTATCAGCAGCAGCGTCCGCCGCACTGGGATTAAAATTTATAAAGCTCAGAGTCAGTTTTTCGTGTTGCAAAGCTGTTATTTCTTTAGCTTGGCCTTTGTGTGCTTCCACAATAATAAGGTTTTCCGTACTTGCTAGTACTGTCAGATTGGTAAAGCTTTTCTTAGCTGTTGGAAAATTAAGGTTAATAACGTTGCCACTTTTAGTAGTATTAGCTAAGTTTGGGTTAATCCCAGTTAATGGTACAGCTTCATAATCTTTATGTAGTGCAGTTCCTGTTTTTGAAGGACTAGGGATTACTGTGCTTACTTCGGGGCAAGATTTTATTTTCGATGACAAGCTATTTAATACAATGCTTACTAATAAAGCTCCCATTATTAGCAATAACTGTTTTTTATGGCGCGCTATTAATTGTGTATATTTTTCCATGTATTTACCAGCTTAAAATATTAGATAAAACAGTGGCTACTGCTGTGAAGGGCTGCTGTTAGGGCGTAGTTGGATAATTTATAGTATTCTTGTTGTATGGAGGATAAAATGACTGAACAAAAAGTACGTAAAGCAGTAATCCCGGCAGCTGGTTTAGGAACTCGTTTCTTACCGGCGACAAAGGCAGTGCCAAAGGAGATGTTGCCAGTAGTAGATAAGCCAGCAATTCAATATATTGTCGAAGAAGTAGCCTCAGTAGGTATTGACGATGTATTAATGATTACTGGTCGCAATAAGCGCCCACTAGAAGATCATTTTGATCGTATGGGTGAGCTAGAAGCTAACTTAGAGAAAAAGGGCGATACTGAAAAACTTGAAAAAATCCAGAAATCTACAGATTTAGCTGATGTGCACTACTTGCGCCAAGGAGATCCGAAAGGTCTAGGTCACGCAGTACTTATGGCGCAGCAGCATGTTGGGAATGAGCCATTTGCAGTGCTACTCGGTGATGACTTGATTGATGCTCGTGATACATTACTCGCGGAAATGATTGAAGTTCAAGAAAAAACTGGCGGTTCAGTTATTGCATTAATGGAAGTTCCTGAAGAAAGCATTAGTGCTTATGGATGTGCAGATGTTACTGAGACTGATGATGGTCTACTAAAGATTAATACGATGGTTGAAAAGCCAGATCCAAAAGATGCGCCTTCTAACCTTGCAGTTATTGGTCGTTATGTTCTAGCACCTGAAATTTTTGAGGTATTAAAAGAGACTAAACCAGGTAAAGGTGATGAAATTCAGCTTACTGATGCGCTAAATACTCTTGCAGAGGATTCAAAATCTCATGGTGTATACGGTGTAGTTTTTAAAGGTCGCCGTTACGACACTGGGGATAAACTAGATTACATCAAAGCAGTAATTCAGTTAGCTGCGGATCGTGATGATCTTGGCCCTGACCTTAAAGAGTGGCTACAAGAGTACGTTCCAAACTTGGATTCTAATAAGTAAGGCGTACTAATCGTGCTTTATGAACAATGGCCTGTGGTGTTACACCATGGGCCATTAGTTTTGCGTCCATTAAAGCGTTCTGATAAAAATGTTTGGTATACAGCCAGGGAACAAAACCATGACTGGTTAGCAAAATGGGAAGCCACTTCACCTTTTGGCGATACTATAGTTAGATTCCCTACAATTCGCCGAATTCTAGAAAAAGAAGCTCGCAATGGAAAAATGTTGCCTTTTGCGATGGAAGTAAATAGTGAATTAATCGGACAGGTAACTGTAGCTGATATTAATTATGGTTCACAGTGTTCCGGGCAAATTGGTTACTGGATTTCTGAAGAATATGCTGGGCAAGGGTTAACTGCTTTGGGAGTAGCTATGGCTATTGATTATTGCTTTAACCAGCTTCAATTACATCGCATTGAAATTCATGTACGCCCAGAAAATATTGCCAGTTTACGGATTCCAGAAAAGTTAGGAATGCGACGGGAAGGGTATCGAAAAGAATTTGCTCATATTAATGGAAAATGGGCGGATCATATTTCTTTTGCCCTCATAAATGGTGAAAATGGACCTTCAGTTGTAGATTTTCTTGAAAATACTAGGAAAAAGTAGGATTTTTGATAAATTTTATTGCCTGTTATACTGTCATAGAGTTGTTTATCTTTTCTTCCCCTTTAAGATAGATACTGTAAGTGTTATATGCATTGAAGGTAAGAAGCATAAGTTTATGTCAAATGACCAAGGTTTAAAGAAGCTAGTTGAAACAACTAGGGCTTTTAGTGGAATATCTATTTCTGCACTAGTCCTAGCTTTGCTAGCTGGTATCTACGAGTTCCGCGCTGAAAGTACTTACCTTGTCACTATTTCGGCGCTAGCAATTGCTATTGTTTTCTTCATCATGTACCTACATGTTACTGAAGTTGGCAATCTTAAAGAGTTGCGTGAGGAAGAAGACGAGTCAGAGAACTTCTTTACATTCTATAAAAGGCAGCTTCCTCAGCATGATCACGTAGCTAATAAACAAGTTATTGTGACGCCAGCTGCAGCAAACAACCAAGTAGCTAATACAGGAGTCGTTCCAGCACCCATTTCAAATGTAGTGCCATTTCAGCCACAGAGGTCAGCTACACCTCGCCCAAATTTAACTGCCGCTTTGACGCATAATACGGGAAACGTAACAGATGTTAAAAAGGAGCAAGCTCAGCCGCAGCTTAATGAAAATACTCCTTTCGATTTAGCTACTACTCCAGCTAGAGTAGAGGATTTGGACGCAAGTTATTTTGCTGCAGGACGTACAAACACTGCTAACGGTGAAGTATACGATAATTACGATGCTTTTAATCCACCTATTCCAGCTGAATTCGGTTACTATGAAGTGCAAGAAAAGTGGGAACCAATTTCAGTTCCACAGCCACTTTATGCTAAAACATCAAAGGCTCCAGAACGTCAAAAGCCACAGCTTTACAATGTACAAAATCCAAAAGCTGCAACTGAAAAGCTAACTAATGTACATCCAATAAAGCGCCCACCAATGCCAACAGAAGCACCAATTGTGGATGAAGAGTATCCACAGCAACGTCGTGCAGCTTAATTTTTGATTTTCGTAAGTAATATCCGAAAGTAGTACAATAAAAATATGACTTATAAATTGATTTTATTACGACACGGTCGTAGCGATTGGAACGAAAAAAACTTATTTACTGGCTGGGTTGACGTGCCTCTTATTGATAAAGGACGTGAAGAAGCTAAGCGCGGTGGTGAGCTAATGAAAGAAGAAAATATTCTTCCAGATTTTGTTTTCACTTCTCGTCTAACTCGTGCAATCAGTACCGCTAACATTGCTCTTGAAGAAGCAGATCGTTCATGGATTGATGTTGAACGTAACTGGCGTCTAAACGAACGTCATTATGGTGCGCTACAAGGTAAAGATAAAGCTGAGACACTTGCTGAGTATGGTCCAGAGCAGTTCAAGGTTTGGCGTCGTTCTTACGATACTCCACCTCCAGTACTAGCTGATGATGACAAGTACTCACAGGTAGGTGACCCACGTTATGCAGATGTTCCAGATAAGGAATTGCCTCGTACTGAATGTCTAAAAGATGTACTTGAACGTATGCTTCCATATTGGGAAAAGAGCATCTCTAAGAAACTACAAGAAGACAAAGTAGTACTTGTAGTAGCACATGGTAACTCACTACGTGCGCTAGTTAAACACTTAGACGATATCTCTGATGAAGAAATTACAGACCTTAATATTCCAACTGGCATTCCACTAGTTTATGAACTAGATGAAGATTTGAAGCCAGTTGAAAAAGGTGGACGTTATCTTGATCCGGAAGCTGCAGAAGCATCAATCAAAGATGTTGCATCACAAGGACAAGCAAAGAAATAAACATTTTATAGAATTTGAGCCTAGTAAGAATCTAGGCTCTTTTTCTTTAATTTAATAATTAATGGAGATTAGGCGAGATGACTGAAAAACATCATAAAGAAGATGAAGTTAAAACTGAAAAAAAGGGAAGTACTAAGGTTCAAGGTGACACCAGTAAAAAGCATAAGGAGCCTATAGTAACCCCTGCTATCGAATCTCACTTTCATATGGCTGAACCAGATCAAGTAGATATAACTCAGGAAATTGATGAAATTCGTGAGCTCGAAAAACGCGATAAAAAGTTTAAAGATGAAAGTTCGGAAGTAGGCAAAGGTGCTTGGAAGATTGACTTTCCTTACGATAAAAAGATGACTCGTAAAAAGTACGATAAAGAAAAACGTAAACTTCAAATTGAGTTGTTAAAACTACAGGCTTGGGTTAAAGAAAGTGGACAAAAGATTATTATTATCTTTGAAGGTCGAGATGCTGCTGGTAAAGGTGGAACTATTAAAAGATTCATGGAACACCTTAACCCACGTGGTGCACAGGTAGTAGCTTTAGGTATTCCGACGGAACGCGAAAAATCTCAATGGTATTTTCAACGCTATGTAAAACATTTACCAGCTGCAGGTGAAATAGTGTTATTTGACCGTAGTTGGTATAACCGTGCTGGAGTAGAGCGTGTTATGGGATATTGTACACAAGAACAATACTTCGAGTTTATTCGTTCAGTTCCTGAATTTGAACGAATGCTCCATAATTCTGGTACTCACATTATTAAGTTGTGGTTCTCAGTAGGGCAAGAGGAGCAACATCGCCGTTTCGTGGCTCGTTCAAAAGATCGAATTAAACAATGGAAGCTTTCCCCTACTGACCTTGGTAGTTTGGATAAGTGGGACGATTACACTAAAGCCAAAGAGGATATGTTTTACTATACAAACACTCCTTATTCCCCTTGGACAGTAGTTAAATCTAATGATAAGAAACGTGCTCGTATTGAAACTATCCGCTGGGTACTTTCGCAATTTGATTACAAAGGTAAAGATCATGATGTAGTAGATAATCCAGATGAAAAAATTGTTGGGGCACCTCGTGAAGAAGACCGCGAGAACAGCTAATAAATTTTAAATTTTCTAAAAATAGGCTAGTAGTTTTACTATTAGTCTATTTTTTTTGGAAAAAACTGTTAGTACACACTCAGATAATTAATAGGCATAACTAGATATTGTTAGTGTACAACTTTTAGTTAAATTGGTATTTAATGATTTTTATAACTGAAAATATGTTTGAAATCATGAGATGCCATAAGAGTTTTGCCTAAGGGATTATCCAAAGCGTTGGGACTGGCTCCTAATACAACTAGGAAACAACACAAAGATTAATGGCTGGAATCAATGATTCCAGCCATTAATCTTTAGCTTTAAAACTTAGTTATTCATCTTCGTCTGCAATTAATGGAAATATGCTAGTTCGCCATTTCGATATAAGTTGCGCATATGCATTTCCTTCTTTCACTTTTATTACACTTAAGGTTGATGTGTTATAGCAGTTTAATGATTTATGCTAGATTTGTGAATACTTTATTAATAGGAGCTATAGCGGGTCTTTTAGGGATTATCGTCGGGGTAATTGGCATCCTTGCGACTCGGAAAAGTGAGAACCTGCGTAGGAGAGTTCTAGAAGAGCCAACAATTTCTGAGGGTGCTGCAAAAGTCTTGTCAGTATTACCGCAAGCTTCAATTGTGGTGGACGCTACTAATGATGTTGAACGTGCTACGCCACCAGCTTATACAATGGGTTTGGTAAAATCTCACACAATTACGATACCGGAGATTTTAAATCGTCTTGATAGAGTACGTCGAGACGGTGTAGTAGATGAGTTTGAGCTAGAAAGAATTGACGGTGCTGGAAAAAAGCAGCTTTTTGAAATTCGGATTGCTCCCCTTGATTTAGACTTCTTATTAATTTTTGCTGAGGATAGTACGGAAACTCGCAAGATGGATATCATGCGTCGTGACTTTATTAATAATATTTCTAGAGAAATTAGAGGTCCAGTAAAATCATTAAAGAAAATTTCAAAAAAGGTTAATGATAATCAGTTAGTTACAGAAGTTTCACATTTAGATGCACTGACCGCTGATGTAATTCAACTGTCAAAATTACAAAATGCAACTGTAGATTCTTACGATGAAATAGTTGACATTGACATAGTAATGCGACGTGCAGTAGCCGATAGCGAACAGAAGGCTAAGAGACACAATATTGAGCTAAAGATGGTAAGTAATAATCCTGGCGAGTGTGTTGGCGATGAAGACTTACTTACTATCGCTGTTAAAAATATTATTGATAATGCTATCGCTTACTCACCTGAAAATACTTCAATTGGCATTAGTGCGAAGCAAGAAGCTGGGTATGTGAATATTATGATTATCGATCGAGGTATAGGCTTAAGCGAAGAGGATCAAGAGCGAATTTTTGAGCGTTTCTACCAGGTGTCTCAAGATAATACTGGAACTGGTTTAGGATTAAGTATTGCGAAAAATGTAGTTTCAGCACATGGTGGCAGCATTAACGTTTGGTCTAGGTCTGGAAAAGGCTCTACCTTCACGATTAAATTACCACTTGTTAGTGATGTAGTTTTAGCAGGTAGTGAATGAGTAAAATAGCAATTATTGTAACGGCAGCTGGTAGTGGTACTAGGTTGGCAGCTGGAGTTCCCAAAGCAGCAGCTATGGTTGGTGGTAAAAGTATCTTGGCACATGCTCTAGATATGGTGACGAATTTTGAAGCTGCACAGATAGTAGTTACTGTACCTGTCGGCTCTACTGAGGTAGGTACTGAAGTGGAAAAATATCCTAATGTTATTGCAGTACCTGGTGGCTCTACTCGTGCAGCAAGTGTTTACCAAGCTCTGCGTCAACTTTCCACAGATATTGATTATGTTTTGATCCATGATGCCGCTAGGTGTTTTACGCCAGAAAGGGTATTCGAGCGGGTGATTTTAAGTTTGAAATCTGGGCAGACAGCAGTTATTCCGACACTGCCAGTGATAGATGCCATTAAAAAGGTCGAGGATCACAAAGTCATAGGTGATGTACCAAGAGATACTTTAAATATTGTGCAAACTCCACAAGGATTTGTCTTAAAAGAATTATTAGCTGCCCATGAAAGTTATAAAGGTGATATGGAAAAAATTAAGGATGATGCAATGCTAGTTTCCAGTATGGGAGGCCAAGTTTATACAGTGGTCGGTGATGAAAAAGCTTTAAAGATAACTAGACCTTTTGATCTTAAAATTGCCGAACTATTAAAAGAAAGCGATTAGTTTATGAAAATACCAATAGTTGGCTTAGGTGTTGATGTACATGCTTTTGCTCAAGAAGATGAAAATAGTGAATTATGGGTAGCTGGTTTGCATTGGGAGGGTAATGGTCTTGATGGGCATTCTGACGGCGACCCGATAGCACATGCTATTGCCGATGCGTTATTAAACGCTGCCAGATTAGGAGATTTAGGCAGTAATTTTGGTGTCGCAGAGCCTGAATGGGCTGGAGCACCAGGTGTAAAAATCTTGTCTGAAACTGCCCGAAGAGTGCGTGAGGCTGGCTATGAAATTGGCAATGTATCTGCGCAGCTAATAGGCAATAAACCAAAATTTTCACCACAAAGAAAAGCGGCTGAAGAAGTACTGACCAAAGCTATTGGCGCACGAGTCACTATTTCAGCAACTACTACTGACGGTTTAGGCTTTACTGGAAAAGGGGAAGGATTAGCAGGACTAGCTACTGCGTTAATATACGAAATTTAGTAGTCTTAAGATTATGAAGTTATATAATTCTGCGACTGGAGAAATAAAAGAATTTTCACCAAATAAACCAAATGAAGTGAGTTTGTATTATTGTGGGCCTACTGTGCAAAGTGGCCCACATGTCGGACATTTAATGTCTGCAGTAATTTTTGATCAATTAATTCGGTGGTTTGAGTTTAGCGGCTATAAAGTTAAGGCAGTTCGTAACGTTACTGATATTGACGATAAGATATTGGCAAAGGCCACTGAAGATACTCCTTGGTGGCAATTAGCTCATGAAAATGAAGAAATTTTTAATAAAGCATATCGACAGCTCAATGTTAAAGATATGTCTTATGTGCCACATGCAACTGCACATATCCCGGAAATAATTGCGCTGATTCAGAACCTTATTGATGGAGGTCATGCGTACGAAGCTAATGGAAATGTCTTTTTTTCAGTGCGATCTTGGGATGGCTATGGAATGATTACTCGTCAAAAAGTCGAAAATATGGTTTCAAGTGAAGTTGATGAGCTTGGCAAAAAAGATGTACTAGACTTTGCTTTGTGGAAAGCAGCAAAAACTACTGAACCTGAAGATGCAACTTGGGATACACCGTGGGGACGTGGAAGGCCAGGTTGGCATATTGAATGTTCTGCAATGTCTACTAAGTATCTAGGTAAACAGTTCGATATCCATGGTGGCGGGCTTGATTTGCGTTTCCCGCATCATGAAAACGAAAATGCACAAGCTAAAGCTGCTGATTACGAATATGCAAATATTTGGATGCACCATGGAATGGTAAATGTTGAAAACCAAAAAATGAGTAAATCTATCGGTAATGTGCTTGGTCCTGATGAATTATTTAGTGAAGTTCGTCCAGCTGTGGTGCGGTATTTCTTAAGTACTGCGCATTACCGCTCTACATTAGACTTCACAATGAAAGGTTTGCATGAAGCTGAGACTGCATTAAATCGAATAGAGAAGTTTATTGCTCGGTTTGATGATTCAGTAGTAGGTAAAGATGTACCAACTGAATTCAAAGCTGCAATGGATGATGACTTATCAGTTCCGACTGCACTAGCAATAGTTCATGAAACTGTACGTGCTGGAAATAAGGCAATTAGCAATAACGAACAAGATAAAGCGAAAGAATTTGCTAGTAAAGTACTTGCCATGATGGATGTTTTAGGTATTGAGTTGGCAGCTTCAGGTAATAGTGCTGATAATGATAGGGTGCTTGGTACTTTAGTAGAACATATCCTAGAACAACGTAGCACTGCTCGTAAAAATAAAGATTGGGATATGGCTGATAAGTTACGCGAATTATTAAATGAAGCTGGAATTAAAGTTGAAGATGGTGCCGATGGTGCTACTTGGAGAATTTAGGAAAGAATTAAATGGCAAAAAGAAAAGGAACTGGTGGTAAAGGTAAACGTGCCCTAGCGGGACGCGGTCCTACACCTAAAGCAGAAGATAGGCCTTATCACAAAGCTTATAAGAATAAACAAAGTCTGCAAGGTAAACCTCGTGGACAGAAAGTGGCTAAACGAAAAGCTACTACGGATTACATTGCTGGGCGTAATTCAGTGGTTGAGGCATTACGTGCCGATATTCCAGTGAAAACTCTTTATGTTTCGAAAGCGATAGAAGTCGATAATAGAGTACGTGAAGCTATTAATTTGGCAGGTGATAAAAATTTACCAGTATTAGAAGCTTCTAAGTTTGAGATGGATCGGCTTACAAATGGGGCAGTACATCAAGGTTTAGTTTTGCAAATTCCGGCCTACAAGTATGCAGATCCTATTGAATTAATAGAAAAGGCTACTGATAAGAAGACTGCTCCACTGTTAGTTGCGTTAGATGGTATTACTGACCCACGTAATTTGGGAGCGATTTTACGTTCAGTGAGTGCTTTTGGCGCAGATGGGGTAATTATCCCAGAGCGTAGAAGTGTAGGAATGACTGCTTCGGCATGGAAAACTTCTGCAGGTGCTGGTAGTAGAGTACAGGTGGCACAAGCTAAAAACTTAAATAGCGCAATTAAGCAGATAAAGAAACAAGGGGTATTTGTAGTAGGTCTTGATATGAATGCAGACGTTGAGTTGCCAAAATTCGATTTAGCTACGGAACCACTATTGCTAGTAGTAGGTGCAGAAGGTGAAGGACTTTCAAGGTTAACTAGAGAACTTTGCGATCAAATTGTGGGTATTCCGATGCACACTGCAACAGAGTCACTAAATGCAAGTGTTGCAGCAGGAATTACCCTTTACCAGATCAATACCAAAAGAAATTTATAAAAAAGTTCGTTGATATAGCAACGATTTAAGCGATTTTAAAAAAGTTTTTAAAATTTTTTTAGAAATTTTTCAAGAAAATCACAAAAATAACCGCTTTATTCCTTGATATTGCAAGGAAAAGGGCGGTTTTTTGGTCGGTGTTGCAAAGGATTTTTTCATGCTGTATAGTTATATCTTGTGTTCAGGAGAACAAAGAAAAAAAACTCCAGATAAGAACACGAAATCAATTGTTACTAACTGAGACCCTAGTTTTTATAGGCAATTTTTAGTACCTGTTGTTTGAGAACTCAATAGTGTGCCATGTTTATTGATGACTAAGTTGTTAGTCATGGAATAACTACGGTTAATTTCATGCAATTTAGTTGCACCCCTCCTCGTGGGGTGTGTAGCTAGGAATTAAATTTTTTACGGAGAGTTTGATCCTGGCTCAGGATGAACGCTGGCGGCGTGCTTTACACATGCAAGTCGAACGATGAAGCCTAGCTTGCTAGGTGAATTAGTGGCGAACGGGTGAGTAACACGTGAGTAACCTGCCCTTCACTCTGGGATAAGCCTTGGAAACGAGGTCTAATACCGGATACCACCATTTATCGCATGATTGATGGTTGAAAGATTTTTTGGTGAAGGATGGACTCGCGGTCTATCAGCTTGTTGGTGGGGTAATGGCCTACCAAGGCAATGACGGATAACCGGCCTGAGAGGGCGACCGGTCACACTGGGACTGAGACACGGCCCAGACTCCTACGGGAGGCAGCAGTGGGGAATATTGCACAATGGGCGAAAGCCTGATGCAGCGACGCCGCGTGAGGGATGACGGCCTTCGGGTTGTAAACCTCTTTCAGTAGGGAAGAAGCGAAAGTGACGGTACCTACAGAAGAAGCACCGGCTGACTACGTGCCAGCAGCCGCGGTAATACGTAGGGTGCGAGCGTTATCCGGAATTATTGGGCGTAAAGAGCTCGTAGGCTGTTTGTCGCGTCTGCTGTGAAAATCCGAGGCTCAACCTCGGACTTGCAGTGGGTACGGGCAGACTAGAGTAATGTAGGGGAGACTGGAATTCCTGGTGTAGCGGTGGAATGCGCTGATATCAGGAGGAACACCGATGGCGAAGGCAGGTCTCTGGGCATTTACTGACGCTGAGGAGCGAAAGCGTGGGGAGCGAACAGGATTAGATACCCTGGTAGTCCACGCCGTAAACGGTGGGCACTAGATGTGGGAACCTTCCACGGTTTCCGTGTCGCAGCTAACGCATTAAGTGCCCCGCCTGGGGAGTACGGCCGCAAGGCTAAAACTCAAAGGAATTGACGGGGGCCCGCACAAGCGGCGGA
>JASGDC010000011.1:0-3542 GCA_047608145.1 Micrococcaceae bacterium
AAAAACCAAAACCAGTAAAGAAAAAACAAGAACAAATAGGACCGAAAAACCTAAACAACACCATCGAAATCACCAAAACAAAACCAACAACAAATAACTCAACACATACCAATAAACACACCCAAACAAACAACACAACATGACCTATAAGCCGAAAAGCATTAAGGTCACAGCGACAAAAAAGTCAAAAAAGAAAGCCCCTACTTCCCTAGAGAAATAAAGGCTTAATGGTTGCGGGGGCTGGATTTGAACCAACGACCTCTGGGAAAGAAGTTCAACAATTCCAAGCTTAATCAAAAGCAACTAAAAGACATATAAATAAAGGCAATGATGAGTTCCAGAGCTTTACATAAATTCCACCAAAAACCATAAATTCCAAAAATAAACTTCCCAATAACTTCCCAAAAACTCAAAATTTCTAACAAGAAACCATACCCTTAAATTGTTTAAAAAATAAAGCCTAATTTCTTATAACCTACCCAAAGTTCATTTGTAGGTGTAAAATTCAAGTATGGTCACTAAAGAAACGCTTAACAAAGTGGAAGAACAGCAAAGGGTTAGCAACGTTAAGGCAGACCCTAAAAATGTGAACCCAAAATATGTTGAAATAGTCAATCAAATCATTAAAGACGACAAAGAGCTTCTTGAACGCTTAGCCAATGCCTAAGAAAATAATCTTCCCCACTATTGATGAAGTTCTCACAACCATCGATATACTAGGCTTTCATATTCGCGACCATAATCTCCTTATATCTGCATTGGGTAACCCACAAATGGAATTTATGGGAACAGTCTTATACCCAACCTTAGAACTTAAAGCAGCTTCTATTGATGTTTAGTCTTGCTAATAACCACGCCTTGATTGATGGCAATAAAAGACTAACTGTTGTGCAAACTAAAGCCTTTCTTGCCCTCAACAACGCATATATGGACTTAACTCACGAGCAACTATTTAACCTAGTAATTGAAGTTGCAAGTCAAAAGATTACTATCGAAGATATTTCTGAACGCTTAAATATTAAATACAACTAAACAAGCCAGCTAATTCAAATTCAGAGACAATGGCCCTATGCACACTAGATAAGGGCAAAGATGTTCTGACAACAACTATAAACACCACCGAAAGCCATACGACACAAAGCAATTAGAGAGCGTTAGTGACTTTTATTAGCCATCCTAAGCAAAATAGATATTCTGAATATCAACTAAGTCTGGCGCTTCCTCTTCATTCGGAAGCAAACTGCCCACCTCTATTTCCAGAGCTTTACTAATCAACACTAGATTTTACAAAGTAATACTAGAAGGTTTATCTTTCCCCACGATAGTCTTGCCACTTTCAAGCATCGTAATATGCGTACGACTAATACATGTTTTACGAGCCAGCTTCTCTTGACTCATTGATTGTTTTTCTCTAGCTTGCTTATTTCCCTGTACAAATAAATAATGCTAATAAAAAAATAGAAGAAGAAAATCTTAAAAGTTCAATGCTTGACCTTGAAAAAAGCCTTAAAATCTATGCACAAGAGCACGAGCAGCTAACTGAACTGACTGAAAATGTTGCTGAACGAGTAACCGAACTAATCGTTAAGACGAATGGCTATGCATCTTTCTTAAATACTGCATCTGTAAGAAATACTAAACTTGAAAAAGCAACCAATAAAATACTCAAAAATACTCCAGATAAAGAAAAAATACTAAATATCGCAGTAGACACTAAACTAGGCGCACTTGAAGAATCTATATTAGATTTTATCAACGAGAAATTTTATTCTAAGCGAATGATATTAGAGGGTGGTTTTCCCACATTGAAACTCATTGTTACCCCCAAAGATTATCAAGCAACTTTAGCCTATTTTAATCAAATCTACACTAGCTATAGAACAGGACTTGACTATGAAACCGCATTTGATGTTATTACAGGCAATATTTTAGTAGAACTACTTAATCAGTTAAGAGAACAAGCGCTATTAAACGCTAAACCAACCTTAAGAGATAATGATAAAGCTTTAATTCTAGAGTCGCTTGAAGAATACAAATTACAAACTTTATCGCAAGTGAACTTGAAAAAATCTGTCATATCAATAAAAGAACTGCTTTTAGGTGGCTAGGCTCTTTCAAAAAACAAAATTATTTAACTGAACAGAATGGATTAACAAGCAAAGGTAAAAAATTCATTGCTGACATACAGCAAAAAATGCAAGAGCAAGTACAAGGTATAGATAATCATGACGATTTCTTAAGAAATTATTATGTTGAGGATATTCGAAATGGCTAGATTAAAGTTATCCATAGGAGAATTTGGAGAAATTGGGAAACCTCTACGAATATCTAATGGATCATGGCAAGTAAGGGTGTTTTATGGCGACCACAGCGGTAGCACAAAAAAATTAACCGCAGTAGGAACTACGCCCAGAAAAGCAAGAGCAAAGCTTAACACAAAAATGGAAAGGCATAAATACCGTAACTCTGCAATCAACGACAATACTCTGCTGGTAGATTTAGCCAAGCAATGGATAGAATGGCACTCCAAGAAAAACAAGCCAAGTGAGAGTACTGAAAAAGGTTACTGGAGAGCAGTTAATAACCATCTTGCTATAGACTTGCCCAAGCTTAGACTTGGGCAAGTAACTACAGGCAACTTTGAAAAGTATCTTGAAACAAAAACACCAAGCATTGCCAAACAAATCAAAATCGTCGCTAGTGGAGCTTTCAGATTAGCAATCAGGGAAAACATGGGTTTTAATCACAATCCGATTAAGGAAGCAATACACCCAACATACGATAACGGCAGCGTAAAACTCATAACACTTGAACTATGCAGAGAATACCTAGACCTTGTCAAAGAAGTACACAAAGGCACATTCCCACTCTATAAGGCCTGTTTACTTCTGCACGCAACAGGAGCAAGACCAGAAGAAATACTAGCACTACGATGGACGGATATAGACCTAAAAAATCATAAAATCTCCCTAGTTGGTGGACTAAATGGTAACAACCGCAAGCCATGGACCAAAACCCAATCTGGCTACAGAACCATCAAACTCTTCCATCAAGAAGCACTAGAAACTCTTGCAAACATGGAAAACTATCGTGTAGCAGGAGCAGAACAACTCTTCCACACTAAAAATCTTAGATACTACAGCATTAGTAACCTTGAACGTGAAATCAGAAAAGTGCGAGAACATGCAACAACGCCAGAGCTTATAGAGTTTATCCCCTATAATTTTAGGCATGCAATGGGCACGTTTCTTGGCAACACAGTAGGAGCAGAAGAAGCTAGTAAATATCTATGTCATGCAGATAGCGATATAACCAAGAAACACTACATCGCTAAACAGCCTACTATGGTGCAAGAACTACCAGCACTAAAACAATGGCAGTAAAATTCTAAAACCAAAATAAACTTCCCAATCGCGAGTTATAGGCCATAATGTGTTGTTATTTTTCTTTGTAGGGGTTATTTTTTCTGTGATGTAGGCCTGTTTGTTAGCTTCTAAAGTTAGCTTATGGGTTTTAATCAATATTCTGCTTGGTGTGTGCTA
>JASGDC010000012.1:0-32336 GCA_047608145.1 Micrococcaceae bacterium
ACAAACAAATCCTTGCTAAAACTAACAAAAAACCTAACAACCATTAAAAACAAGAAAGCAACAGCCTTAACCAAGCCAAAACAAAACCAACAAAAACCAAAACCAGTAAAGAAAAAACAAGAACAAACAGGACCGAAAAACCTAAACAACACCATCGAAATCACCAAAACAAAACCAACAACACAACATGACCTATAAGCCAAAATAACTAACACTCTGAGGGTGTTAATGCCCTAAAATAGCAATAATCCCCTAGCAATTTAAACTAGGGGATTATTGTAAATACAGCTTTAAGGCTACATTATTTAAATATTAGTCATTTAGACGTTCTTGTAGGTTTTCATCAAGAGCAGCTAAGAATTCTTCAGTAGTTAACCATTTCTGTTCTTTACCAACTAGCAATGCTAGGTCCTTAGTCATTTTTCCTGACTCTACAGTCTTAATGATTACATCTTCAAGAGTCTCAGCAAACTCTACTACCTCTGGAGTGTTATCCATACGACCACGGTAAGCTAAACCACGAGTCCATGCGTAAATAGATGCAATTGGGTTAGTAGAAGTAGGGTTACCCTTTTGGTGTTCTCGATAGTGACGAGTCACAGTACCATGAGCAGCTTCTGACTCTACTACTTTTCCATCTGGTGTAGAAAGTACAGAAGTCATTAGACCTAGAGAGCCAAAGCCTTGAGCTACGATGTCAGACTGTACGTCGCCATCATAGTTCTTACAGGCCCAAACATAGCCACCTTCCCACTTAAGTGCAGAAGCAACCATATCGTCAATTAGGCGGTGTTCATAAGTCAGACCCTCTTTTTTGAAGTCTTCCTTGAATTCTTTATCAAATACTTCTTGGAAGATGTCCTTAAAACGACCATCATAAGCTTTCAAAATTGTGTTCTTAGTCGATAAGTACACTGGGTACTTACGAGATAGACCGTAGTTAAATGAAGCACGAGCAAAGTCACGAATTGAGTCATCAAGGTTATACATACCCATTGCAACCCCTGCACTTGGCGCATCAAATACCTCGAACTTCATTGGCTCAGAACCGTCTTCTGGCTCAAAAGACATAGTAACTTTACCAGGACCATCAAACTTGAAGTCTGTAGCTTTATACTGGTCACCAAACGCATGACGACCTACTACGATCGGCTTATTCCAACCTGGAACTAGACGTGGAATATTGCTGATAATAATTGGCTCACGGAAAATTACACCACCAAGAATGTTACGGATAGTTCCATTTGGTGAACGCCACATTTTCTTTAGTCCGAATTCTTCCACACGAGCTTCGTCAGGAGTAATAGTCGCACACTTAACACCAACACCATATTTCTTAATTGCGTTAGCAGCATCAACTGTTACTTGATCTTCAGTATTATCGCGTTCTTCAATACCCAGATCGTAATATTTTAAATCAATATCCAAGTATGGGTGAATTAAACGCTCTTTAATGAAAGACCAGATAATACGAGTCATCTCATCGCCATCAAGCTCAACGATTGGATTCTTTACCTTAATTTTTTCAGTCATCTATTCTTTCTCCTCTATGAGACTTATAACTCTTATAATCATACTTGAAATACTACGATGGCGCGATAATAGACAGCACTGCTATACCAAACATTAAAAATAGTAAAAATAATACATCAAAGCTTCTAGTTCTTGCAGCATACGCACTACCTTGTGGCGTTTTAGCCAATCGGACCATTATCACAAAAGCAAGTAATAAAGCTATGCAAAATCCACCAGTACGAAAACCAATCAACCACGAAAGTAATAAAGAAATAATCATTAGAATTATTGCAATAACTTGCAAAGTTCTAATACGCATCGGCAATCTATAAAAACCTTCTGTATTTAGTCTTTGAAACTTAGCTTTAAAAGCATCCAACTTTATATCCATTTTATATCCATCCACAACAAACTACTTATGTTTCTTGATCTTAACTTTACCCTGGGTTAGCTTAGTAACTGGAGTTTTATTCATAGCTGGAGGTGGAATTTTGGGGTTTGGCGGAGCTTTAACTGGTTTTGGTGGGATATTTTTGGAGTTGCTGAAGGCGTTAGGAATACCTTGCTTTTCAAGCCGTGCTGTTTTTGTTTCACTCTTAAGCTTTGTTAATTTTGGCTGTGCTTTAAATTTTGCAAAACGTTGTGTTAAAGACATAGCTGGTTTTTTATTAACCGCTGATACTTCCATTTTGTTTGGATTATTATAGTTCTTAATATAATTTAAAACCCAAGGTGCTGCTAAATGCCCAATAAACTCACCTATACCTAATAGCAAGCCTAAGCGTAACCCCATAGAACCAGCATGAACACCTACATACTTTAAATTTCCCGGCCCCATTGCACCAGTACTAAGCCAGGCAAAAAAAGCAATTAAAAGCCCTGAAATAACTCCTACACAAAGTGCAGAAGCTAATGCAGAAACTGTATTACGAGCCCAAGGGTTATCAATCTGGTGCCCTAATTCTTTATCAACTTCTAGAGGAATATTACGCCAGAACCAAACACCTGCTACGATACCAGCAAGTATCACCAAAAATATTAGGATTGTACTCCAGGCTCCAAGCTGTCCGGGAACACTGGCAGTTAATGGTACTAGTGGCATTGGACCATCTTGAACATGCATCGGAGTCACTTGATGGTTTTCACCTATTGAAAACCCAGTGTGAGCTAGCCAAGATAATGACCAAATAATAAAGTTTGGTAGATAGAATAGCTGGGCAAAAAACATTGCAATGATACCAAGCATGCCCAGTTCAGCTTCTTCATAAACTACTGTTGCTTGTGACCAGTCAAAGATGATATTAATACCTAAAAGTAAAGCACTAATAGCTATTGCACTGAGTAAGGCTACAGTAACGCCGCCCATCACAGCATTTAAATATCTTCGTGATAATGGCAATTGCTTCTTTACTTTTGCACCTACTAAATTTTCAAAACTTCCAGCAGCTACATAAGAACCAGCAATTAAGGGCACTAACATCACTAACACTGGGAAAGTCATAGCTTCACCAATCTGGAATTTAATTCCATTGCGACCAGCTAAGAAATAAAAAATTAATGCAAATATGAAATAGCTAATAACACTGGCAATCCAAGTTACAAAAATCTTTCCTTTTGGCGAAGCTGCCATTAAACGTTTACCTGAGTTGTAGGCCAACCATGCTGGAATTAGCATCAATCCTAAAGGCATTAAACTATAAGTGAAATTAGTAAAGATTAACGGTGAACCATTACCTAATAACCAAAATGCTGCACTGAATGACAAAGGTGGTATCGCAGAAAAATCACCAATATCTGTAATACTTTTCATATCACTGACAGCAAAGCCAATTAGTATCGGGATTGCTAAGAGTACATAAAAAATAAAAGCATTTTGCAACATCTCAATTACCGCTTGTACTGATAGCGGCATTTCGACTTTACGCTTAAAAAATTTCACAACTCTCCAAAAAAATATTACCTAGCTATTTTACACCTTTATTTCTTGAATAGGGTCTTCGCTGAGAGAACTTTGCTGTATTCTAAGCTACCTTTGCGGAACGCTAATGTAGCTATCCGTAACATAATTAAACCAAATACTGAAGTTAATAAAATTTCAGTAACTCGATTTTCCTTCTCTTCAGTAAAGGAGTTAATAATCTGACTACCAAACATACCAACATATATATAGAGTAATACTACAAAGAATGCTGGCACAATAGCTCTACTACTACCTAAGAGCCCAAATATTTCACCAGGTTTTACATTAAAAGATAGGTCTTTGATGACTATTTTGTCATCAAAGACCTATCTTGAAGTTTTCTACATCTACGATGTTAGACATATAAGTCCTAAATTCGTAATTATTCTACAGTTACACTCTTTGCCAAGTTACGTGGCTGATCTACGTCATAACCTTTAGTCGTAGCTAATTCGCAAGCAAAAATCTGCAGTGGCACTGTAGTTAGCAATGGCATTAGCAGTGTAGATGCTTGAGGCACTCTAATAATTACATCTGCATGATCTTTCACACTGTCATCGCCTTCTTCAGCAATAACTATAGTATGCGCACCACGTGCGCGAATTTCTTGAATGTTAGATACAACCTTGGCATGCAATGGATCGCGACCACGAGGAGAAGGTACAATCACAAATACATTTTGACCTTCTTCAATCAAAGCAATCGGCCCGTGCTTTAACTCACCAGCAGCAAAACCCTCTGCGTGGATGTATGCAATTTCTTTAAGTTTAAGAGCACCTTCGAGTGCAACTGGAAAACCAACATGGCGACCAAGGAACAATACTGATTCAGTGTCTTGGAGCTCTTTCGCCAAGTCACTAATATTGTCCCACTTATCAAGAATTTGCTGAATGTTTTCTGCAGTTTCTTCAATCTCATCAAGAATCTGAGAAATTTCATCACGGAATTTATTACCACGGATTTGAGCTAGGTAAAGACCTAGTAGATAAGCTGCGGTAATCTGTGCAGTAAATGCCTTAGTAGAAGCTACAGCAATTTCTGGGCCAGCGTGTGTGTAAAGTACTGCATCTGCTTCACGAGGAATAGTAGCACCTACTGTGTTACAAATAGCTAGTACTTTTGCACCTTGTTCCTGTGCGTGACGCATTGCCATAATAGTATCCATAGTTTCACCAGATTGCGAGACAGCTACTACTAAAGTCTTATCATCGACAATTGGGTCACGGTAACGGAACTCGTGTGCCAGTTCAACTTCCACTGGGATACGACACCAATGCTCAATAGCATAACGAGCTACCTGACCAGCATATGCCGCTGTACCACAAGCAATTACAATAATTTTGTTGATAGAACGCAACACGGTTTCATCTACGTGTAACTCATCAAGAGCTAAATCACCCTTACGACCAATACGACCTTTAACAGTCTGTGAAACAGCCATTGGCTGCTCGTTAATTTCTTTAGCCATGAAAGACTCATAACCATCTTTTTGGGCACTAGCAGTGTCCCAATCGATAGTATATTCTTTACCTTCAGCTTCGTTACCATCATAATCAGTAATCTCTACAGATTCTGGTGTAATAGTCACAATTTGCTTTTGTTCAAGCTCTACAGCCTGACGAGTGTATTCAATGAATGCTGAAACGTCAGAACCCAAGAAGTTTTCATTTTCACCAAGCCCCAAAACCAATGGCGAATTTTCACGGCTCGCAACAACAGTATCTGGCTGGTCTTCATGGATCGCCAATAATGTGAAAGCACCTTCAAAACGCTTGCTAGCTTCGCGCATTGCCTTGGTAAGGTCTTTTTCTTGGTCATACATTTTTGCAATGTACCAAGCTGCAACTTCGGTGTCAGTCTCTGATTTAAATTTAACACCGTCACCAATAAGCTCTTGCTTAATTTCCTCGTAATTCTCAATAATTCCATTATGGATTACTGCTAATTTTCCATCCGCAACCACATGTGGATGTGCATTAACGTCAGTAGGGGCACCGTGAGTGGCCCAACGAGTATGACCAATACCAGTAACACCTTTGTTAATCGGATTTTCTTTAATCTCTGCTTCTAAGTTTTTAAGCTTTCCAGCTTTTTTCCTTGATTCAATGCCGTTCTCAGTGATAACTGTAACACCAGCAGAATCATAACCACGATATTCTAGGCGTCGTAGTCCTTCTATGAGAACATTTAAAGCAGGATTGTTTGCAGAGTTTGCACTTCCAGCCGAATTGCCTACATAACCAACGATTCCACACATAAACGATAAACCTCTTTAAAAATAGGGAAGACTTTGATATTATGAACTTTAACATTAATGGTAGCAGAAAATATAGTTTTGCCGTATCTCCATTCGTATCTTTCGAACGAGAAGATTGGGCGAAACAAGCACCAGAAATTGAAGTTAAACTTAGCCAAAAAGATATTGAAGAAATTCGTGGTATCGGTGATCCGCTAAATCTCAGAGAAGTTGAAGAAATTTATCTACCACTATGTAGGCTGATAAACATGTATGTGGATTCTAAGACTCTACTTTATAAACAAACTGCAGAATTCTTAGGAGATACCAGTGAAAAAACTCCCTTTATTATCGGCCTAGGTGGCTCGGTAGCAGCTGGAAAATCTACTACAGCACGATTGCTTCGAGAACTACTCTCCCGTTGGACAAACAACTCTGATGTCCAATTAGTCACTACCGATGGGTTCCTATACCCTAACGCCGTTCTTGAAGAAAAAGGTCTAATGGAACGTAAAGGTTTCCCCGAATCTTATGACCAACGAAAACTCCTTGAATTTATCTCAGAAGTTAAAGGGGGAGCTGAGAGTGTAACGGCACCTTGGTATTCACATGTAACCTACGACATTGTGCCTGATAAGGAAGTGGTAGTTTCATCTCCAGATATTTTGATTGTAGAAGGGCTTAACGTACTATCACCACCTCCAACTAACAAGGAACATAATCCCCAAGTAGCAGTAAGTGATTTCTTTGACTTTAAGCTATATGTGCACGCAGAATTAGAATATTTGGAACAATGGTATCTAGAACGCTTCATGAAACTTCGCGACTCGGCATTCACTGATCCTGAAAGTTATTTCCGACAGATTACTCAAATTAATAAGACGGAAGCTAAAGAACTTGCTATCCAAGTTTGGCGCAGTATTAATAAGCCAAACTTACTTGAAAATGTATTACCAACCAGAGGTAGAGCACACCTAATTTTGAATAAAGGTGCAGATCATTTGGTAGATTCTATACAACTGCGCAAGCGTTAATTCAAAGAATTTAACAAAAATTTTAGGGATATTCCCAGCAATTTTGTAGGTTTAAGGTTCACAATTTATGTATCAAGGATTTATTTTCTCCCTAACTACACGGAAAGAGTATCATTTATGAGCACTAAGCATGGAACTGAGCTTAAAACTTGGGAAAAGTTTGGGCGTTTTACCTTACCTGTTGGGATGGTAGCAGTGATGTGGGTAATCCAGATTATTAATATGACTGGCTGGCTTAATAAGATGCTGGGCTTACGCGCACGTAAAGTTTCAAGTTTATTTGATATCTTTACTTTTCCGTTTGTACATGCTAATTTCGCACATATTATTGGAAATTCTATTCCGCTCTTGATACTTGGATGTGTAATCGCCTTAGGTGGCTCAAAAATTTATGCACAAGTAACTGTACTAATCATAACGATTTCAGGCTCTATGCTGTGGATTGTAGGACCACCTTATACCATTACCATAGGAGCCTCTGGACTAGTATTTGGCTATATCACTTACCTTGTTGGTAGAGCATATTTCTTTAAATCTGGATTCTTAAAGTTCGGCTATATGGCTATTGCTATTATCGTTACCATTTTCTATGGCTTCGTATTAATTGGTGGTATTACCCCAATGGTTAGAAGTGGTATCTCTTGGCAAGCTCACTTATGTGGTGCAATAGCCGGGATACTAGCTGCGAAGATTCTAAGTACTGGAAGATTTTCTAACGAACATAAGCGTGCACTTGAGCGTGAATCCGAACTACGCTGGACTTAATTGTCCAATGATAGTTCTGATTCTACAATCTTAGCTAAACGCTTAGCACTCTGACGTGCTTGAGCTTCAGTGCCAGCTTCTACCATAACGCGTACTAACGGCTCAGTACCTGAAGGACGAAGTAATACTCGTCCAGTATCACCAAGTTCCGTCTCTAGCTCTTCTACGGCTTCTAGCACAACCTTATTTTTGTCACAAGCACTCTTATCTACATTCTTAACGTTAATAAGTACTTGTGGTAGCTTCTGCATTACATTTGCAAGCTCTTGTAAACTCTTGCCAGTACGAGCAACTTCAGCAGCTAGATGTAAACCAGTTAGCACTCCATCACCAGTAGTAGCATACTCACTCATGATTACGTGCCCTGATTGCTCGCCACCAAGAGAGAACTCACCATTACGCATCGCTTCGAGTACATAACGGTCACCTACCTGAGTTTGAACTAACTCAATACCATTTTCTTTAAGGGCAATCTTAAGACCCAAGTTACTCATCACAGTGCCAACAAGTACATTATCTTTAAGTACACCACGATCTTTCATAGAAAGTGCCAAAATAAGCATAATTTGATCACCATCGATAACTTTACCTTCATGATCAACTGCTAGACAACGATCAGCATCACCATCGTGGGCGAATCCCATATCAGCACCTAAACGAACTACTGCCTCTTGCAGTTTTTCCATATGGGTAGAACCACAATCTTTGTTAATGTTAAGGCCGTCTGGTTCGGCACCGATAACAGTGATATCTGCACCAGCATTCTTAAACGCCTGTGGCGAACAGCCACTAGCAGCACCATTGGCACAGTCTACAACAATCTTTAGTCCTTTAAGACTCTGACCACGCATACTTGAAAGCAAATGTAGTACATAACGATCTTCTGCATCAGCAAAACGCGTAATACGTCCAACTTCATCGCCTGTTGGAAGTGTTAAGTTTTCTTTCATCTTGGCTTCAATTGCTTCTTCAATAGCATCATGCAACTTTTGACCACCACGTGCCAAGAACTTAATACCATTATCCGGAGCTGGGTTATGTGAAGCTGAAATCATCACGCCGAAATCTGCGTTATCGTCTGCTACTAAGTAAGCTGCTGCTGGAGTAGGGACTACCCCTGCATCGTGGACATCAACACCAGCACTTGCAAGTCCAGATTGAACTGCTGCAGTGATAAACTCACCACTTGCTCGTGGATCTCTTGCTACTACCGCTTTAGGCTTATGCCCCTTATCGCTAGCACCTAGAATGAATGCTGCTGCTTGTGAAACTTTTAATGATAGTTCTGCGTTAACTACTTCACCGTTAGCTAGACCTCTAATACCGTCTGTACCAAAATATTTTGCCATAGATAACATAATACCAACTTTTGTTAGCTTTCCATGACAAATATTAGAAGCAAATACACCCAAACACACTAAAATCACCTGTTATTTAGGTTGTATCTAACGCCTTGGGTGTTTTTAGGATGGTAGACATAAAAAATACCCATGCCGTAATGACATGGGTATTTTGTAATCTTTTGTAAGATTAACGCTT
This sequence comes from Micrococcaceae bacterium, assembly GCA_047608145.1. Lineage (GTDB taxonomy): Bacteria > Actinomycetota > Actinomycetes > Actinomycetales > Micrococcaceae > JASGDC01. The sequence goes on from JASGDC010000012.1 coordinate 9,050, forward strand.
ACTGAACTGTGGAGCCTTGCGAGCTTTCTTAAGACCAGCTTTCTTACGCTCTTTAACACGAGCGTCACGAGTCAGGAATCCAGACTTTTTAAGTTTTGGACGGTTATTATCCTGATCAATGTCATTTAGTGCACGTGCAATTGCAAGACGCAAAGCACCTGCCTGACCGCTTGGTCCACCACCTTGAATACGAGCAACTACGTCATAACCATTTTCAAGATTTAACAATGTAAATGGATCATTAACTAATTGCTGATGAAGCTTATTTGGGAAATATTCTTCAAGTGAACGACCATTAATAGCCCAAGTTCCTGAACCTGGGTTTAAGCGAGCACGAGCAATTGCTTGCTTGCGACGACCAACAGCAGCGCCACTTTGCACTAGTGCAGGGCGTGCTTCCTCTTCTTTAGCTTCGCTACGAGGTGTTTCACTTGTGTATTCAGTGAGTTCTGCAGCATCATCTTGCTGATCTGTAGCTGAAGCAGTTTCCTGATCCTCTGCTACAGTCTGCTCTTCGTTATTTTGAGCCACGTTTCTCCTTGAGATTTATAAGTTTGTTACTGGGCAACCTGAGAAATTTCGAAAGGCTGTGGGTTTTGAGCAGCATGTGGATGCTCAGGACCTGCGTAGACTTTCAATTTAGATACGGTTTTAGCTCCTAAAGAGTTTTTAGGTAACATGCCCTTAATAGCTTTTTCAACAGCACGAACTGGGTGCTTTTCTAGAAGTTCTGCATAGCTAGTTGAACGCAAACCACCTGGGTAACCAGAGTGACGGTATGCGTGCTTCTGTTGAAGTTTAGAACCTGTCAAAGCAACCTTTTCGGCATTAACGATGATGACGAAATCCCCGGTATCTGCATGGGGTGCAAAAATTGTCTTGTGCTTACCACGTAGAAGTGTTGCAGCCTGGCTAGCAAGACGGCCAAGTACAACATCAGTAGCATCAATTATATGCCATTGACGAGTTACATCGCCTGGCTTCGGAGTATAAGTACGCACGAGTATATTGCCTTCGTTTCTAGTTTCGATTTGTTTTGTAATACTTATCTAGTATTACGCCTGTTTTATAGGCACGGCTTACACCGACTCTTTATTATAGCTTGATATAAAAACTGAGTCAAACAAGAAAAATTATTACTTTTCTCGCCTAGCTCTAGTCAAATTAGCTCGCCACCTCCACTGAGTTTCATCAGGATACGCAATTTCTTCTAATACCAGTGCATGTCCAGGAGCAATATTAGCCTCAGGATTACGTTCTTGTTTTTTGAGCCTTTCATAGAGCCACTTTGGTTCTCGCTCACCATTTCCTACCATTAAAGTCGCTCCCACTAAAGAACGAACCATATGGTGACAAAAAGCATCAGCCTTTAAATGTGCAGTGACTAATTCACCGTTGCGTTCCCAGGAAAATTCTTGCAACATCCGTGTCGTAGTAGCTCCAACACGAGGTTTACAAAACGCTATAAAATCATGTTCACCTAATAACATTTCAGCTGCTATGTTCATTTTTACTACGTTTAGCTGACCACGATAGTGCATAACATGATTACGATTTAGTGGATTCCAACCAACTTGTTTATCTTCAATAGCATAAGAATACCGTCTCCACAGCGCAGAGAAACGTGCATCAAAATCTGAGTTAACTACTTCAGCAGTTTTTATTTGTATTGCACCTTTAGCAAATTTACCAATTTGATTAAGCAAAATAAAATTTATTAACCCTGCAACACGGCGAATAAAAGCTTCGGAAGTATCACTATAGTTACCAACAAACTTTTGCCATTCGGGTTCTTCAAGATCAAAATGTACGACTTGTCTACTTGCATGTACGCCGGCATCAGTGCGTCCAGCTACTGTAGTTCGAACTAATCTACCAGTAATGGTACTTAGCGCATCTTCTAGAATTCCTTGAACAGTGGGAGCATTAGGCTGGATTCCCCAACCATTAAAAGGCGCACCATCATAAGCAAGTGTTACTTTAATTCGCATATTTTGACTTTATCCTAATACAAATAAAGAGACCAGCTAAAATAGCGGGTCTCTTTATTTAACAAAATTTAATTAAGCGTCTTTATCTTTTTTATCTTCAACTGCATCTTCATCAGATTCAGTTTCATCATCTTCTAGAGTTTCTTTAACCTCAGCCACTGAGTCTTCAGCTTCTGGTGTTTCAGTTACTTCTGCTTCTTCTTAAACCTCAGCAACCTTGATGTTGTGTGGTTTAGTTTCAGCATCATCAGACACTTTCTTTTCAGAATTCTTTGTAGTCTGTGGAGCCACTGCCTCAGTAACAAGTTCGATTACTGCCATTGGCGCATTATCACCTTTACGGTTACCAATCTTAGTAATACGAGTATAACCACCTTCACGTTCTGACATTGTTTCAGCAATGTCAGTAAATAATTCGTGAACAGTAGTCTTGTCTTTAATCATTGACGCTACGCGACGACGAGAATTTAAGTCACCCTTTTTAGCAAGAGTGATAATATTCTCAGCGAATGGGCGTAGAGTCTTTGCTTTAGTTTCAGTAGTTTTAATACGCTTGTGCTCAAAAAGTGAAGCAGAAAGGTTCTGCAACATCAACTTCTGGTGCGAAGCGCTTCCTCCAAGACGACGTCCCTTAGTTGGGGTTGGCATTCTTTTCTCCTATTCTTCTTCTGCTTCAGAGTCAGAGAAGATCATTGTTCCATCATTCTCTTCAGTATCGTTGATATCTGCAGTTAGCTCAAACCCCGGAGGGGAATCTTTAAGAGCCAAGCCCATTTCATTAAGCTTTGCTTTAACTTCAACAATTGATTTTGAACCAAAGTTACGGATTTCCATTAGGTCAGCTTCTGATCGAGCTACTAATTCACCTACAGTATGGATGCCTTCGCGCTTTAGACAGTTGTATGAACGCACTGTAAGATCCATGTCCTCTATCGGAACAGCAAGATCTTGGGCTAGTGCTACATCTGTAGGTGAAGGACCAATTTCGATACCTTCAGCTTCTGGGTTAAGTTCACGAGCCAAACCGAACAGTTCAACTAGTGTAGTACCTGCAGAAGATAGGGCATCAGCTGGAGTGATTGAGTTTTTAGTCTCAACATCAATGATTAGTTTATCGAAGTCAGTGCGCTGCTCTACACGAGTAGCCTCTACACGGTAGCTAACCTTAAGTACTGGTGAATAAATTGAGTCAACTGGAATACGCCCAATTTCTGACTCGCCAGTCTTGTTTTGCTGTGCAGAAACATAACCGCGCCCACGCTCAACAGTAAGTTCAGCTTCAAACTTACCTTTAGAGTTAAGTGTCGCGATATGAAGGTCTGGATTATGAATTTCTACGCCTGCTTGAGTTTCAATATCAGCTGCAGTAACTTTGCTAGCACCTGACTTACGTACGTAAATTACTACTGGTTCGTCATGTTCTGAAGAAACAACAAGGTTCTTCAGGTTCAAGATAATTTCTGTAACATCTTCTTTAACACCTGGAACAGTAGTGAATTCATGTAGTACATCTTCAATACGGATGCTAGTAATAGCAGCACCTGGAATTGAAGAAAGTAGGGTACGACGCAATGAGTTACCAAGCGTGTATCCGAAACCTGGCTCTAATGGTTCGATAATGAATTGTGAGCGGTTATCAGCGATTGTCTTTTCAGATAAAGTTGGTCGTTGTGCAATCAGCACTTAATTTTCCTTTCAGCAAAGTCGCCATGCATCTATTTGGCACTCTGTCTGTCTCGTTTAGCGGATAAGGGAGTGATTTCCGAGAAAACGGAAAGGCGTGTATTACACACGGCGTCGTTTCGGTGGGCGACAACCATTGTGAGCTGCTGGAGTCACATCCTGGATTGAGCCTACCTCTAGACCTGCTGCCTGCAATGAACGAATTGCTAGTTCACGACCAGAACCTGGGCCTTTCACAAAGACATCAACTTTGCGCATTCCATGCTCTTGTGCACGCTTTGCTGCAGCTTCTGCAGCTAACTGAGCAGCGAAAGGTGTAGATTTACGAGAACCTTTGAATCCTACGCCACCTGCTGAAGACCATGAAATTACAGCACCGGTTGGGTCTGTGATTGAGATGATTGTATTGTTAAAAGTACTTTTAATGTGCGCTTGTCCTAACGCAACATTCTTTCTATCTTTACGACGTGGCTTACGAGCCCCGCCAGCTCCTGCCTTTATGGCCATTAATTACTCCTAATATAGATCTAATAACGTGAGAAAAAGTTTAATTAGCTATTAAACTGCTTTCTTCTTACCAGCCACAGTACGAGCTGGGCCTTTACGAGTGCGGGCATTAGTCTTTGTGCGTTGACCACGCACAGGAAGGCCGCGACGATGGCGCAAACCTTGGTAACTACCAATTTCAACTTTACGTCGAATATCCGCAGCTACCTCACGACGAAGGTCACCTTCAACCTTAAAGTTTTGCTCAATGTAATCACGTAGCAAACCTAGTTGGTCATCAGTAAGATCTTTTACTCGAGTATCCGGGTCAATGTCAGTCGCCTTTAAAGTGCGCTGAGCATTTGGTTTCCCAACTCCATAAATATATGTAAGTGCAATTTCCACGCGCTTTTCACGTGGAATATCAACACCTGCAATACGTGCCATATGGGTACGTTGCTCCTTGTTAACTATTTGAAGGTCTTAGCCACTCTGTCCTTAATAGGTCCCTAGCCTTCAACCCAGGGGTATCACAGTCATGCTGTGTAGAATGCCTCTTTAGCTTATTTGTTAGCCTTGACGTTGCTTATGACGTGGGTTTTCACAAATAACCATCACGCGACGGTTACGACGAATAACCCTACATTTTTCGCACATAGGCTTAACGCTTGGTTTTACTTTCATTGCCGTCCTTATGATCTGTAACGGTAAACGATACGGCCACGGTTTAAGTCATACGGACTCATTTCAACCGCGACTCTATCTTCAGGGATAATCTTGATGTAATTTTGACGAACTTTACCAGAAATTGTAGCCAAAAGAACATGGTCATTCTCAAGTTTTACGCGGAACATTGCATTTGGAAGTGTTTCAATTACTGTTCCTTCTACTTCAATAACGCCTTCTTTAGCCATAATCACCGTCTCAGTTCTTAAAATAATTACACACGATCAACAGTAGATTATACGCCTACTATATCTATAAACGCAAATAGAAAATAAAAAATTTATGACAATCCTAAAGGTATAAAATGTATTGAACATAATTTCAGTTAGACTACTTAAAATACAATAAAAAGCAATCCCCTCAAAAGAATCCAAAATCATGCAAAAGAAATTTAGACAAGATATCCAATTCTTGCGCTTTGTAGCGATTACTCTAGTAATACTAAACCATTTAATTGGCTACCGTTTTACTGGTGGTTTCATTGGAGTGGATGTCTTCTTCGTTATCTCTGGTTATTTGATTATTGGTCATATTGCTCATGATATTGATAAAGGTGTCTTTTCTTTTACTAAATTTTATTTAAAACGTGCTTGGCGGTTATTGCCGGCAGCTTTCGTTTCCTTATTTACCACTTTCATTGTGGCAAGTTTTGTAATGCCACAATATTTAATTACCAACTTTAAGCACGATTTTTTAGCTAGCTGGTTTTATGTACAAAACTTCCACTTGATGAATTCTGGAGCAGATTATTTCTCTGGAAACAAAACTTATCAAATCTATGAACATTTTTGGTCCCTTGCCGTCGAAGAACAGTTTTATTTAATAACGCCACTAGCTCTATTTTTGGGATATTTATTATTTAAAAAACAGAAACAAGCCTTTCCAATAATCCTAATAGCTGCGACAATTCTAAGTTTTGGCTATGCATTTATTATGCACCTCAATCCAAGTGATGCTGACTACTTTAATACAGGCGGACGAATTTGGGAATTTGCAATTGGTGGACTGATTCATTTCGTTCCAAGCCCAAAAAAATGGAAAATTACTAATCAAATTACAGTCTATGTTTCTTATACTGTATTAATTTTCTGCACTTTCTATATAACTGCAAATAACATTTTCCCAGGCCCTTGTACTATTCCTCCAGTAGTTGCAACTGCCTTAGTAATTCACCAAGGGTTTGTAAATCCAAATCGAGCTTTTGAAGGTTGGAAACCTTTTCAATATATTGGAGAAATTTCATACCCAATATATTTATGGCATTTACCGGTATTTTTACTTTTGCCATTCTTTGGGCTGAAATTTATCATTGACTCTGAAGATGGCCTCAGCTATCTAGGAATGCTTATCGCTGTAGTGATTTCCTTAATTTTAGCTCATATAACTTACCAATATGTGGAAAAACCACTTCAAAAGCAGCGTTTAGCTACTACATTACGTCCAAGTTTTTCAGTAATAATTTTATTGTTAGCAAGTACTTTTGTAGTAGTAACTTTCCAAGCACAATTAGTCGTTCAAAATGTTCGTTATGATGCCGGAATGGCTAGCTGGTCTAAAAAGAATGCAAATTGTAACTCAGGGCAAACAATGGCAACCATTGAAGCCAACTGTTCACCTAAAGTTTTTGAAACTCCAGTAAAACCTGGCACTCCAGTTAGCATCCAAGATCCACTCCATAAATATGGTTGTAATTATAAAGCAGACGCTGGTTCAATACGCGGTAGCTGTAAATTCGCTAACGATGACAGTCATGACATCTTAATTACCGGCGACTCACATGTTTTGCAATGGGGTGACGCTATTTTGGCTTTAGCCAAACAGCAAAAACAAAATGTAGATATCCAAATCACCTATGCCTGTCCTTTTGTAGATTTAACTAATATCGACACTCGTTTTTATGATGTAGAAAAGCAAACATCTTATGACAATACTCCTGCATGTAAAGCTGGAGACAAGACTTCCATGACTTTCATTAAGACGAAACATCCAAAACATATAATCATTTCGAATTTTTCTAGTAACGAATTATTATTTCCGCATAGCAGTACACAGCCTACTGGAATGACAGCCACTAGTGCAGAACGGCAAAGAAGCAGCTTAATTTATATGCAAAGAGTTCAACAACGAGCAACTGAACTTTTATTGCATTCAAAAAACGTAACTTATATTAAGGACCCACCCGTTAATTCCAATGCAGTAAGCTCTCGCTGTTTAGTTTTCAACACTAGACACCCAGAAAACTGTAACTATACTCCAAAGAATTTTACTACTAATGATATCCAAGGGTCTACAGTAGATGAGTCAGTGCACAATCCTGGAATAAGCTTAGTTAACTTTGATAAGTATATTTGTGGTAAACAATGTCATGGTTCAGTTAATGGAATACGCACTTATTATGATAGTAATCATTTGAACATTGACTTTGTTGATACTTTCCAAAGTCAAGTAGAAAAACAGATTTCAAATGCACTTGGTAAACAACCAAATCCATTCCAAGCTAAAGCCCCATAAATTAACAAAATTTAAATAACTTGTTAAAAGTATCTGTCTATTAGGTGTGAAAATTAGTTTCACTAACTATATATAACTGGTATAGTTTTGACTTATAGTTAAATGTTCGTGTTGTTTAATTAACAAACAACATCTATGATTGGGGTTATTTAATAATGAGTTCAGAAAACAAAGGTTTTAGCCGACGCACGTTTCTCAGCGCAATGGGCATTGGGGCTGCCAGCGCTGTAGGCTTTGGAACACTTCCTGCATACGCTGCTGATGGCACTTGGGATACAGATACTTCTACAGATTCTGTCACCAATGACAGTAATTTAACATTATACGCTTTCGGTGCAAATACGAAGTCTCAGATCCCTGCCGATGCTGGAAACGACTCTGTGTGGAAGCCTAACAAAATAACTTTTGATACAGAAGCTAAACCACTTAAAACTGCAGCTACTAATGGCACACAAGTTATTGGCATCAACACTGACGGCAAACTAATCCAATGGGGCTATAGTGAATATGCTAAAAAAGAGTACAAAGCTCCAGTAGAAATTACCGGTGGAGATGCTCAGGATGTTAAGTTTAGCTCTGTAGCTGTAAGTGCACTTGCTGCTGTAGCTCTAGATACTGATGGTAATCTATACGGCTGGGGCGACGCCAAAACAAACGGAACTGGCAGCAAGCAAGATAATCCTACTAAAATCACTGTTGTTGGTGCTGAAGATGCCAAATTCAAGACAATTGCGTTAGGCTCAGGTGTAGCTTTTGCAATTGATGAAGCTGGTAATCTATACGGCTGGGGTGATGCTAAAACAAATGGAACTGGCAAAGCTCAGACTACTCCTACTAAAATTGATAGCTCAGCTAAATTCACTGCGATTGCAGCTGGGTTAACCCATACTCTTGCAGCTGACGCTGATGGTAAGTTATATGGTTGGGGTGCTGGTGCTTATAATGGTATTAGCAAAGACAGCGCTACTCCAGTTGCTGTTACTACCGGTATTGACGGAGTTAAAATTACTCAAGTAGCTGCTGGATCAACACACAGCGTAATCCTTGCTGATGATAACTCACTTTATGCTTGGGGTGCTGCTAACACTAATGGTACTGGCACTGAGCAGAAACAACCAAGCCCAATTGTCTCAACTACTAAATTCAAAGCAATTACCGCTGGTAATGCACACACTCTAGCAATTGCAGAGTCTGATGATTTATACGTATGGGGTCTTAATGGTCGCGGTCAGCTTGGCATGGGTGATGATAAACAAGATGATGTCAAAGAACCTACGCTTAACCCTGTACTTTCAGGAACAACTAATATCACGACTCTGATGCCAAATACGCCAACTACGAACGTTAGCTTTGTTATTGAAGGCGCAGATACGCAAATTACTGATTCTAATTTGGTATCTTCAGATACTAGCAGCGATAGTACAGACGCTAGCAGTGATACTACTAGCGATACTTCAGACACTACTAGTGATAGTACAGACGCTAGCAGTGATACTACTAGCGATAGCAGTGATGATACTGAAGCAAGTGCATCTGGTGATAGTGTCGTAGATATTGCTAAGTCATATGTAGGTTTGAAGAACTATGGCTGGGGTGATACTCCAACTCTGTGGAATTGTACTGGTTTCACGCACTATGTATACACAAAAGCTGGCATTGCACTTCCTTGGGGCTGGCCTGCAGATCAAGCAGAATGGGCTCTTGCAAATGGTGCTGAGAAAGTTAGTACTCCCGCTGCTGGCGACCTAGTGGTGCAGCAAAACGGTGGTTCTGGACAAGCACACGTAGGTATTTATGCTGAAGACGGTAATATGTATGCAGCGATTAATACAGAGCTAGGTACAGGTATTCAACCAGTTTCTTGGGGTTCAGGTACAGTATACTACCGCTTCAAGTAAAATAAATTTCTTTAAATTAGGAACTTGCAATTTTGTGGGTTCCTAATTTTTTGCACTTTTGAAAGAAGCTGCAGTATGGTTAAGTAATTTAAGCACGTTTAAGTATATTTAAATTGCTCAAATGCACTACATCGTATAAGAATTAGCAACTACTTTTCGACAAATATTAGTTTGGATTATCTAAAATAACTAAATTATTCTTTTCTAACTTTAAATAACTAAACAATAGGCACTGGAGTAACTCCAAATGGTTTTAGCTTCTCCAAGCCACCGTCATGGGCTGATAATACCCAAATCCCATTGGAGTGTTTTGCAATGCTGTGTTCCCAGTGTGCTGCTCGTTTATTATCAGAAGTTACAATAGTCCAATTATCTTCTAATACATCTGTTTCAATATCACCATGAACAAACATTGGTTCAATTGCAATGCAAGTCCCAGCTTTAATCTTTGGCCCTCTGGACCTACTTCGATAATTTAAAACATCAGGCTTCATATGCATCTGCGAACCTATACCATGTCCAACAAAATCTTCAAGGATACCGTAGCGTTCATTTACAAAGTCATCAATGGCCGCACCAATTTCACCAATTCGGCTTGCAGTAGCAAATTTAGCAATACCAACCCAGAGAGCTTCTTCAGTCACTTCTGAGAGCTTACGATCTTCCGTTGATACATTTCCGACTAGAACTGTCCGAGCCGAATCAGAATGCCACCCATCCACTATGCAGCCAGCATCAATAGATACTAAATCGCCATCATTAATTGCTCGGTTCCCTGGAATTCCATGCACAACTTCTTCATTTACTGATACACATGCCGTTGCAGGAAAACCATAATAGCCTTTGAAATTTGGTTTCGCACCAGATTCAGTAATTATCCTTGCCACCTCAGCTTCTACATCTTTCGTGGTGGCACCTGGTACTGCTGCTTTCGTTGCAGCCTCTATAGCTGCAACAGTAATTAAACCAGCTTCGCGCATTTTTAAAATTTGCGCATCAGTTTTTAACTCAATACCTGAGTTACGCATCTAGTTATTCAGTTCTGCAATTGCAGTATTGATATTATCAGTAATTTCATCAATATCGCCCACACCATCAACAGTCTTAACTAGACCACGTTTCTGATATACATCAATTAGTGGTGCAGTTTCTTTAGTATAAACTTGCTGACGGTGACGAATTACTTCTTCATTATCATCAGAACGACCAGATTCTTTTGCACGATTAAGCATACGTTCAACTAGCTCATCTTCATCAGCTGTTAGTTCAATAACACCATCTAGCTCTTGACCATTTGCTTCCAAAATCTTATCTAGTTCTTGAACTTGCGCTAAAGTGCGAGGATAACCATCAAGTAAGAAACCATTTTCAACATCATCTTCAACTAGACGATCACGAACCATATTATTAGTCACTGAATCAGGAACATAATTACCAGCATCAATATACTGCTTAGCTTTTACTCCAAGTGGAGTTTCATCTTTAATATTTTGGCGGAAAATATCCCCTGTAGAGATAGTAACGATACCTTGTTTTTCAGCGATACGAGCTGACTGTGTACCTTTACCAGAGCCTGGAGGGCCTACAATCAATAGTCTAGTCACGTAATAGTCCTTCGTAGTTATGTTGTTGTAATTTAGCATTAAGCTGTTTCACGGTATCAAGTCCTACACCCACGATAATCAACAATGAAGCACCTCCGAATGGGAATGATTGATTAGCTCCAAAGAGTGCTAAAGCAATCATTGGAATCAGGGAAATAATACCAATATAAATAGCACCCGGGGTAGTAATACGGTTAATTACATAATGTAGGTATTCAGCAGTAGAGTTACCAGCACGTACTCCTGGGATAAAGCCCCCATACTTCTTCATGTTATCGGCTACTTCATCTGGGTTGAAAGTAATGCCCACATAGAAGAAGGCAAAGAATACTACTAGAATGAAGTAAATTAGCATATAAACTGGATCGTCACCTGAAACTAAATGCTTTTGAATCCAGTTAACCCAAGCTGGTGGATTAGAGCCATCTGAAGGGGCGAAGTATTGGGCAATCATTGTCGGCACCATCAAAATTGAAGACGCGAAGATAATTGGAATTACACCGGCCATATTTACTTTAATTGGGATGTAAGTATTGCTACCTTCTACTGTCCTAGTACCGACCATGCGCTTTGCATACTGCACTGGAACTCGACGCTGGGATTGCTCAACAAATACCACTAGAGCTACAATTAACAACCCAACGGCAATGATAAGTGAGAATACACCCCAACCATGTGAGACACGGATAGCACCTAATGAAGTAGGGAATGTTGCTGCCACTGATGTGAAAATCAGAATTGACATACCGTTACCGATACCCTTTTCAGTAACCATCTCACCAAGCCACATAATCAGCGAAGTGCCGGCAGTTAAGGTGATTACCATTAATAAGATTGCTCCAAAACTTTGATCTGGAATTAATGGCAAAGAACACCCTTGGAGTAGGTTACCACTACGGGCCAAAGTAATAATTGTGGTGGCATTTAGCACAGCCAACACAATAGTTAAGTATCTGGTGTACTGAGTCAATTTGGCGTTACCAGTTTGACCTTCTTTGTATAAAGCCTCAAAGTGTGGAATCACCACACGTAACAACTGGACGATAATACTAGCCGTAATATACGGCATAATACCCAAGGCAAAAATAGAAAGTTGCAAAAGTGCTCCACCCGAGAACATGTTAATCATGTCTTGGATGCCACCTGAGTTAGAGCTTTGTTTTAGACATTGTTGTACATTAGTGTAGTTAACTCCTGGAGCTGGAATAAACGAACCTAACCTGAATAATGTAATGACACCCAAAGTGAACAAAATCCTGTTCCTTAATTCTGGGGTGCGAAAAGCCCTATTCAGTGTTTCAAGCATTAATCCTCCGTTGCCTGTTTGTAACAGATACTAAGAAATCGTGGTGTAAAAACTACACCACGATTTCTAATGTTACGCTAAATTTGCTTTAGTTACTACTCAAGTTCAGTAGCTTTTCCACCAGCAGCTTCAATCTTCTTAGCTGCACTTGCAGAAAATGCATCTGCTTCTACTTCAATAGCAACATCAATTGAGCCATCGCCAAGAACTTTAACAAGAGAATTCTTGCGTACTGCGCCAGCTTCAACTAAATCATCAATTGCAACTTTTCCACCTTTAGGGAAAAGCTCAGCAAGAGTACCAACGTTTACAGCTTGGAATTCCAAACGTGCTGGGTTCTTGAAACCCTTTAGCTTTGGAAGGCGCATCTGTAGTGGCACTTGACCACCTTCAAAACCTTGGCGTACCTGGTAACGAGCCTTAGTACCTTTAGTACCACGGCCAGCAGTTTTACCCTTAGAAGCTTCACCACGACCAACGCGAGTCTTAGCTTTCTTAGCGCCAGGAGCTGGCTTCAAATGATGAATTTTAAGAGTTTGTTCGTTGTTTTCAGTCATTATTCGCCTTCCTCAACTTTAACTAGGTGAGACACTTTGCGAACCATACCCAAAGTTATTGGGTCATCTTCACGAGTCACAGTCTGACCAATGCGCTTCAGACCTAGTGAACGTAAAGTATCGCGCTGATTTTGCTTACCACCGATTTCAGATTTAACCTGAGTAATCTTAATTTCAGCCATTAGCTTTCTCACCCTCTTCCATAGCACGAAGAAGTGGAGCGGGAGCAACTTCCTCAATAGGAAGATCACGACGTACTGCTACTTCTTTTGCACCTTCAAGTTGCTTAAGAGCTGCGATAGTAGCTCGGACAATGTTGATCTGGTTTGAAGAACCTAGAGACTTAGAAAGTACATCATGGATACCAGCACATTCAAGTACCGCACGCACTGGACCACCGGCGATTACACCAGTACCAGGAGAAGCGGGACGAATCATAACTACACCAGCAGCTTTTTCACCTTGAACACGGTGTGGAATAGTACCCTGCACACGAGGCACAGTGAAGAAATTCTTCTTAGCATCTTCTACACCTTTAGAGATTGCTGCAGGAACTTCTTTTGCCTTACCGTAGCCAACACCGACTTTACCGGCACCGTCACCAACAACTACCAAAGCAGTGAAGCTGAAACGACGTCCACCTTTACTTACCTTAGCTACACGGTTAATAGAAACAACTTTTTCAATGTATTGTTTCTCATCGCGTGCATTGCGGTTGCCACGTCCACGACCTGAACCACGGCGGTTATTACGCTGTGACTTATTTTCAGTAGTTTCAGTTTTCTTCGCTGTAGTTTCTGCAGTAGCTTCTTTTGTACTGTTTTCTACAGACTTATCAGCCACAGTTTTCTCCATTTCGTTTGTAGTCTCCTCACTCATAGTGATAGACCTCCTTCACGAGCGCCATCAGCAACTGCTGCTACACGACCGTGGTAACGGTAACCACTACGGTCAAATACTACAGCATCAATGCCAGCATCTTTAGCACGCTCAGCAATTATTTCGCCAACTTTTTTAGCTTGCTCAGTCTTAGTGTCTTTACTGCCACGCAAGTCTTTTTCCATTGTTGAAACTGAGAATAAAGTCTTACCTTCAGAATCATCAACTAGCTGTGCGAAGATGTGACGAGAAGAGCGGTTAATTACTAGACGTGGGCGCTGTGCAGTACCTGTAACCTTTTTACGCACGCGTAAGTGACGACGGCCACGGATAGCTTGTTTAGATTTACCTTTAATCTTAATTGCCATTAGTCTTAAGCACCTGCCTTTCCGACTTTACGACGGATATTCTCACCAGTATAACGGATACCCTTACCCTTATATGGATCTGGTTTACGTAGTTTGCGAATATTCGCAGCAACTTCGCCGACCTTCTGCTTATCAATGCCAGAAACAATAATTTTGTTTGGACCATCAATTGCAAGTTCGATACCGTCAGTTGCTTTTACTGTAACTGGGTGTGAAAGACCAAGTGAAAGCTCTAGGTCAGAGCCTTTAGCCTGCACACGGTAACCAGTACCTACGATTTCAAGTTCTTTTTTGTACCCTTCACTAACACCAGTGATTTGGTTAGCAATTAAAGTACGAGTAAGACCGTGCAATGCACGTGAATTACGTTCATCATTTGGACGTTCTACTGTTAAAGTACCATCTTCCAGAGAGACTGTGATTGGCGCAGGAACTTCGTGAGTTAGTTCTCCCTTTGAACCTTTAACTTTAACTGTTGAACCATCAACTGTAATTTCCACTCCGCTAGGAACAGAAATAGGTGAATTACCAATACGAGACATGGTTGTTATTTTCCTTTCCTGTTACCAAACGTAAGCGAGAACTTCTCCGCCTACACCTTTTTTAGCTGCTTCACGGTCAGTTAATATACCAGAAGAAGTGGATAGAATTGCAATGCCAAGACCACCTAATACTTTAGGTAGATTAGTAGACTTTGCATATACACGAAGACCAGGCTTAGAAATACGACGTAAACCTGCAATAGCACGTTCACGGTTATCTCCATACTTAAGAGTCAAAATCAAAGCACTTCCTACTTCAGCCTTTTCCTCTTTCCAATCAACAATGTAACCTTGAGTTTTTAGAATATCTGCAATGCGAGTCTTCAATTTACTTGAAGGCATTGATACTGTCTCATGATGAGCAGAATTTGCGTTACGCAGACGCGTTAACATATCTGCTACTGGATCAGTCATTGACATATAAAGCTTACGCCTTTCTATTATGGTTTCTGAACCTGGTACACCAGATGCAGACCTGTAATAATTGTTTTCTTAATTATCTGTAAATGGGAATTTGAACTGCTTTAGTAGTGCAAGTCCTTCTTCGTTGTTTGTCGCAGTAGTCACCAATGTGATGTCCATACCACGTGGACGGTCAATCTTATCTTGGTCAATCTCCAAGAATACACTTTGCTCTGTTAGACCAAATGTGTAATTGCCGTTACCATCAAATTGCTTTGGGCTTAGACCACGGAAGTCACGGATACGTGGTAGTGCGAGAGTCACTAGGCGATCGAAGAACTCCCACATACGGTCTCCACGCAATGTCACGTGAGCACCAATTGGCATACCTTCACGCAATTTGAATTGTGCAATTGACTTACGTGCTTTTGTAACCTGTGGTTTCTGGCCAGTAATGGCAGTTAGGTCACGCACAGCGTGGTCAATTTGCTTTGAATCTTTTGCTGCAGCTCCCACACCCATGTTCACTACAATCTTAGTAAGTGCTGGAACTTGGTGTACGTTTTTGAAGTCAAATTCTTCCTGCAATGCAGAAATAACTTCTTCACGATACTTCTGCTTGAAACGTGGCAAGTCTTTTGCTTCCTGCTTTGTTTCTTTTACAGAATCTTGGGAAACCTCTTCAGCATTTGTAACATCTTCAGTCACTGTTGCCTCCTGGTTATCTTTTGTCATTAGTCAATATCCTTGCCAGTACTCTTAGCTACGCGAACACGAACAGTTTTACCTTCATCATTTTTTTCTTCGCGGAAACCAACACGAGTTGGTTTGTTACTTTCTGGATCTACTAACATTACGTTTGAAATGTGGATTGGTGCTTCAGTTTCTTCAATGCCACCGGCATTAGTCTGAGAAGCACGGTTATGCTTAGTAACCACGTTTACGCCTTCTACAAGCACGCGATCTTTTTCAGTAATGACTTTTAGTACTTTACCTGTAGTACCTTTATCTTTACCTGCGATAACCTGTACCACATCGTCTTTGCGGATTTTAGCTGCCATATATTAGAGCACCTCCGGAGCCAGAGAAACAATCTTCATGAAACGCTTGTCACGTAGTTCACGGCCAACTGGACCGAAAATACGAGTACCACGAGGGTCTCCACCATCATTCTTAAGAATAACAGCAGCGTTTTCATCAAACTTGATGTATGAGCCGTCTTGACGGCGGCGTTCCTTCTTTGTACGCACGATAACAGCTTTTACTACATCACCACGTTTTACGTTACCACCAGGGATAGCGTCTTTAACTGTAGCTACGATAGTATCGCCGATGCCTGCATAGCGTCGACCAGAGCCTCCAAGAACTCGGATAGCCAAAATTTCTTTAGCACCTGAGTTGTCAGCAACCTTTAGCCGCGATTCTTGCTGAATCACTTCTTACTCCTGTCTTAATCTCTGATTTATCAACCAAAGATAAACTTTAAGTATTTACTTCGCCTTTTCTAGGATTTCTACCAAACGCCAGTTTTTAGTAGCTGACATTGGACGAGTTTCCATGATAAGCACCCGGTCACCGATACCAGCGATGCTCTCTTCGTCATGAGCTTTTACTTTTTTAGTACGCTTCATAACTTTGCCATATAAAGAGTGCTTTACACGATCTTCTACCTCGACAACAACGGTTTTATCCATTTTGTCAGAAACTACGTAACCTTGACGTGTTTTACGGTAGCCGCGTGTTGTTTCTTTAGTTTCTTCTTTTACGCTCACTTCTCATCCTTTGCATCATCTACTGTAGTTTCTTCAGTTTCAGTTTCTGCTGAGTCAGTACCGATACCTAGTTCACGTTCACGCAAAATTGTGTAAATACGAGCAATCTCTTTCTTTACAGTCTTTAGACGTGCGCTGTTTTCCAACTGACCAGTAGCTGCCTGGAAACGTAGGTTGAAAAGTTCTTCTTTGTGCTTAGCTAGCTCTGTAGTAAGCTCTTTTGAATCTTGAGAACGTAGTTCAGCCATTTTATGCACCACCTTCACGGCGAATAATACGTGCCTTTAGTGGCAACTTGTGGATTGCAAGACGCAATGCTTCACGAGCTACTTCTTCTGACACACCTGAAAGTTCAAAAAGAACGCGACCTGGCTTAACGTTAGCTACCCACCACTCAGGAGAACCTTTACCAGAACCCATACGAGTTTCTGCAGGCTTCTTAGTCAATGGACGGTCTGGATAGATATTAATCCAAACTTTACCACCACGCTTGATGTGACGAGTCATCGCAATACGAGCTGCCTCAATCTGTCGGTTAGTAACATAAGCAGGACTTAATGCCTGTATTCCATATTCACCGAAAGATACGTTAGTGCCACCTTTAGCTGCACCAGAACGCTTTGGGTGATGTTGTTTACGGAATTTAACTTTACGAGGGATCAACATAGTTTATGCCTCCGCTTCCGTAGTAGTCTTTTTGTTATCCGCGTTCTGGTTTGTAGCATTGTTACGAGGAGCACGACGAGAACGGTCATTACGACGACGTCCATCACGGCCACCGCGACCACGCTTAGGAGCTTTAGCTTGCTGAGCAGCTAGCTCTTTATCAGTTAGGTCACCCTTGTAAATCCACACTTTCACACCAATACGACCGAAAGTAGTGTGTGCTTCATGAGTACCGTAATCGATGTTCGCACGAAGAGTGTGCAATGGCACACGACCTTCACGATAGAACTCATTACGAGCCATTTCAGCGCCGCCTAAACGACCTGAACATGCAACACGAATACCCTTTGCTCCACCGCGCTGAGCGCTTTGGATTGCTTTCTTCATCGCACGACGGAATGCTACACGGCTTGCAAGCTGTTCAGCAACGCCTTGAGCAACCAACTGAGCATCAATCTCTGGGTTCTTAACTTCAAGGATGTTTAGCTGTACTTGCTTACCAGTTAGTTTTTCTAATTGACCACGTAGGCGATCTGCTTCAGCACCACGACGTCCGATAACAATACCTGGACGAGCAGTGTGGATATCGATGCGTACGCGATCACGAGTACGTTCAATCTGAACCTTTGAGATACCCGCACGTTCAAGACGCTTTTCAATCATTTCGCGAATCTGGACATCTTCTTTTACGAAGTCACTGTAGCGTTGTCCAGGCTTGTTGCTGTCAGCGAACCAGCGAGATACGTGGTCAGTAGTGATCCCGAGT
This sequence comes from Micrococcaceae bacterium, assembly GCA_047608145.1. GTDB lineage: Bacteria > Actinomycetota > Actinomycetes > Actinomycetales > Micrococcaceae > JASGDC01. The sequence goes on from JASGDC010000012.1 coordinate 27,207, forward strand.
CGGAATCCGTTAGGATTAACTTTTTGTCCCACTAGCGGGCCTCCTCTTTCTCCTGCTGACCAACCACAATAGTAATGTGGCTAGTACGTTTTAAGATGCGGTACGCACGGCCTTGAGCACGTGGACGCATACGTTTCATTGTTGGGCCTTCGTTAACAAAAGCTTCAGTTACGAAGAAATCATCTTCGTTAAAAGCTTCGCTGTCACGATCAGCCAGATTACGTGCGTTTGCTAATGCAGACTGCACAATTTTGAAGACCTGGTCTGAAGCACCCTGTGGGGCAAACTTCAAAATAGCCAACGCTTCATTCGCTTGCTTACCACGAATAAGGTTGACGACGCGACGGGCCTTCATTGGCGTTACACGAACAAAGCGTGCTGTTGCCTTGGCTTCCATTGCTTTCCTTCTCTCGTCTTGCTAAGACCGAAGTCCGCCTTAACGGCGTCCCTTACGGTCGTCTTTTTCGTGGCCTCTGAATGTACGTGTTGGAGCAAACTCACCTAGTTTGTGTCCCACCATTGATTCGGTGATGAAAACTGGGATGTGCTTGCGACCATCATGTACAGCAATTGTATGACCGATCATATCTGGAACGATCATAGAACGGCGTGACCATGTCTTGATTACATTTTTAGCTTTTTTGTCGTTTTCAGCCTGTACCTTTAGGTAAAGATGCTGATCAACAAAAGGGCCTTTCTTTAAACTACGAGGCATAATTCCTTATCTCCTATCAGCGTTTCTTACCAGTACGGCGACGACGGACAATGTACTTGTTGCTCTCCTTGTTAGGATTACGAGTACGCCCCTCACGCTTACCGTTAGGGTTAACTGGGTGACGACCACCAGAAGTCTTAGCTTCACCACCACCGTGTGGGTGATCAATTGGGTTCATCACGACACCACGTACAGTCGGACGGATGCCTTTCCAGCGGTTACGACCCGCTTTACCCCAGTTAATGTTGATTTGTTCTGCGTTACCTACTACACCAACTGTAGCGCGGCAACGGATATCAACATTGCGTACTTCACCTGAAGGAAGACGCAGCTGACCATAAGGGCCATCTTTCGCTACCAACTGGATGCTTGCACCTGCAGAACGACCTAGCTTAGCCCCGCCACCTGGACGAAGTTCCACAGCGTGGATGAAAGTACCAACAGGGATATTACGCAAAGGTAGGTTATTACCTGGCTTAATATCTGCCTTAGGTCCTGCTTCCACAGTGTCGCCTTGCTTTAGCTTTTCAGGCGCAATAATATAACGCTTTTCACCATCTGAGTAGTGTAGTAGCGCAATACGTGCAGTACGGTTTGGATCATATTCGATGTGCGCAACTTTAGCTAGCACACCATCTTTATCGTGACGACGGAAGTCAATCACACGGTATTGGCGCTTGTGTCCACCACCATGGTGACGAGCAGTAATCTGCCCAGTGTTGTTGCGTCCACCCTTTTTCGGGAGGGGACGAAGCAACGACTTCTCTGGTGTCGTCCGTGTAATTTCAGTAAAGTCAGCAACAGAAGAACCACGACGGCCTGGTGTTGTTGGCTTATATAAACGGATTCCCATAATTTCCTATTCTCCTCAATAACTCTAGTTTGCACCAGAGAAAATATCGATAGAGCCTTCCTTAAGTGTTACAACTGCACGCTTAGTATCTTTACGCTTCCCGTAACCAAAACGAGTACGGCTAGTCTTACCGCTGCGATTCATTGTATTTACTGAAGCAACCTTTACATTGAAGATAGCTTCAAGTGCAACTTTGATTTCTGATTTTGTAGCACGAGTGTCAACCTCGAAAGTGTACTGACCTTCGTCAATTAGAGCATAAGTCTTCTCAGAAACCACAGGAGCGATGATTACATCGTGGTGTGTTTTGTATTCACTCACCCTCAGTCCTCCTTCTCAGCTTCTTCATCATCTTTAGATGCAGGTTTTTCTTCTACATCCTCAGTTTTTTCAGCTTTTTCTTCAACTGCTGATTCTTCTGGATCTGATTCTTTCTTTTCAGATTTTTCAGTTTCCTCAGTCAGTTTTTTAGAGCCTGTGTCTTTTGCTTCTGCTTTTTTATCTTCAGAAGCTGTTTCTTTACCTTGTGTTTGTTCTACAAAAGCTTCCAATGCTTTTTCAGTGAAGATAACATCGTCAGCAACAAGAACATCGTATGCGTTTAGCTGGTCAGCGAAAAGTACGTGAACTTTAGCTACGTTACGCAAACTTGCCATTGAAACTTCATCTTCACGGTCAAGAACTACTAGAGCACGAGTTCCTCTAATATCACTAGAGATAGCTTTAACTGCATCTTTTGTAGATGGCATGTCACCAGTAACTACAGAATCAATAACTTGTACATAACCGTTACGAGCACGATCTGAAAGTGCACCACGAAGTGCTGCAGCAATCATCTTTTTAGGAGTGCGCTGTGCGTATGAACGTGGAACTGGACCATGTACGATACCACCACCGATATGCTGAGGCATACGTACAGAACCTTGACGTGCGTTACCAGTACCTTTTTGCCTGAATGGCTTACGGCCTGCACCTGCACGTTCACCGCGAGTTTTAGCTTTATGAGTACCTTGACGAGCAGCTGCTTGTTGAGCTACTACTACCTGGTGAATCAAAGGAATTGATACATTTGCATCAAAAATTTCTGCAGGTAAATTTGAATTTGCCATTTACTATGCCCCCTTCACAGCAGTGCGAATTAGTACTACTGCACCACGAGGGCCAGGAATCGCACCTTTAATCAATAGAAGGTTTTTATCAGAATCTACTGCATGAACAGTTAGATTTTGAGTAGTGTGACGCACATTACCCATACGGCCTGACATCTTCTGGCCACGGAATACACGACCTGGAGTCGCAGAAGCACCGATTGAACCTGGTTTACGATGGTTCTTATGCGCACCGTGAGATGCACTAACACCGTGGAAACCATGTCGTTTCATAGTGCCGGCAAAACCTTTACCTTTTGTCTTTCCGACTACGTCTACTTTTTGACCAGCTTCGAACTGTTCAACAGTAAGTTCTTGACTTGCTTCATAGCTTTCTGCATCAGCTGTACGTAGCTCAACAAGGTGACGGCGTGGAGTAACTCCAGCTTTTTCAAAGTGACCAGTCATTGGCTTGTTTACTTTACGTGGGTCAATCTGGCCGTAGGCGATCTGTACGGCATTGTAACCGTCATTTTCTTCTGCGCGAACCTGAGTTACAACATTGGCTTCGGCTTCAACTACAGTTACTGGAATGATTTTATTATCATCATCCCAAACCTGAGTCATGCCCAGCTTTTTGCCCAGGAGACCTTTTACCTCGCGCTGTGTTTGATTAGACATATTTTAGCTTTTTGTCCTTACTTACAGCTTAATCTCGATGTTGACATCTGCTGGCAAGTCAAGACGCATTAGCGAGTCAACTGCTTTTGGAGTAGGGTCAACGATATCGATTAGACGTTTGTGAGTACGCATTTCGAAGTGCTCACGGCTGTCTTTATACTTATGTGGGGAACGAATGACACAATAAACGTTTTTCTCAGTAGGCAGCGGAACAGGACCAACAATTGATGCTCCTGCTCGTGTCACTGTGTCAACGATTTTGCGTGCCGAGCTATCAATGACATCGTGGTCATATGATTTTAGCCTAATGCGGATCTTTTGTCCTGCCATTATAGGTGCTCTCTCTTTCTTTACGCAGTGTCCTAGCTAAGGGTTCTTAACTAGGTATTTACTGACAAGTGCCCGAAACCCGAGGTCGGGTGTGTCGGCGCTACTTCTTTTTAAACCGCAAGCTCTATACTAGTGCCTGCGGTCTCTTAGCCCTTATTTAGAGCTAATTTTAAGCTTACAATGCGTAGTGAATACGCACAAAGTCAATAGTACATGATTCTCTAGTAGCATTGCAAACTTAATTTTCAATTTTTCAATAAACAATATTTACTTATAATTGAAATATAAATGAAATATTCAAAAGTAAATATAAAAATCTATATTGAAGGAGAAATAAAATATGGAAAAAACAATGAAAGCTGCGGTCGTAACAGGATTCAAAAAACCTCTTGAAGTTAAAGAGATTGATATTCCAAAACCAGGCCCTAACGATGTCTTAGTTAAACTACACGTTACTGGAGTATGCCATACTGACCTACATGCGGCACATGGAGATTGGCCGGTACAACCAGAATTGCCACGTGTGCCTGGGCATGAAGGCATCGGCGAAGTAATCGAAGTTGGCGACGAAATTCATCATATTGAAAAAGGCGACATGGTTGGTATTCCTTGGCTACACACTACATGTGGTTATTGTGAATATTGTCTAACTGGTCGTGAAACACTTTGTGAATCACAAAAAAATTCAGGATATGCTGTGGATGGTTCATTTGGTGAATATGCAATTATGGATGGTCGCTACACAGTTAAATGCCCTGAAGGCATAGATTTAGTTAAAGCTGCACCTTTATACTGTGCAGGAGTAACCACCTATAAAGCACTTAAAGTTTCAAACGTAAAACCAGGCCAATGGGTTTCGATTGTCGGCGTAGGTGGCCTTGGACATATTGCTATCCAATATGCAAAAGCAATGGGAATGAAAGTAGTTGCTGTTGAACGCGAAAATAGTGGTTTAGAAAAATTGGCTAAAAAGTGTGGTGCTGATCTATTCTATGATGGTCCTGCTGAAAAAACTGGCGAGTGGATTAAAGAACATACTGATGGTGGCGTACACGGCGCTGTAGTAACAGCCGTTGCAAAAGCTCCATTCAGTGAAGCTCTTAACTCTATTCGCCGTGGTGGTCGAGTAGTTCCAGTCGGACTGCCTCCAGCAATGATGGAAGTATCAATTTTCAACTTAGTACTTGGTGGCTTAGAGCTAGTAGGTTCAATTGTAGGTACTCGTGAAGATCTTATTGAATGTCTACAAATTGCTGAAGATTTCAATATTGAACCAGTAACTACAACTGCGAAACTTGATGACATCAACGACATCTTTGAAAAGATGGAAAAAGGTGAATTAAACGGTCGTATGGTCATCGATTACCGTTAAAACATTTAGTTCGCTAATATACATAGAAGTGGGGGGTGGGTAAAAACAAAACCCCCCACAAGGTTATAAAAGGTTAATTTTTTTTGAAAAA
>JASGDC010000013.1:0-3468 GCA_047608145.1 Micrococcaceae bacterium
ATAGTGTGCTTACTAGTACGGGGATTAGTGTTGATGCTTCTACTGATGTTAAGAATTTTAAAATAACTGTGCAGTTAGGTGATTGTAGTAGTGTTACTGACGAGCTTGAATGGATATACCCAAATCTAATGACCTGGGGTAGTAATAGCACCACACAGTATCGTTTGGGTAATGGTTCCACCGCTAATACCAATATTCCAGGAGCAATAGGGAGTACATATAAAATTTGGCGTAAAGTGGTTTCGCAAAGCCATTCTTTTGCTTTGACTTCAAATAACGAATTGTGGGGATGGGGCTACAATGATAGTGGTCAACTTGGTAACAATACTACCGTAAATCAAGCAACTCCTGTGCGCATTGGAACAAGTTCTTGGGGAGATGTTGCTGCTGGTGCTTCAGGCAGTACGGGTTTTAGCTTGGGTTATTTTACAAATGGTCGTTTACTTGGATGGGGAGATAACGCCGCAGGGCAATTGGGTACTAATAGTATTACAGACTCTTATACTCCAAATTATGTAAATAATGAATATGCGCAAAACCCATGGATTAATGTGTCCGGAGCAAATAGACACTCTATGGCTATAAGTGGTTCTGGCAACACTCTTTGGGGATGGGGATCTAATGAGTACGGTGAGACGGGGAACGGTAGTCCTAGCTCTACAAATATTCTTACTGCAACTCAGGTAGGTACAAATGCTACCTGGTCGCAAGTGGCTGCAGGCGCTGAGTTTACCGTAGCTCTTAGATCCACGGGTAGGATATATGCATGGGGGCGTAACCAGTATGGGCAACTAGGGAATGGGACTACCACAGACCAAAGTACTATAGCTATGGGGCCATCAACAGGCATCTGGTCAAAATTCGATGCTCAAAACTTGCATGTGTTAGCTATAAATACTTCTAATAAACTATATGCTTGGGGTCGCAATAACTATGGGCAAGTTGGGAATAATACTTTAACAGATGCAAGTTCACCAGTGCAGGTTAGTGATTTAGAATTTGCTTCTGTTAGTGCAGGCTATAGTCATTCCGTAGCTCTAACCACTGACGGTGATTTATATACATGGGGAAACAATGGTAGTGGACAACTAGGAAATGGGGCAAACGCTAGACTTTTAGTTCCGACTAAAGTGGGTAATTTGAAATGGGACGCAGTAGATTCTGGGGTTGATTTTACAGTAGGTGTAGCTCGTACTTTCGTCCCTAAAGGATACTCGTACTAAACTATGAAAAGAATTAATAGCTTTACTACCTAATAATAGAAACAATGATAGTGGCACAAATAAAGTAGGTTAACTCCTAAACACATAATTATTGCTTGTGGCACTATTTTTTGTTATCAAATTTCCTGTGATATTTTAGCCATCGGGCATACTTATATGAGCATTGATTATTCTTGACGATAAAACAATAAGCGATGAAGCTTATTAACTGCAATCTTATAAAAGATTACAGTTTTAAACACACAACTAGTATTAAAAGTAGTTAGAATAGTGACTTTGATGTTGCTAAATGTATAAAAGAAGGAATTGAAGTAGTTAATACGTTACTGAGTTAAAAGTTGAGTTACAACAAAATTTAACTGTGTTACACTTTCAATTCATATGCTAATTCATTGTGAATGAAAGTCAAGATAAGTAATAGCTTTTGTTTTAGTTTCCCCCTTTGTCGCTAATCTCTGAAAACTTATAAAATGATAAACTGTAAATAGTTTTTTACCAGTTTCCAAACAATATTAAGTAGGTAAAACCATGATTAATGATAGTGATAAGTCTAATCCACATGCACAAAATGTAGCACCTTATAATGTATTGTTATTATGTTCGTTTGGTGGTCCCAATTGTAAAGAAGATGTAATGCCATTTTTGCGTAATGTGACTGCTGGTAAAGGTATTCCAGATGAACGTTTAGCTGATGTGGCCGAGCACTATAATCATTTTGATGGTAAAAGTCCTATTAACGAGTTGAATTTAGAACTGCAAGTTGCATTGCAAACAGAGCTTAAAGAACGAAGTATTAAGCTACCAGTAATTTGGGGTAACCGCAACTGGCATCCTTATTCAGTTGATGCACTTCGTGATGCAAGTGCTTTCGGAGTAAAGCGTGTGCTTACGCTACTGACTAGTGCTTATGCTTCTTATTCAAGTAGTCGCCAATACCGCGAACACTTAGCAGCAGATATCCAAGAACTTGGTGATGTAGCACCAAAAGTCGATATCATTCGTCCATTCTTTAATCATCCAGGTTTTATCAGTGGTAACTACGAGGCAATTGTGGAAGCCGCTGAGAAGCTTGGTGGCGGTCTAGCCGGTGCACATATTATTTATGTGACGCACTCAATTCCAAATACTATGCAGTTAGCCTCTACTCGTACGGGGCCAGGTTATAAAGAGCAGCACGAAGATGTGCAGGAAACTATTGATGCAAAGCTTAAAAAGGAAGTTAGTGAAAACTTTACTTCTTCTTTAGCATATTGTTCACGCTCTGGTAGCCCAAGGACTCCATGGTTAGAGCCAGATATTAATGACCATATTGAAGAAGATTTGGTGCCAAAGGGTATTAAGAAAATCATCATTGCTCCTATTGGTTTCGTATCAGACCATATGGAAGTAGTATTTGACCTGGATACTGAAGCATTAGATACAGCAAAGGAACACAATATTGAAGCTGTTCGTGCTGCAACAGTTGGTGTTAAAAAGACTTTTATATCTGGAATTGTTGACATGATTGTTGAACGCGCTGCTATTGAAAGTGGTAAAGATGTAGAGCCTGAAGTAACTGGTAAATTAGGGGCATTTCCAGATAATGCACCTGTAAATAGTTGCCGAATGCGTGATGGTGAAGTTACTGGCAAAGCTGTTATTGCTGGTACTGAGGATTAACTAGGAGATTAAAATGACAGAAAAACCTGTAATTGACCACAGCGACGTAGCTGAAGAGATTAACAGTGCAATTAACTATGCAATGTACTCAGTATTTAAGGTAAATAGGTTTTCAAAAGGTGAACCTGATATTAAGGCTTTGGAAAAGCAACTTGCTGAAATTAAAGATTTAAAGATTCGTGGTTGGTACGACATATCTGGTTTTCGTAGCGATGCAGACATCTTAGTTTGGTGGCATGCACCAGAAAAACCAGAACCATTGCAAGAAGCCTATAATACTGTAATTAACTGGGCTAATGGAGCTATTGAACCAGTATGGTCAAGTGTGGGTGTGCATCGCGCTGCAGAGTTCAACAAACGACATGTGCCAGCATTCCTAGCTGGTGAAAAACCTAAAGAGTACCTATCTTTCTATCCATTCGTTCGTGATCCAGAATGGTATTTACTGCCTGATGATGAGCGTAGCAAGTTGCTTCGTGAGCATGGTATGGCGGCAAAGGATTACGGTGATGTGCTAGCAAACACTATCTCTGCATTTGGTCTTAATGATTATGAATGGTTGTTAGCTTTTGAAGCGGATGAGCTA
>JASGDC010000014.1:0-36302 GCA_047608145.1 Micrococcaceae bacterium
TAGCTCATCCGCTTCAAAAGCTAACAACCATTCATAATCATTAAGACCAAATGCAGAGATAGTGTTTGCTAGCACATCACCGTAATCCTTTGCCGCCATACCATGCTCACGAAGCAACTTGCTACGCGCTCTTTTTTGGTAACTAGTAGCATTCTGGATCTCGTACAAATGGATAGAAAGATAGGTACTCTTTGGCTTCTTCAAGAACTGGTAGATACTTGTTCATTTTCATGCCCCTTTTTTTTTGCGAATGTGGTGGTAAGAGTACAACCGTACGATTCTTAATTTCCTGAGGATACTTCATTCCCTTAGTCATAAAAACTTATCCTTCCACTTAACTACCATAAATGGTTTCAAACTGTGGATAAACTCAGGGCTATTCACGATGTATTGATACATAACAATCTACAAAAGCAAATTAGTTCTACTGTTGTTATGTCTACATAAGATAGGTAAAAGTTTAGAGAGTGCAGTAATTGTATTTGACTTTTACCATGGGGGGGGGGGTATAGTTTTGTGTATAAGTGGTGATGTGGCCACATAAACTAGTGTCTTCGAAAGAGGCAAATTACCAATGAAGGTGCGATAAAAATGTTAACAGAGTTGTTGACGGATAAAACTATTCAAATTACTGACAAGAAATTAGATTGGGAAGAAGCTATTGAACTTACTGCTCAACCTTTACTTAAAGAAAAGGCAATTGAAGATAAATACATAACCGCGATGATTGGCAAAGTTAAAGAATTTGGAGCTTTCATAAACGTAGGCGATAGGGTGGCATTGCCACACGCAAGACCTGAAGATGGTGTCAATAAAGTAGGAATATCATTACTAAAAACCAATGAAACAGTTTACTTACTGGATAAGAAACACCATCCTATTAAGCTATTCATATGCTTGGCGGCTACAGATAATAAAGCACATTTAGAAGCATTAGCTGATCTTACAAAACTCTTAATTAAAAAGGACAGTTTAAATGCATTACTTAAGGCAGAAACAAAACAAGAAATTTTAGATGTCATAAAAGAAGGAGAAAGTAAATGAAAATTTATGCAGTTTGTCAAAGTGGTTTAGGCACCAGCTTCATGGTTGAGATGAATGTTAAACAAATTTTAGAAAATGCAGGAGTTGATATGGATAACTTCCAGGTCGACCATGCTGATCTGGGAAGTATCAGTGCAGATATGGCTGATTACTTTTTCATTGAGCACACATTAGAAGGTTCACTAAGCAATATCCCTAAAGAAAAACTTGTGCCATTACAAGCAATAATCGATATTGATGAAACCAAACAGCAGGTTTATTCAATTCTTGATGAAAATAATATTGAGCATAATTAAGGAGTGAAGTTATGGAAGGTGTTTTAAACCTCTTCGTTTCAATTGTAGGGCAACCAGCAATTTTAATTTCCTTAATTGCTTTGCTGGGATTAGTCTTACAAAAGAAAAAGTTTTCAGATGTAGTGCAAGGCACAGTTAAAACATTTGTTGGCTTTTTGGTGCTAATCGGTGGTGCTGGATTAATCAGTACTTCATTAGACCCATTTGCCAAAATGTTCCAACAAGCGTTACACACTCAAGGTGTGGTACCAAGTAATGAAGCTGTAGTTGCAATTGCATTACAACAGCTTGGCACACCAACAGCGTTAATCATGCTTGTCGGAATGATTACCAATATTATCTTGGCTAGATTCACTCGTTTTAAGTACATATTCTTAACGGGGCAAGCAATGCTTTATATGTCTGCATTTACTGCAGCGATTTTAGTTGGTGCAGGTTTGAAACCAAGTCCATTAATGATCATTATTGGTGGTATTTTTGAAGGTACCTTGCTTACTGTTACTCCAGCTTTGACTCAGCCATTCATGCGTAAAATCACTGGCAATGACAGTGTAGCTATGGGCCATACGGGAAATATTGGTTATGCAATAAGTGGTTATATTGGAAAACTTGTTGGAGATAAAGAAAAATCTACTGAAGATTTAAATATTCCAAAGAGTTTTGGTTTCTTACGTGATTCGACGGTATCAATTATCTTGCTAATGGGTGTGGTATATATTGTTCTGGCTTTGATGGCAGGTCCTAAGTATGTAGAATCCCAATTAAGTGATGGTACTAATGCTGTGGTTTACGCACTAGTTCAAGCAGGTACCTTTACCGCTGGTTTCGTAGTAGTACTTCAAGGCGTGCGTATGGTGTTGGCAGAAATAGTACCAGCGTTCCAGGGTATTGCTAAGAAGCTGGTACCAAATTCCAAACCAGCATTAGATGTGCCTATTGTTTTTCCATACGCACCTAATGCAATTTTGATTGGTTTCTTTGTAAGTTTCTTAGTGGGAACAATTTCGATGTTTGCAATGGTAGGGATGAAAACTACGGTTATTATCCCTGGTGTAGTAGGACACTTCTTCTGTGGTGCTGCAGCAGGTGTATATGGTAACGCAACCGGTGGCAGGAAAGGTGCAATAGCAGGTGCTGCCTTCAATGGTTTATTGATTAGTTGGTTACCACTATTTATCCTGCCAGTACTTGGACAGCTTAAAGGTGCTTCATCTACATTTGCTGATACCGATTACTTGATTCCAGGATTGGCATTAGGATACTTAGGACAAGCTGGTGCAGGTATACTAATTGCTGGAATTATCAGCTTTGTTGTGATTGTAGTTCTGTCTAGTGTTATTTTGAATAACCGTGATAAGAAACTTGAAAAGGTTAAGTAAAAGTAACTAATAATAGTTAATTTATTACCTTGAATGTAGAACTAATTAGCCAATATAGAAGGAATATGCACTCTAAAAGCAAATTAATTCTACATTCGTGAAATGAATACGGGAGACGATATGCAATGAGGCTTACAGTGAGCTAAAATTGAATAATTGAGACTTACGGGAGGTATGTGCCATGAGTACTGACGAACCAATTATCCGACCTACTGATACGGATAAGCCGAAAGGAACAGGGCTTCGGGCTGAAAAGTATACTGGACGTGAGATTAAAAATCCTCCTAAACTATTGAAACCTCTCATAGAGATATTGGCAAAACAGTCTCCGGATGAAGATTTAGCACCAATCATTCGAGCTTACAATGTCGCCGAAGAAAATCATCGTGGTCAAGTGCGCAAATCAGGAGAGCCATATATCACGCACCCAGTAGCTGTGGCAGCAATTCTGGCTGAATTTGGTGCAGTAGGTCAAACATTGGTAGCGGCTTTGCTTCATGACACAGTTGAAGATACGGATTACATACTTGAGGAATGCACTGAGGATTTTGGTCCAACAGTGGCACATTTAGTTGATGGTGTTACTAAGCTAGATAAAGTCATGTATGGTGAAGCTGCAGCTGCAGAGACAGTCCGTAAGATGATTGTAGCTATGGCCAAAGATGTACGAGTTTTGTTTATTAAACTTGCTGACCGAGTGCACAATGCCCGCACTTGGGAATTCATGCCTCGTGATCGTGCTGCAGTAAAATCTAAGGAAACATTAGAGATTTATGCACCGTTGGCACACCGTCTTGGCATTAATCAGGTTAAATGGGAGCTAGAAGAGCTTTCCTTTAAAGTACTTTATCCAAAGATTTATGAAGAGATTGTACGAATGGTGCAAGAGCGTGCACCAGAACGTGAAAAACTACTTAAAAAAGTAGAGAATATTATTCAAAAGGATTTGAAAACAGCCCATATTGACGCGGATATTTCAGCTCGTAATAAACACTATTATTCCATTTATCAGAAGATGATTGGTCGAGGTAAAGATTTTGATGAAATCTATGATCTAATGGGTGTCCGGGTATTAGTAGATACAATTCAAGACTGTTATGCAACTTTAGGTGCAATTCACGCACAATGGCGCCCAATTCATGGTCGTTTCAAAGACTACATTGCAATGCCAAAATTCAATATGTATCAGTCATTGCACACCACAGTGGTAGGTCCAGAAGGTAAACCAGTTGAAATCCAAATTCGTACTCACGATATGCATAAACGTGCGGAATATGGAGTAGCAGCACACTGGAAGTATAAAGCTGATATGCGTGGTGAGCAAGATGACAGTGCTCCTACTGTTGATTCAAATGTGGATTGGGTAAAGTCTTTGGTTGACTGGCAGGCAGAGACTGATGATCCACAGGAATTCTTGGACTCATTAAAGCATGAGATTAGTGGTACTGAAGTTTATGTTTATACTCCAGCTGGTGAAGTAAAAGCATTAGCTGCTAACTCCACTCCAGTGGATTTTGCCTATAGTGTCCATACCGATGTGGGACACCGTACAGTAGGTGCACGGGTTAATGGTCGAATGGTGCCACTATCTACAGTGTTACAAAATGGTGATACCGTGCAGGTCATCACTTCAAAAGCTCAAAATGCTGGACCAAATAAAAACTGGTTAGACTTCGTGCAAAGTGGTAGAGCTAAGAGCAAGATTAAGCAGTGGTTTACTAAAGAGCGCCGTGGTGAAGCTATTGAACATGGTAAGACTGTGCTTATTAATTATATGCGTAAACAAAATTTACCGTTCCATCGGTTGGTAACTTCAGAGACGTTAGCTGCGTTAGTAGATGAATCTAAATATTCTAGCTTAGATAATATTTGGGCTGCATTAGGCAATAATGAATTACAGCCATCTACAGTTTCAAATAAGATTCTTAGCTTTCACGGTGGAGAAGAGGGCGCTAGCGAAGATATTGCTGAAAATACCCTACCCTTTAAGAAAAAGCCACCCAAAACAGATGCTAATACTGGTGTAGAAGTTAATGGCATGTCTGATGTGATGGTCAAACTAGCGCAGTGTTGCCGCCCAGTTCCGCCAGATAAACTAATCGGTTTCGTAACTCGCGGTCATGGTATTTCAGTTCATCGTAAAGATTGTAAGAATGTCAAAGCTCTTGAGCATGATAAAGACCGAATGGTAGAAGTTCGTTGGACCAGTGATCCAGTAACCCACAATGTTTACTTGGCTGAGATTCAAGTAGAAGGTCTTGATCGTAGTGGTTTATTATCAGATGTTACAAAGACACTTTCTGAGCATCAGGTAAATATTATTTCAGCAACTGTCAAAACTGCTGATGACCGTTTTGCGACTTCAAGTTTTGTCTTTGAAATTGGTGATCCGCATCATCTGTCTAATATCCTTAAAGCTGTACGTCAGATTGACGGGGTATTTGATGTGTATCGAAAAAATTCCTAGTGAACTCTGGTAGTTGATACTCTGGAAATTTATCACGTATCATTCGGATACGTCTTAGTCCTTGACGTGCTTTCGGATATTTTCGTCGCTGTGCTTCGATAAGTTTTTGTTCCACTATATCAAAATTAGCAATACTTTTAAGCTGAAAAAGTTATTGGATTGTTTTTCAGTATATGAATAGAGGGCGATATCAAAGGTAGTACATTCAGGGCTAGTAATTTTCAGATTTGAAATATACCAAATATCTTTCCCAGTAATTTGCATTTCATGGATACGGACTCTGTTAAATCTAAAGTATTTTGAAAGCCGATGCTCTCCTGAAACACTAATAATATCAAGATGATAGGGAGTAGCGGTTAAACCATAAATCCATAGTGCAGTAGTCCAACCAAAGATACAGCGTGGTATCACATATTCTGGTAAACCGGCAGCTGCAGCTTGAATCCTAGTATTAGGAGTATCAAGATAACCAGTTGTAATATACACGTTGCCAATGTAATGAGTAAGTAAGTTATCTAAACACATTGCTTGTAACTCGTGAGGGGTAAAATCTCGACCTTCGATATAAATATCATCAGGAGCAATAAGTTGTTCAATAGCAGTATTCATACTATTTAATATGCCTATTGAATATAGAAATAACCTCGAAAATTCGAGGTTATTTTTATGACCTTGGATATATCATCCTTAAGTCTAATAAGTCTTTTACAAAACTATAGTTAATTTTTGTATTAATGCTTACTAAGCATATCTAGCCAACTTTGTTTTGCCTTAAGCTCATCTTCAAGTTCTTTTTTCTGCTTTTCATCTTTAGCATTAGCAATATCTTCTTCTAGTCTGTCAATTGTTGCAGTTAATTGCTTTATCATTGAAGAGCTACGAGCTGATTTCTCTGGGTCATTTTCTTCCCAGTATTTATCTTCAGCATCTTTATGTGCTTTTTCAACTGCACGCATGCGACCTTCAATATCACGAGCTTCAGAACGCGGCACTGGTCCAATTTCTTCGAAGCGAGATACGATTTCTTTAAACTTTCTGCGTGATTCGCGAACATCATCAATAGGTAACAATGCTTCTGCTTCAACAAGGATAGCTTTCTTTGGCTCGACATTTTCTGCAAAACTAGAATCTAATTCATCCATAGCTTTCTGTTTGTTATCAAAGAAAGTTTGTTGTGCATCACGGAATTGCTTCCAAAGTTTCTCGTCTTCTTTACGAGTGACACGAGGAGATGCTTTCCAATTGCTCATTAACTTCTTATAGTCACGAGTGGTCTGGTCCCAATCAGTAGAGTCACTAAGTTTGCGTGATTTTGCAATTAACTCCTGCTTAATTTTTTTAGCTTCGGCGTTACGTGCATTTTGCTTTGCATAGAATTCACGACGGTTTTTATCGAAAACTTGACGTGATTTCTTAATGCGTTGCCATAAAGCATCTTCTTGAGCTTTTGGAATACGTGGACCACGGCGTTGTGATGCTTTCCATTCTTCGAAAGCAGTATTGATTTTTTCAGTGCTTTGCTTCCACTGAGTTTTATTTTTATCTTGTCCAGTCACTTCTTCAATAGCTTGTACAATTTCTTCACGATGCGCGATTGCTTCCTCAATATTTCGTCGGCGTTGCTCCTGCTCTTCAGTCTTTAGACTTTCAAGCTGAGTCTCTAAATTAGCAACTCGTTTATTTAAAGATTCGATATCACCGAAAGCTTTTCCTTGTGCAATGTTTTCTTTAATTGCATTAATTGAACGAGTAATATCTTTGGCACTAGCACCATGCTGCACAATTCGTTGCTCGTTTAAAGTCAGGGAAGCAACAATTGCATCGTATTTTTTAGTAAAATAGGCAAGAGCATTTTCAGGGGTGCTATTTGGTACCTGACCAAGTAACTTCGCATCGTCGTTGTTGCCAAGAAAAACTCGACCCTCTGAATCTACATATCCTAATTCGTTAGTTAGTGTTTTTTCACTCATAGGTATCTTTCATATATTTTTGTGTATTTTATATCAAGCTAATAAACATTATAACGCTAATTTGTTTATAACAATGTATAGTCAAAGCATTATTAATGCAAAAGATACCACTACCATGGACCTTGTAAATAATACTTCGAGCTTCAAGTGCCTCTAAAATTTTAAGGGGACTATATATTTAACTTCTAAAACAGCCCAACCCCACTAAACAAGTGTTTAGAGCCTACTTTTTGTCGGCTTGTTCAAAAATCTTTTTCAAAAGGTCTTCGACTTTATCAAAATCTTTAATTTTGTCTAAGTCTTTTTGTTTTGGTGTTTTGTTTGTCATTGTTATTCCTGTTTTCTTTTGATCATACTCTTTTGCTCTGAAAATGTTTGTCCGATAAATATATAATGGTACTTATAAAGGAAAAAATAAAGGACTTTTCAATAATGAATACTTGCTCACAGCTCACAGCTCACAGCTCACAGCTCACAGCTCACACAATGATTACCTAACAACAAAAACTGCTGTCAAGCAACACGCTGACCTCTTTTTTACAAATAAAGAGGTCTTTTCTTATGCCCTGAAAGTCGGTGTGTAATGGCAAAAAAAGTTGATAAAGAGTTGGTTATAAGGCAACTTGTAAAGAGCTTTGTTCTAAGCTATTCAGCTGGATTTTCAACTAGGCATATAAATGAGGCTGATGACCCCGAGGGGACTATCAACTCGAAAATACACAACGTATTCATAGCCGCTCTTGGACCAGATATACAGTATTATTCAAGTCTTGTAAGGTCTCTAGACAGTTCGCTGGGGAATATGCTAGAGAAGCTAGCAATTAGCATCGCAGAGTTGTCGTATGACGTACATAGAGAAGTTGTAGGACCTCTATCAGTTGAGCAAACCAGATTTATCGCAGAATTACTTGAAAAGTACAAAAGACGAGAACTAACACCATCAGTTGCTGATTATCAGTGGCTTAGAACAACCAATAAAAAAGACGAAGATGTTAATAAGAGGCATGACAGCGACTACTACCTAATTGATAATGACAACGACAATAGATATTTGATTGAATTAAAGATTGGTGGAGACCTAGACAATAAAAAAGCACGCTCTGAAAAAGAGGCACTGCTTGAACAATTTACAATTCTCTCAAATACATTGGGTAAAAATGAGAAAATTAGTATTCACTTTGCCACAGCCTACAACAGATATGGTGAAGATAAACCCTGGCGACAAGAGCGAGTAAAACAATTCTTCGCAGATGATGAATTGATGATTGGTCGAGATTTTTGGAACTTCGTAACAAAAATGGACAACGGCTATGAAGTTGTCATTTCTGAATATAGAAAAAATGCACATGTACTCAGAGAAGCTCTAGATGAAATTAAAGCCACATATTTGGGGCAGGAACAGTAATGAAACCCCTAATAAAGTGGCCTGGTGGCAAAGCTGGAGAGTACAAGTACATCAAACATATAGTTCCAGAATTCAATAAATTCATAGAGCCATTTTTTGGAGGGGGGGCAATTTACTTTAAGCTAGAACCTAATAAAGCAACGATTAACGACATAAATCTAGATTTAGTCAACTTTTACAAATGCACACAAAAACAGAGCAAACCATTTTTGCAACAGCTCAACTTCTTTGCAGATGAATGGGAAAAAATATCTGCTCTAGTAGATGCCAACACTGAGTCGATAATAGAAGCCTATAAAAATCAAGATAAATCTGATACAAAAAATACTATTGAGATAATTATGTATCAGATTTTATTCGATAAGTACAAATTTTCTAAACGCTATTTTGATACAGAAAACTTGAAGAAACAGATTATCAAGAATCTAAAATCTAAAGTTCAACGTACAAAGAAAATAACTAACAAAGATACTAATGATGATGACATCATCAACAATATAGAGTCCGCTGTAAAGAGTGGAATATATATGCATTTTAGGGATATTTATAACAAGAAGGTTGGTAAGTTAAGCATTGAAGAAGCCGCTGCTGTATTTTTCTTTATCAGAGAATTTTGTTATGCATCAATGTTTAGGTACAACAAAAAAGGTGAGTTTAACATCCCCTACGGTGGGATTGGGTATAACCGCAAGAATTTTAGGGCTAAGACACAAGCAATTCAAGATAGTGAAATAAGTAAACAGCTTAATAAAACTGAAATCTTAAACACCGATTTTGAAAATGTAATAAGAAAATCTGCCAAGAAAAACGACTTTATTTTTTTAGACCCTCCTTACGATAGTGAATTTAAGGATTATGACAAAAATCCATTCACCAAAGAGGACCAAGCAAGACTTGCTGATTGCCTTTCAGATACTGAGGCGAAATTCATCTTAATTATCAAGCAAACTGATTTTATAGACAAACTTTATGCAAACAGAGGGTTTAAAGTAGAAAGTTTTGAAAAGAAGTACCTATACAATATGCGCGGTAGGAACAATCGAGATGTAAATCACCTTCTTATATATAACTATTAGCTATGCAATGAGTTCTTGGTAAGTTAAGCGTTTTCCGACACTTAAACCAATCAACTCATTAAAGTTCTGGAAATAGTCATTGTCTTTAGTGTTGAGTCTGTATTGGACTTCTTGAACATAGTTCAACGTGTGTTTCATAGTGAACGAATGATAAATACCGTAGAACGCACGTTTAAGAACCGCCCACACACTCTCAATCGAGTTTGTATGTGCGATGCTATCAACGAATTCTTTGGCACTATGATTGACTGATAAATGCTCATAGCCAATGCCTTTATAGGATTTCCACTCATCAGTAACAATCAACGTATCAGGTTCTACATTGGCTGTTATAGCTGTTTTAAGCGTGTTGTGTGAGCGGTCTGGAACAACACTAATCTTAGTATTGCCGTTACGTTCTTTCATGCCAAGAACAACAGTCTTATTTACAGCACCACGCTTACCATGATTGATTTTCTTAGATTCGTGGCGGTTTGATTCTTTTCCACCGATAAAGGTTTCATCAATCTCAACAATGCCAGATAGTAAGCAAGTTATTTCACTTCCACAGGCTTTACGAATACGATGTAATAAGTGCCATGCTGTTTTTGTGTAACACCAATATTCTTGGCCAATTGTACTGAACTTATGCCTTTACGGGCTGTTGTGAACATATACATCGCAAGAATCCACTTGTTAAGTGGCACATGAGAACGTTCAAAAATAGTGCCTGTACGCGCTGTAAATACTTCTTTACAATAGTAGTAACCTGTATGTTTGCCTTTAACAAGTTTTGGACTTACACATTCAACTGAACTACAAAGGAAACAATCCGTAGGTTGTCCACCCCAACTTACTTGCTCAAAATAGATACGGGCAGACTCTGGTGTAGGGAATTGTTCCATTACTTCATAAATACTAAACTCTTTCATACTTTTAGAATATGAGTTACCACTGACAAACTGGTTTTACCCTTGTTTTATACGTGGAGTAGGGAGTTCTTAGAAGTTAAATATATAGTTCCCAATTTTAACAATAGTAGTTTTGTTTGTTCCATATTTATCTACTAGTTCATTAAGGGTAGGCAGTTTATCTCCTGGTTTTAGGCCCTTATCTTCAATAAATTTTCAATCTTACTGGCTATTTCTTGATACTTTAACATCTACGTCCTTAACATAACTTTACTAAGCAATTACATGTGCTAAGTCACAATTATCGAAATATCTGATGGGACATAACCTATTCAGGCTATTGAGTTAACTGAAAATTTTCAATCTTTACTTCTTGTTTAGGGGTACCATCACTAGAACCGTCTTGAGTGCCTTGCTTTGCTGCTTTTTGAACTAAATCTAATCCAGAAGTCACTTTACCGATTATACTGTAACCACCAGCAGAGTCAGCAGGAATCTCAGAGTCTTGGTAGACAATGAAAAACTGGCTACCTTGTGAATTAGCGTTATCAGCTTGTCTAGCAACTGCAATATCGCCTGCTTTATATTGGTTATTCGCTGGCGCGTTTTCGACTGGCCCCCATTCAAAACCAGGTCCACCCGTACCATTACCATCTGGATCTCCACATTGTAAAACGTAGATACCTTCAGTAACTAAACGATGACATTTCGTGCCATTGAAAAACTTTTTATCAGCTAGATCTTTAAAAACTGAAACACCTTGTGGCGCTTTTTTACCATCCATAGTTATTGAAATAGTGCCCAAGTTAGTCACCATAGTTCCTTTTAATTCTTTATTTTCAGCTATTTTTTTAGAAGGAACTGAAGTAGAACTAGCACCTATGGAACCAGAGTTGGTATAAAAGTAAGCGCCAGCACCACCTAATACAAGTGCTCCAATTATCGAACCAGCGATGACATTTTGTTTCGTTTTATTATTCATGGTTACTATATTAAAAGGTTTTTCGCTAGAATTGTGAACAGTTGGAAATTTTCGATAAAGGATTTTATTTAATGGCACGCAAAGCATCACTTTCTGGCTTCCCAGAATGGCTACCTGAAGAACGGGCAATTGAAAAGTACTTCATGAATAAACTTAGTGAAGTTTTTACCTTGCACGGTTTTTCAGAAATTGAAACGCGAGTAGTGGAGCCAATTTCGGTTATTGCCCAAAAAGGGGAGATTGATAAAGAAATTTACATGGTATCGCGTTATCAAGAACAAGGTAGTAGTAAAAAAGATCCATTGGCTTTGCATTTTGACTTAACAGTACCTTTTGCACGTTATGTCAAAGATAATGCGCCATTTTTAAATTTTCCATTCAAACGTTATCAAATGCAGAAAGTTTGGCGTGGAGAACGTCCACAAGATGGTCGACAACGTGAATTTACCCAGGTAGATATTGATATTGTAAATGAAGAAACGTTGCCTTTAACAGCAGACGCCCAACTACTAAAGACTATTATTACTGCGTTGGAATCCTTACCTTTGCCTGGTTTTGTAATGCGACTTAATAACCGAAAAATTTCTGAAGGGTTTTATCAGGGACTTGGTATAGAGGATACTGCAAAAGTATTACAGCTAATTGATAAATTAGACAAAATTGGTGCGGAAAAAGTTAAAAATTTATTAACTGAAGCCGGAATAGTCGAAGATCAAGCTAATAAAGCATTGGCATTAGCAGAAATTCGAGAAAAGTCTGCAAGAACTGCAATTAAAAAAGCCCAAGAGCTAGGAGTTGAATCTGAATTATTCGACACGGGGTGCCAAGAGCTTTCTGAATTAATAGAACTTATTGATTCCGACAAAATTGAAGTTGATTTCAGTATTGCACGTGGACTTGATTACTATACAGGTACTGTTTATGAAACTGAGTTAATAGGCCACAAAGATCTAGGATCTATTTGTTCAGGTGGTCGTTATGATTCGCTAGTAAATACTAGTAAGAAGACTTATCCTGGTGTTGGTATTTCCATCGGTTTAAGCAGGTTACTTTCTAGATTAATTGGCAAAGAACTAGTAAAGATGAGTCGTAAGCACCCAGCAGTAGTATACGTTGCGCTAAATAGCGAGGCAGAGCATAGCAAAGTTGCTGAAGTTGCTAATAAGTTGCGAGTGCGAGGCATTGCTAGTGAAGAAGGTAGTAAGCCAGTTAAATTTGGCAAACAGATTAAAACTGCTGACGAATTAGGAATCCCTTTTGTATGCTTCTTACAGGATGATGACAGTTATCAAATTAAAGATATTCGTAGTGGGGATCAAGAAGAAATCGACTTAAATTCATGGGAACCACCAAAAACAGATTTGCAGCCTACAATCATAACGAATTTCGGCTGATAAGATATAAAAAGTATTTAAAACAATTTCAAGTAATTATAAGGATAAGATAAGCAGTATGTTACGTACACATGAAGCTGGTTTATTAACCGAAAAAAACATCGGAGATACCGTTACCCTAGCAGGTTGGGTTGATCGTCGTCGTGATCACGGTGGAGTAGCTTTCGTTGATTTGCGAGATGCTTCTGGTATTGCCCAGGTAGTAATTAATGATGAAAAAGATTTTGAACATCTACGTAATGAATATGTACTGCAAGTAACTGGTAAGGTTGCAAAACGTCCTGAAGGTAATGAAAATCCAAGTATTCCTACTGGAATGATTGATATTCGTGCCGAAAAAGTAGTTGTATTAAACGCAGCAGCACCGCTTCCATTTCAGGTAGATGAGCATATTGAAGTTGGTGAAGAAGCTCGGCTTAAACACCGTTATTTAGATTTACGTCGCCCATCAATGAACAAGAATATCCGTTTACGCTCTAATGTAAACCGAATTGCTCGTGAAGCACTTTATGAACAAGGCTACGTGGAAATTGAAACTCCAACTTTGACTCGTTCAACGCCAGAGGGAGCTCGTGACTTTATTGTGCCAGCAAGGTTAAACCCAGGTAGTTGGTACGCATTGCCACAGTCACCACAATTATTTAAGCAATTATTACAAGTTGGTGGCTTTGAAAAGTACTTCCAAATTGCACGTTGTTACCGTGACGAAGACTTCCGTGCTGATCGCCAGCCAGAGTTTACTCAGCTTGATATCGAAGCTAGCTTTGTTGAAGAAGAAGATATTATGAAGCTAACTGAAAAGGTATTAGGTAAGCTATGGTCACTAATTAGTGTGGATTTGCCAGAGAAGTTCGATCGAATTACTTATCAGGACGCAATGAATAAATATGGTTCAGATAAGCCTGATTTACGTTATGGCCTTGAAATTACTGAACTAACAGAATTCTTCAAAAATACACCTTTCAGAGTGTTTCAGGCAGATTACGTCGGTGCAGTAGTAATGCCTGGTGGAGCTTCACAGCCACGTCGCCAGCTTGATGCATGGCAAGAATGGGCGCGTCAACGTGGAGCTAAAGGATTAGCTTATGTTCTAGTTCAAGAAGATGGTACACTTGGTGGTCCGGTTGCTAAAAATATTTCTGATGAAGAAAAAGAGAACTTAGCTAAAAAAGTCAATGCTAATCCTGGTGACTGTATTTTCTTTGCTGCTGGTGCTCGTAAAGCTTCACAAAGTTTACTTGGCGCAGCACGTAAAGAGATTGCTAGTCGAGTTGGTCTGATTAATGAAGACGATTGGTCATTCGTTTGGGTAGTTGATTGGCCAATGTTTGAATCAGCTGCTGAGTCAGATGATGTAGCCCTTGGTGATGGGGCTTGGACCGCATTACACCACGCATTTACTTCACCTCGTCCAGAATACCTTGATACTTTCGATAAAGATCCAGAGCATGCCCTTGCTTATGCCTACGATATTGTTTGTAATGGTAATGAAATTGGTGGTGGATCAATTCGTATTCATAACGCTGAAGTACAAGAGCGTGTTTTCAAAGTTATGGGTATTGATGAAGAAACAGCAGAAGAGCAATTTGGCTTCTTGTTAGAAGGTTTCAAATATGGTGCTCCACCACACGGTGGTATCGCATTTGGTTGGGATAGAATTCTAGCTTTGCTTTCAGGTGCAGAGTCAATTCGTGATG
Organism: Micrococcaceae bacterium; assembly: GCA_047608145.1. GTDB lineage: Bacteria > Actinomycetota > Actinomycetes > Actinomycetales > Micrococcaceae > JASGDC01. The sequence continues at coordinate 14,601 of JASGDC010000014.1, forward strand.
TAATTGCGTTTCCTAAATCAGGTGGTGGCTTTGATCCACTTACTCAGGCACCAGCTCCAATTACTGATGAACAACGTGCTGAAGCAGGGGTAGACGCAGATCCTGAAGCTGATAACTAGCTGATAAAATCACTATTTTTTGCTTAGTTAGTGATATTTGACATATTTATAGCTTATTATGATAAGTGACTTAAATTAATTTCATAGGATGGAAAATGAGTAGAAGAGAAAAAAGAGAGCTTGAAGCTGAAGAGCATCACGGTCGTAAGAAAAAAAAGAAGATGGGCTTTTTCAAGAAGTTAACTATTCTTCTAGTTGTCGTCGTCGTACTTGCTCTTGCAGGTGTTTTTGGTTTTCATTATGGAACAGCTAAGACAGAGACTTGTACTGTAACAGGTTCTGATCGTACTCAGATGAGTAAGAAGAGTGTCTACAGGGTATACACTACTCCAGCGCCAGGTTCAAAAGATAGGTGTGGTACTTTCCAGATCCACGATACTGTTTGGTATATGAATTTCAATTCATCTGACATATACGGAAAGTTGGTTCGTGGTCAAAACTACAAGATTAAAGCATACGGTTTCCGTAATGGTTTATTCTCATGGTTCCCAAATATAGTGAAAGTTGAACCAGGTCCAGCATCTACTTCTCAACAACAACAGTAGCAGTAGATGTAAAATGCACCTGCTCAGGGTAACACTTCTGGAAACTAAAATTAGTTTTACTAATTATAATGGCTCTGTGGATATCCACAGAGCCATTGTTTATTACGTTTCAGAACTACATAATTTCATAGTATATGGACCTTATTCTTGCAAAAGGACTTGAATTTTAGACTCCATTTGTAAGATTAGGGTTCATTAAAAATTTTGATCTATAAAAAAGTATTTGATTTAATGCGGTGTAGTCCAATTTTGTAGTTTTTTGATAGTAAGCTCCATAATTTTTCCAGGTATTAAAGTAAATACTAAGTCTCGAGTTTTTGCAATAAAAGGGTTAGTTCCTTGGAATATTTGTCCGGTAAGACGTGATTGTTTCCATATCTTAGAAACACGAGGCTGTCGCAACTGATTGTATTTATCAAGGTATGTCGATAGATTTTCAACATCAGCATTAGCTATTAAAGTTACTAATGTTGCTGCATCTTCAAGCGCTTGCCCTGCTCCTTGCCCTAAATCTGGAGTCATCGCATGGGCTGCGTCACCAATTAATACACATTTCCCTTTTACTAAAGATTTGGGTAGTTTTTTAAGATCGTAGATATCGTGATGTAAAATATTTGAAGAGTCAGTTGCTGTGATACATTCTTTAATTGGTGTGTGCCAGTCGCCAAATTCCTTCGATAAAGTTTTTTGATTATTTTCGAATTTAGTATTTTTAGGAACTCCAAGTGTTGCATACCAATAAACTTTATTATCAGGTATGGGAACTATGCCAAAACGTTTTCCGACACCATAAGTCTCGCCAACTTCATTATTAATATTAACTGGATGACTAGTCACACCACGCCAAGCTGTGTAACCAGAATATCTTACGCCATAATCAAGTATTAGTTGTTTACGATTTTCACTGAAAATTCCGTCAGCTATTACTACTAAATCAAATTTAATAGGTGTTCCATTAACACTAATTTCTGCAGTAGTAGCATCTGATACGACAGCATTTTTGTTAAATTCGATAATTTCAGCCTTAAGTGCCTTAATTAAAGCTTTATGTAAAGTAACTCGATGGACACTATGTAATGACTTTGTAGCAGCTTTCGGAGTTTTTAGTAGCCACTTTCCCGAGGGTGTGCGTTGTCCAGAATCCATATGTGCTATGTCATTACTACATATGGATTCAACTATTTTTCTTATCTCCAGAGCGTCTAAAGCAGCAAAATTATTACCAAATAATGTAAGCCCAGCACCTACAGCCTCAGCATTAGAACGCTTTTCATAAATAATTATCTCATGTCCAGTACGTTGTAGCCCGAGTCCTGTAGCTAACCCAGCAATACCTGCGCCAATTATTGCAATTCGCATTTTACCTTCAAACTTTAGCTTGATTTTAATAAAGTAACTATAATGTTACCAAGATAGTTATTAACGATAGAGAAAGTTTTGGCATGATTGAAGTCTTAAGCCCAAATGAAATTAATAAGGGTAAAGTAAGTGGACGGCTGGTAGGTAGTATCCTCCAAACACTTAAAGAGCGCACTCAGGTAGGTACTAATTTACTTGAAATAGATAAATGGGTTAAGTCAATGGTTGAAGAAGCAGGGGCGATATCTTGCTATGTTGACTATGCTCCTTCATTTGGGGATGGTCCTTTTGGTCATTATATTTGTACTTCAGTAAATGATGCCGTACTTCATGGAAAGCCATATAACTATAGGCTAAAAAACGGTGACTTATTGACTCTTGATTTAGCTTTAATTAAAGATGGTATTGCCGCAGATGCAGCAATAAGTTTTATTGTTGGTGATAAAAAAGCTACTGAAGATTTAAGGATGATTGAGACTACTGAAAAAGCACTAGCTGCAGGTATCGCTGCGGCCAAACTAGGTGCCACTATTGGTGATATATCTCATGCAGTAGGTAAAGTATTATCAAAAGCTGGTTACCCAATTAATCTGGAATTTGGTGGACACGGCATTGGTTCAACGATGCATCAAGATCCACATATTTCTAATGATGGAAAAGCTAGACGAGGTTATAAGTTGCGCCCTGGAATGATGTTGGCGATAGAGCCATGGATAATGGCGGATACTAATCGGTTAATAACTGATGCTGATGGCTGGACTCTTAAAAGTGCTACTGGAGGTCGAACTGCACATACCGAACACACAATCGCAATTACTGATAGTGGTACAGAAATACTTACCTTACCTGAGTAACAGGTAGACTTTAAATTATGGTAGACCTTTTTTCACAAAATTATGAGCAAGACTCCGATGATGGGATGTTTGACCAGCGTAGTCCATTAGCAGTGAGAATGCGCCCGCAAACTCTTAATGATTTAGTTGGACAAGAGCATTTATTGAAACCAGGTTCACCAATAAGAGTGCTAGCAGAAGCTGATGAGGATACTAATCTTGGAATAGGTCCAAGCTCAATAATATTATGGGGACCTCCCGGTACTGGTAAAACTACTTTAGCTCATGTAATTTCTCGTGGTTCAGGAAGAAAGTTTGTAGAGCTTTCAGCGGTAACTTCGGGTGTTAAAGATGTACGAGCAGTAATGGAGCAAGCATTAACTGATCGCGATGTACACGGTATTACTACGATTTTGTTTCTAGATGAAATTCATCGTTTTAACAAAGCTCAGCAGGATGCCCTACTACCAGGAGTAGAAAATCGTTGGGTCGTTTTAATAGCGGCAACTACTGAAAACCCAACTTTTTCAGTGGTTTCACCATTATTAAGTCGCTCTTTATTGATTAAATTAAAAGCTTTAAAAAGTGAGCATATTGAAGAGCTGATAAAACGAGCGCTAACTGATGAGCGAGGTCTTAATAAAAAGTTCACCATTTCTACTAAAGGATTAGACTTCTTAGTTAAAGTTGCTGGTTCCGATGCACGTCAAGCTCTAACGATTTTGGAAGCAAGTGCTTCAGTAGCATTGCATAAGCATCATAAAGATAAAGAAATTGCGTTAAAAGACTGTGAGCAAGCAATTGATCAAGCAGCCTTAAAATACGATCGTAGTGGAGATCAGCACTATAACGTAATCAGTGCTTTTATTAAATCAGTGCGTGGATCTGATGTGGATGCTGCTTTGCACTATGCGGCTCGAATGCTGGAATCTGGTGAAGATCCAAGATTCATTGCTAGACGTTTAATGATTTTAGCTGCTGAAGATATTGGACTTGCTGATCCAACAGTATTACAAACTGCTACTGCAGCTGCACAAGCAGTTCAATTAGTTGGAATGCCCGAGGCACGAATTATCTTAGCTGAAGCCATTATTCACGCTGCAACTGCACCAAAATCTAACGCAGTTTATCTAGGTATAGATAATGCACTTAAAGATGTGAGAGTCGGTAAAGGTAGAGTAGTTCCAAACCATCTTCGTGACACTCGTTCTGCTGAAGCTGATAAAACTGGCACTCAATATAAATATGCTCATGATTCTAAATATCATGTAGTTAACCAACAGTATTTGCCTGATGACCTTGTAAATACTAGGTATTACCAGCCTACAAATAATGGTTTTGAAGATACTATCGGACAACGTTTAATGAATCTTGATAAAATGCTGGGAAAAAATAGTGAATAATGTCTTAAATGGTTTGGTATACAGCTAAGTTTCGCGTATTATAAGTGTGTTAGTCATCAAATGATGATTAATTTTTGTAATTGTAACTACTAGATATATAATTTGAGGCCCTACTGAATGACAACTTCAAATTCTAAGACTGCTGTCCCACAGGTAGCTGTGGACGACATTGGTTCTGACGAAGATTTCCTTGCCGCAATTGATCAAACATTAAAAGATTTCGATGACAACGACCTAGTTGAAGGTACTGTTGTTAAGATTGACCGCGACGAGGTACTACTTGATATTGGATATAAAACTGAAGGTGTAATCCCATCTCGTGAGCTATCCATTAAACACGACATTGATCCTGCAGATCAGGTAAAAGTCGGGGATAAAATCGAAGCGCTTGTTCTTACTAAAGAGAATAAAGAAGGTCGTCTAATCCTTTCTAAGAAACGTGCACAGTACGAACGTGCATGGGGAGACATTGAAAAGATTAAAGAAGCAGACGGCGTGGTATCAGGTACCGTTATTGAAGTTGTTAAGGGTGGCTTAATTCTTGACATTGGACTTCGTGGTTTCTTGCCAGCATCTCTAGTAGAAATGCGCCGCGTTCGTGATCTTGAACCATACATTGGGCAAGAGCTAGACGCAAAAATTATTGAACTTGATAAAAACCGTAATAACGTCGTACTTTCACGCCGTGCTTACCTTGAGCAAAGTCAGAGTGAAGTACGTAGTACATTCCTTAACGAACTTGCTGTTGGGCAGGTACGTGAGGGGCACGTTTCTTCTATCGTTAACTTCGGTGCATTCGTTGACCTAGGTGGCGTAGACGGACTTGTACACGTTTCTGAGCTTTCTTGGAAGCACATCGATCACCCATCCGAGGTGGTTGAAGTTGGTCAGCCTGTGACTGTTGAAGTACTAGAAGTAAACCATGATCGCGAACGAGTATCACTTTCTTTGAAAGCTACTCAAGAAGACCCATGGGAGAAGTTCGCTCGTACTCATGCACTTGGACAGGTTGTTCCAGGTAAGGTTACTAAGTTGGTACCATTCGGTGCATTCGTTCGTGTTGAAGATGGCATCGAAGGTCTAATCCACATTTCAGAGCTTGCTATCCGTCACGTTGACCTTGCTGAGCAGGTTGTTAACGTTGGAGATACACTATACGTTAAGGTTATTGATATTGACCTAGAACGTCGCCGTATTTCACTATCATTGAAGCAGGCTAACGAAGGTGTAGACCCAGAAGCTGAAGAGTTCGATCCAGAGCTTTACGGTATGACTGCTGAATACGATGAAGAAGGTAACTACAAGTATCCAGAAGGTTTCGATTCAGAAACTAACGAATGGCTTGAAGGTTACGATGAACAACGTGAAGCTTGGGAAACAGAATATGCTACAGCTCAAGAACGTTGGACAGAGCATAAGAAGCAAGTTGTTTCACACTCTAAAGCTGAAGAAGATGCTGCTACACAGGAACCAGCTGCACCGAAAGCTCCAAAGAGTAACAAGAGCTCAAACTCACATTCTGAAGCACCAAAATCATCTGGCACTTTAGCATCTGACGAAGCCCTTACTGCACTTCGTGAAAAACTAACAGGTAACGCTGAGTAATAATACTCTTAATAAAAAAGGGACTCGATAATATCGAGTCCCTTTTTTGTTTAGCGCTTTATGGTCTATACCAGTAGTAGCAACTGCCGTTATCAATCCCGCTTTTACGGCTAGTGAAGTTGATACTATTAGCACCAGGATACGCAAACTTTGCCATTGTGCCGCGTACAAGTGATAATTTTGGAGCAGTAACTTTAAATGTTACTGATAAAGACGGTAATCCAGTAACAAAGCGGTACCGTTACTTTGACTTTAACTGGTGAAGGTCTTTTTGAACTTGGTAATGGTGTTTTTAGTAATACGGCTACAGTCAATATTGTTGATAGAGTAGTTACCGTCGGTGGTACGGGAAATGATGTTGGTTTTATTATTAAACCTCTTGCTAACTGGGCTCACTAATAGTGATGGTACTATTACGATGCGCGGTGTGATTGATGGACAGCCGACTGCTGAGACTTCTCCTGATGCAACTTGGCAAGTAACAAACTTGTACACTTGGGATATTGCTTCCACAAATGGAATTGGTGCTGATGAGCCTACTCGTGTTACTACTACGGCACAGTTTAAGTTTGTGAATAATGCACTTTCAAACTCAGTTGCCATTGATATGATGGCTATCTTTATGGTTGGAGTACCAGTGCTTTCAATGGTACTGGAGCAGCATATCAAGTAACGGTTAAAGTAACTAGTACTGGTAACACTACTTTCCCATTTAATAAACTTGCTTAATTTAAATGGCAGTATTCTGCTTATTACTTAAAACTGTTAGAATGAAATCATGTTTTTAATTGGTTTAACAGGTGGCATAGGTGCCGGAAAATCTACCGTAGCAGAAATCTTAGAAGCTAAAGGTGCGACAGTAATTCATGCAGATAAAATTGCCCGCGAAGTCGTCGAACCTGGGCAGCCAGCTTTGGCTGATTTAGTCAAAGAGTTTGGTAGCGATATCTTAAATGAAGACAAAACTTTGAACCGTGCTGCACTTTCTCAGAAAGCATTTAATAGTGAACTAAATGTGCAGAAACTTAATAATATTACGCACCCAGCTATTGAAAAGCGTACTCAGGAACTTTTCAAAAAACATGATAAAGATATCGTAATTTTTGAGCATCCACTACTAGCGGAACAAGGTTCTGATAAATACTCATACGACATGATTGTGGCTGTTCAGGCACCTGCAGCAGATAAGTTACATCGGTTAACTACCATACGCGGAATGGATGAGCAAGATGCGATGCAACGGATGCAAATGCAGACAAATGATGACCAACGGGCAGAAATTGCTGATGTGGTAATCGTTAACGATGGCGATGAAGAGCAGCTTGAAGCTGTAGTAAATCAACTCTGGGATATTATCCAAGAGAGGTCAGTTAGTGGAGAATAGCGCTCGTCGCAAAGTCGCTAGTTTAGCGCAAGATATTAACCGTATCGTCGCTCCTTTTGAGGTAATCAGCGACTACGAACCAGCAGGGGACCAGCCAGAAGCAATTGCTGAATTAACTAAACGCATCAATAATAGTGAAAAAGATGTAGTACTGATGGGCGCTACTGGTACAGGTAAATCTGCCACTAGTGCTTGGTTAATTGAAAAGTTGCAGCGTCCTACTTTGGTTATGGTACAAAATAAGACTTTGGCAGCACAGTTAGCTAATGAATTTCGTGAATTATTGCCAAATAATGCGGTTGAATATTTCGTATCTTATTACGATTATTACCAGCCAGAAGCTTATGTGCCGCAGACAGATACCTTTATTGAAAAAGACTCTTCAATTAATGATGAAGTAGAGCGGCTTCGACACTCAGCCACTAACTCACTTTTGACTCGTCGTGATGTAGTGGTGGTTTCTACAGTTTCTTGTATCTATGGTCTAGGTACACCAGAAGAGTATGTTGCTAATATGGTTACTTTGCGCCAAGGAGACTTCATTGATCGTGATGAGGTACTTAAAAAGTTCGTCGCAATGCAATATACCCGTAATGATATTGATTTCCATCGAGGAACTTTCCGAGTTCGTGGTGATACTGTAGAAATTATCCCAATGTATGAAGAACATGCGATTAGGATTGAGTTTTTTGGTGATGAAATTGAACGAATTTATACGTTACATCCGCTAACTGGTGAGATTATCCGGGAAGAAACTGAGATGTATGTATTCCCAGCATCACACTATGTAGCTGGTGTTGATAGGATGCATCGAGCAATTAAAAAAATTGAAGAAGAACTTGAAGAGCGCGTTCAAGAACTTGAAAAACAAAACAAGTTAGTTGAAGCTCAACGTTTAAAGATGCGTACTACTTTCGATATTGAAAATATGCAGCAAATGGGTTTCACTAGTGGTATTGAAAATTATTCACGGCACATTGATGGTCGTGAACAGGGTAGTGCGCCACATTGTTTACTTGATTATTTTCCAGATGACTTCTTATTAGTTATTGATGAGTCACATGTAACGGTGCCACAAATTGGTGCAATGTACACCGGAGATGCTTCTCGTAAGCGTACTTTAGTAGAGCATGGTTTCCGACTTCCTTCAGCACTTGATAATCGACCATTGAAATGGGATGAATTCTTAGAGCGAGTCGGTCAAACTGTTTACCTTTCAGCAACACCTGGTTCTTACGAGTTAGAAAAAGCTGATGGAGTAGTAGAACAAATTATCCGTCCTACTGGTCTAGTCGATCCAAAGATTGTAGTTAAACCAAGTGATCATCAAATTGATGATTTATATGATGAAATTAATGCTCGTGCTGATCGTAATGAACGTGTTTTAGTAACTACTTTGACTAAACGAATGGCTGAAGATTTAACAGACTACTTAACTGAACGTGGCGTTAAAGTAGCATATTTGCACTCTGATGTTGATACCTTAAAGCGAGTGGAGCTGTTACGTGAGTTGCGTCTTGGTAACTATGATGTCTTAGTTGGTATTAACTTATTACGAGAAGGTTTAGATTTACCAGAAGTTTCCTTGGTTAGTATTTTGGATGCTGATAAAGAAGGTTTCTTGCGTTCTACTACTTCACTAATTCAGACTATTGGTCGTGCTGCACGTAACGTTAGTGGTGAAGTACATATGTATGCTGATACTATTACTCGTTCCATGAAACAAGCAATTGATGAAACTAATCGTCGTAGAGAAAAGCAGATTGCCTATAACAAAGCTCACAATATTAATCCGCAACCACTACGAAAGAAAATTGTGGATATTACAGATAGTATTGCCAGGGAAGATGCTGATACGGAAGAATTACTTCGCAGTGAAGCAAAAGCACCAAAGATTAAGACTTCTGAAGTTAAAAATGTAGATGTAAGCAACACGCCAGCAGGAGATCTAGTCTCGTTAATTTCAGAGTTAACAGAGCAGATGAAAGCTGCTGCAAGTGAGTTACAATTTGAGGTTGCAGCTAGATTACGTGATGAAATTTCAGAGTTAAAACAAGAATTACGAATTATCAGGAAAAATCAATAACTCTTTATGTCTTGTGTCTTATAATTTATCCTTATGACTTCTGAAATTATCACGAACACCACTTGGACGCTCACGATTATCTTAATCATGGGAATGTTGTTATTTGACTATTTTTTCCATGTTCGTAAAGCCCATGAACCAACATTAAAAGAAGCAGCAATCTGGTCTGCTATTTATGTAGGGGCAGCCATCTTATTCGGAGTATGGTTTTATTGGTATGCAGGTTCACAACTTGGCTTAGAATACTTTGCTGGCTATATTACTGAGAAAGCTTTATCTGTCGACAACTTATTTGTATTCCTAGTGATTATGGCAAGCTTTAAGGTGCCTAGAGTTGATCAGCAAAAAGTATTGTTATTTGGTATCGTATTTGCCTTAATATCACGTGCTATTTTCATTTTTGCTGGAGCTACACTATTAGCCCACTTTAGCTGGATGTTCTATATCTTCGGTTTGATTCTTATATACACCGCAGGTGGCCTTTTGAAAGAGGGTGGCGATGGTGACCATAGTGAAGATGCTGACAATATCATGGTGCGTACCGCAAAGAAACTTTTCCACACTTCAGATAAATATGATGGTGATAAGCTTTTTACAGTAGTTAACGGCAAAAGAGCTTTAACTCCAATGCTATTAGTTATGGTGGCTATTGGTACTTCAGATGTATTATTTGCTTTAGATTCAATTCCAGCGATCTTTGGTTTAACGCAAAGTGCATACATCGTATTCGTTGCTAATGCATTCTCACTTATGGGGTTACGCCAGCTATTCTTCTTAATTGATGGTCTATTAGATCGTTTGATTTATTTGTCATACGGCCTAGCAATTATCCTTGGCGGTATTGGCATTAAGTTATTCTTACATGCACTTCATGAAAATGACCTGTGGTTTATTAATGGTGGTGAGCATGTAAATGTTATTGAAATTAGTACCGGAATGTCGCTAGGTTTCATCTGTGTTGTGTTGATTATTACTGTTGCGGCTAGTTTAATGAGTAGTGAAGGCAGAAATAAAGCAAAAGGGAAGTAGCCTTCCAGCAACTTCCCAGCTAACTGTGAGAGAATAAGCTCGTGAGTGAAACATATATAGGATCTGAAACTGCAGGAAAACTTGAAGACTTAAAATATTCGCTTCAAGAGATAAAACTACCATATGAAATAGAATCAGCTGTACCAGCGCGCACTAAAAAAGATGCAATGGTCAAGCAACTTGATGACTATATCATTCCCCGAGTAAAACGTACTAACGCGCCGTTATTGGCGGTTATTGGCGGTTCTACCGGTGCTGGTAAGTCTACATTGGTTAACGGTATCGTGGGTAAGGCGGTGACGCGTTCTGGAGCGATTCGTCCTACGACTCGTCAACCGATTTTATTGCACCACCCAGATGATCGAGAATGGTTTTCAAACGCTCGAATTTTACCAAACCTAGCCCGTATTACCGGTACAGTAGTTGACGATAAGAGTGTTAAAGCTACCGAAGCTGGTGCTACACCTGATGCAGCTAGGATTCACTCTTTAGTATTAGTCGGTGACGAATCAATTCCAAAAGGATTAGCGATTCTTGACGCTCCTGATATTGACTCAGTATCTGATGAAAACCGACTACTGGCTAAGCAACTACTTGCAGCAGCTGATCTTTGGGTATTTGTAACTACTGCAAACCGTTATGCTGATGCAGTACCATGGGAAGTTTTACAACAAGCTGTAGAGCGCGATACTACAGTAACTGTAGTTTTGGACCGTGTTCACAAAGACGAAGTGAAAGAAATTAGTTCAGACTTAGCTGCAAACTTAGTTAAGCGTGGTCTAGCGGATGCCAAACTATTTGTAGTTGAGGAGCATCCCCTTGATGCTCGAGCAATGTTACCCGCAGAAAGTATTGCACCACTTCGTAACTGGCTAGTAAGTCTTGCTGAAAATACAGACAAGCGTGATGCAGTTATGCGTCGTACTCTTGCAGGTTCTGTTTCAGCTCTAGTAAGTAATGTTCCAGATCTAGAAGCAGCTGCTAAAGAACAAAATGAAAAAGAAGACGAGTTACGCAATATTGTAGTTGATAACTATGATGAAGCAATTAAAAACGTAATTGATTCTACTCAAGATGGAGTTTTGTTACGTGGTGAATTACTTTCCCGCTGGCAGGATTTCGTCGGAACTGGTGAGTTTTTCCGTAACGTAGAGCAGAAAATCTCTACTTTCCGCGATAAAATTACTTCATTTGTGACTGGTAAGCCAATGACAAATCCGAAGGTTGAAGCAGCTTTAGAAAGTGGTTTACAAACTATCATGATTTCTGAAGCTGATAAATCTGCTAAAAAGACTGCTTTTGCTTGGAATCAAGATACTGCAGGTAAGGTGATTCTTAAAGGCCAAGATTTAACTCGAGCAAGTGCTGACTTTAAAGATCGTGCTGCTAAAGAAATTCGTAATTGGCAACATAGCTTACTTGAATTAGTACAAAGTGAAGGTGCTGGAAAGCGACAGCAGGCACGTTTTATTTCATTAGGTGTTAATGGCGTAGCAACTACCTTGATGATTGTGGTATTTGCGTCTACGGCTGGTTTAACTGGTAGTGAGGTAGTTATCGCTGGCGGTGGCGCTGCAATAGCACAAAAGCTCCTTGAAGCTGTATTCGGCGAAGAGGCAGTACGCCGTTTAGCCCGCGAAGCTCGAAAAGATTTAGTTAATCGCTGTATGAAGTTGATGATGGATGAAGCTCAACGTTTTACTGGGCAGCTTGATGAAAAAGATGTTAAACCACAAGCTATTGCTGATTTAGATAATTCAGTTAATTCACTAGACCGTCATTTAAAAGGTGAACCTGACCCAGAACCAGCACAAATAGAACCAGAATTTGAAGATACTACCTCAGTGCAAGTGGAGGCTAATCATGAGCATGAGGTAGCTGAAGAAGAACAAAATACTGAAGTCGAAACAGAACCTACACAAGAAAAGACTGTTCCAGAAAAACCAAAGTCTGCACCAGTTCACAAACCAAAGACTAATGAAACCAAAGCTGATCCTGAGTTAGATGAAGATAAGTTGAGTGATAATGGCTAAAAAATCTAATACAGTTAGTTATGCGGAGCGTCTCGGAGCGCTTGAGCATGCTACACAATTAGCAGACAATGTCTTACCAAATTCGTTAATTTCAGAAAGTAAGGCATTAATTTCACGTGCTTCAGAACGTAGAAAATATTCTGCAGATCATACTGTGGTTGCTTTTATTGGGGCAACAGGCTCTGGTAAATCTTCGTTATTAAATGCTATTGCTGGACAAGAGATTGCACGCTCAGCTGCAATTCGTCCAACTACTAGTGAACCACTAGCTATTATGTGGGATTCAGTGGGTAGTGAATCGCTATTGTCTTGGTTAGATGTAAAAGAACGTCATGAACTACCACCTAATCCAGAATTATCAGGCTTGATTTTACTTGATCTTCCTGACTTTGACTCAACAAGCGATTATAACCGTCAAGTAGTTGACAAGCTTGTGGGTATGGTGGATGTTTTGGTTTGGGTAATGGACCCGCAAAAATACGCGGATGCAACTATCCACCAAAAATACATCCAACCTTGGGGTAATGAAGATGCAGTAACTATTGCGGTTCTTAATCAAATTGATAAAATTCGTCCAAACGACCGTAAAGAAGTAATTAACTCAATGCATGAGGTATTAATTTCCGATGGTCTTAAAGATATTAAAATTTTCCCAGTTTCTGCGAAAACTAAAGAGGGTATTCCAGAGCTAAAACATGCTTTCTCGCAGATTGCAAAAGCACATGCTGGAGCTATTGAGCGTTGGAATTTAGATGCAAAGGCTTCTGCAAACAAACTTGCTGCTGCTTCAGGAGATGAAACAAAAGTAGGAATTAACGATAAAGCTAAAGCCCAATTAGTAACCTCATTATCTGCGGCTTCAGGAATTGATGAGATTACTGAAAAAGTACGTAAGAGTTACCTGCGTGGTACAGCTATTAATACTGGTTGGCCAGTAACACGTTGGCTTAAAAAATTGCGCCCAGACCCATTGAAAAAATTGGGTATTGAAAACACTAAGAAAGAAGACGTCTCTACAGAGTTACGCCGTAGTTCAAGAGTAATGTCGCCAGTACAAAAAGCAACTGCACATAACGCAGTGCGTGACTTCGTTGACGATAGCGCCAATAGTGCCTCAGAAATCTGGAAGCAATCTATTCGCCAAACTGGATCAGTAGACGAAGGTCAAATTGTAGATTTACTTGACCAGGCAATTGTAAAGACTAATATTGTTCAAGACAAGAAACCAATTTGGTGGAAGGCTATGAATATCCTACAATATCTTGCGCTATTAGTTGGTGTAGTAGGTTTAGCTTGGCTAGTTCTGATTACTGCACTTGAATTTTTCCAAATAGCACATGACTTCAATGTTCCTAACTATAATGGAGTTCCAATTCCGACCTTATTATTTGCAAGTGGATTAATTTCTGGACTATTAATAGCGTTGATATCCCGTATTCTTGGTGGTATAGGGGGTATGATGAGAGCTAAGAAAGTTAGAAAGCAATTTAATAGGTCTATCATGACCGTGGCTGATCAAAATATTATTACTCCAGTTCAAGGGGATATTGATCGATACCATGAGTTCACTAAGGCTACTAATATCGCTAAAAGTTAGAAATACATAATTAATAGAGAGAATGATTAACACCACAAACGCTCAACGTCCGGTTGCTAGGAACAGTCGAAAATATATCCCAGGATTAGATGGGTTGCGCGCAATTGCGGTACTTGCAGTTGTTTTTTATCACTTGAATCACAATTTTCCTAAAGGTGGTTATATTGGTGTTGATATTTTCTTTGTTATTAGTGGGTTTTTGATTACTACATTGCTAGTAAATGAATACTACTACAATGGTCGAATTGACTTTAAAAACTTCTGGCTACGTCGTGCCCGAAGATTGATACCTGCTTTAATAGTAGTAATTTTTGTCTCAATTTTCTTTGCTTTTATTTCTTTCCATTTTTTTCGTGGACATGATCTCTTAGTTGGTATCGGTAGACAAACCTTAGGTGCTGCTACTTTTAGTAATAATTGGTTAGAAATTATAAAAGGCACTAGTTATTTTGACAGTGGGTCGCCATTATTGTTTGTTAACTTTTGGTCATTAGCTGTAGAGGAACAGTTTTATTTAATCTGGCCATTTATTGTTATCTTGATTTTGGTTAAAACTCAGAATGTTAGAATTAGAGCTGGTTTAGCTGCAGTTTTTGGGATTATTTCAGCAATTTTAATGGCGGTAATGTATACACCTGGTGCTGATTCCACTCGCGTTTATTATGGTACTGATACTCACGTTTTTGGTTTAATGTTTGGTGCTTGTTTAGCCTTTATTCATACAAAACACTGGTATTTTGTTCGTGGCGTATCACCGCTAACTCACTCTTTTTATCGAAAAATTAGAGTACTATTAGCGTTATTTTTATTACCAGTTCTAGCTATTTTTATTTTCAACCTAGATTCAAAATCTACTTTTGCTTACCGTGGTGGGTTAGCATTAGTTTCGGTAATAACAGCATTAATTATTTCTGCGTTACCAGGTCCAAAAAACATCTTAAATATTTTATTTGAAACGAAACCTTTGAAATGGGTAGGTGAACGTTCATATGGAATTTATTTATGGCATTGGCCAATTATTTTGATTGTTGGCACTATGCTACCAAAACAAAGTGATCCAAATAAAGTTAATTGGTGGCAATATGTAATTTCTCTAGTACTAACACTAATTTTTTCAGCCCTTTCATACACTTTTCTTGAAACTCCAGTACGTAAATATGGTTTTAAATGGCTCTTTACGAAAGTTAAAGAAACCTTTACCATGCAACATGGACGTGGTATCTTTGCGGTTGCAGCTATTACTTCATTAGCCTTGGCAGGTACTTTAATTGCTGCAATGATTCAAGCACCAGCTAAAACTCAAGCTCAGATAGCTATCGAGCAAGCTGAAGCACAAGCTGCAAAAGCAAAACAAGCTCAACTTGCAGCACAAAAAGCTGCTGCAGCTGCGCAAAAGAAACAAAATTCTAATGCAATGCAGCAATACGAGGCTATTAAACAGCAAGCTATTGCTAACGGACAGTCAGCACCGCCACCTCCTGACACTCGTGCCGGCATTCCTTCTGGTAATACTATTACAGTAATTGGCGATTCAGTAACTGTTGCTAGTAGTCTAGAATTAATGAGTACTTTCCCAGGTGCTGATGTTGATGGTGATGTGGGTAGATCTTGGATTTCGGGAGTATCTGATATTCAGAATCGTATTTCTGCTGGGTCGTTACGTCAAAACGTAGTAATTGCGCTAGGTACTAATGGCTTGGTGACTCAAGATCAAATCGAATCACTTGTCAGCCAATTAGGAAAACGAAATATTGTGTTAGTACATGCCTTTGGTGATCGTGATTGGATTCCAGCTACAAATCAAGCAATGGATGCGGTAGCTGCGAAACATAAGAATGTTGCTGTAGCTCAATGGGATCAGGATATTGCAGGACATCAAGATTTATTAGCTGCTGATGGTATTCACCCAAGTGGTGCTGGTGGTGCTATTTATGCGAAATCAATTGCAAACGCTTTTATTCAAATTAGTAATAATAAGAAATAGTTTGGGCTAACTGAACGAGCGGTAAGTATGCTAAAATTTTTCAGTGCTTTTTAAATTAGTTATCGAGCAGTTTTCTAAATACAAAAAATATATATTTATTGTTTTAATACTGCAATTTATTCAATCAATGGCAAGTTTATACTTGCCAACGCTGAATGCTGACATTATTGATAAAGGGATTATCCCAAATGACACTAAGTATATTTTAAATACTGGTGGCTTCATGCTTGTGGTATCACTTGTTCAAATTGCAGCTACAATTACCGCTGTCTATCTTTCTACTAAAATCTCAATGGGTGCTGGACGTAGTTTTCGTTCCCGATTATTTAGTAAAGTTCAGACGTTCTCCTCATTAGAAGTAGGGAAGTTTGGTCCACCTTCTTTAATTACTCGTGGTACAAATGATGTGCAGCAAGTGCAGATGTTTATTCAAATGCTCTTGTTGATGATGATTAGTGCACCAATTACGGCAATTGGTGGTATTGTGCTGGCATTAAATCAAGATGTTCAATTATCTTGGATTTTAGCTGTTACTATCCCCATCTTAATTATTGCTGTAGCAATTATCATGAAGTTTATGTCGCCTTTGTTTCGTAAAGCTCAGGGACAAATTGATGATGTTAACAAGGTGCTTCGTGAACAAATCATGGGTATTGATGTAATCCGTGCATTTGTACGCAAAGACTTTGAAGTTAAACGCTTCGACAAAGCGAATACTAACTTAACTGAAACTCAGACGAAATCCACTCGTATTATGGGTGCAATGTTCCCAATAATTACTGTTATTGTTAACGCAGCAATGGTAGCAGTAATTTATTTTGGTGGTCATCAAATCGAATCCGGTGGAATGGAAATTGGAGCTTTGACTGCATACATTAGCTACATCATGCAGATTATGATGAGTGTAATGATGTCAATGTTCGTATTCTTTATGATGCCGCGCGCTAGTGTTTGTGCTCATCGTATCGGTGAAGTATATGATACTGAAACTACTATTGGCGAACCAAAAGCTGAAACAGCTCGTGATTTAACTAAAGAAGATGTTACTGTCGAATTTGATGATGTATCTTTTGCTTATCCAGGAGCTGAAGACAATGTGCTAACAGATATTAACTTTGCTGTTAAACCAGGAGAGATACTAGCAATCATAGGTTCTACTGGTTCTGGTAAATCAACTTTACTTAATATGGTAAATCGTTTCTTCGATATAACTAAAGGTGAAGTTAAAATCTCTGGACATGATGTCAAAGAATACAAGTTACATTCACTGCGTACTCATATTGGATTAGTTCCGC
Organism: Micrococcaceae bacterium; assembly: GCA_047608145.1. Classification (GTDB taxonomy): domain Bacteria; phylum Actinomycetota; class Actinomycetes; order Actinomycetales; family Micrococcaceae; genus JASGDC01. Next base: position 31,873 of record JASGDC010000014.1, read on the forward strand.
AAAAAGCTTTCTTGTTCAAAGGAACTATTGCTTCTAACTTACGTTATGGTAATCCAGAAGCAACTGATGAAGAACTATGGAAAGCATTGGAAGTAGCTCAAGCAGCAGATTTCGTAAAGGAGTCTAGTGGTGAACTTGAGGCTGAAGTAGCTCAAGGCGGTGAAAACTTCTCTGGTGGACAAAAACAGCGTTTAGCAATTGCCCGTGCATTGGTTGCTAAGCCACCGATTTATCTATTTGACGATAGTTTCTCAGCATTGGATGTGGCAACGGATGCTAAATTGCGTGCAGCTTTAACACCAGTCACTAAAGAATCTGTGATGATTATTGTGGCACAGCGTGTGAGCACAATTGTGAATGCAGATAAGATTTTGGTGCTAGACCAAGGCAAGGTTGTTGCTACTGGCACTCATAAGGAACTTCTTGAGAAATCAAATACTTACCAAGAAATTGTATTCTCACAGATGTCTGAAGAAGAGGCAGGTGTAGCATGAGAGGCGGTGGCCCACGCGGCGTAGCAGTTGCTGCAAATGATAGTAAAGCCTTAAACTTCGGTCCGAGCTTAAAGCGACTGCTAAGTGAGTTTGGTCCAGATAGATTCTTAATCCTATTTGTACTACTTCTTACTGCAGTAGCAGTAGGTCTTAATACTGCTGGTCCGAAGTTATTAGGACATGGTACTGATATCATCGTTGAAGGTTTCATTGCTTCCAAAACTAGTCATGGTGGTATTGATTTCCATGCTTTGGAACAAACCTGTTTACTAGTACTAGGCATTTATGTTCTAGCTTCCTTATTAAACTTTTTGCAAAGTTTTATTATTGCTGGAGTTATTCAGCGTGCAATGTATCGACTACGTAAGAAGATTGAAGCAAAGATCCATAAGTTACCTCTTAACTACTTTGACTCGCAGTCTCGCGGCGATGTACTTTCTCGCGTTACTAACGATATTGATAACTTAGGACAGACACTGAATCAAACTTTAACTCAGGTAATGGTTTCAGTGCTTACTGTGCTAGGTGTACTGGGAATGATGTTTTATATTTCACCAGCATTGTCATTAATCGCTATTATTACAATCCCAATTTCAATTATTGCTGCCGCACAAATTGCTAAGCGTTCACAAAAGCAATTCGTAAAGCAGTGGGGTGAAACGGGTGTTTTGAATGGTCATATCGAAGAAACTTTTACTGGACACGAAGTCGTAAAAGCTTTTGGCCGTCAAGAGCAGGCTATTGAAGTATTTGAGGAATCAAATGAAAAACTTTATCAGGCAAGTGCTAGAGCACAGTTTATCTCTGGTCTAATCCAACCAGTAATGTTCTTTATCTCTAACCTAAGTTATGTGGCAGTAGCTGTAGTTGGTGGCTTACGAGTTGCTAATGGTCAAATGACTATTGGTGATGTGCAAGCCTTTATTCAGTATTCACGACAGTTCTCACAGCCACTTACTCAGCTTGGTAGTATGGCTAACTTACTTCAATCTGGTGTAGCTTCAGCTGAGCGTGTTTTTGAGCTGTTAGATGCTGGAGATGAGACTGATGAAGCAAAGAACCATGTTGAAAAAGTTAATGGTCATATAGAGTTTAAGAATGTAGATTTCTCATATAAACCAGAAGAACCATTAATTGAGAATATGAATCTTGATGCGAAACCAGGTCAAACTGTGGCAATTGTAGGTCCAACTGGTGCAGGTAAGACTACTTTGGTTAACTTGCTAATGCGTTTCTACGATATTAACTCTGGCGAAATTTCACTAGATGGTTTAGATACTTCGACAGTTTCTCGTGAAGAGTTACGGGAAAATATTGGCATGGTATTGCAAGATGCTTGGTTATTCGGCGGTACAATTCGTGAGAATTTAAAGTATGGTCGTCTTGATGCAACTGATGAAGAAATGATAAAGGCAGCTGAAGTAACTTATGTGGATCATTTCGTACGCTCTTTGCCAGAAGGTTATGACACTGTAATTGCTGACGATAATTCTAACTTGAGTAATGGGCAGCGTCAGCTTATGACTATCGCACGTGCATTCATTGCTAAACCATCAATTTTGGTATTAGATGAAGCTACCTCTTCGGTAGATACTCGTACTGAGGTATTAATCCGTAAAGCAATGGATGAATTGCGTAAAGGTAAGACTAGCTTCGTTATTGCACACAGGTTATCGACTATTCGTGATGCTGATACCATCGTAGTAATGAACAAGGGTAGCATTATCGAACAAGGTAATCATGATGAACTGATGAAACAAGATGGCCTCTATGCGAAGCTTTACGCTAGTCAGTTTGACTAAATTATAAACTGTTAAAAGGGCCCTATTTTTGCAAATGGAACTTAAGTTTCAAAGCTATTTATAAGAATAGGGTCCTTTTTATTAGGTAAAATCATTATTTCGAATAAACGTATAAATAGTGTGAACGATAAAGTACAAGAAGAGTTAAATGATAATGAGAAAGATTTTTTGAGACTTATTTACCTCACGCTTAAAAATGGTAACGAGATAATGAATGCGAAGGTAGTCAAATTAAGTGGCAAATCAGCAGCTACTGCCCGAAGATATTTTGCAAAACTGGTAGATGTTGGTGTTTTAAAAGCAACAGGCTTCAATAGAAGTAGAAAATACTTTTTACTTCTAGATAACTAGAATATTACATTTAATCATTGTGAGCTAGTGAAGTGAAATAATTGTCCTGAGAAACTTTATATTGACCAGTTTTTTGATTAGTTAATAATTTCTAACTTTGCTAAATTTTTGATGTTAAAATTAGATGGTGCTTATTGTTTTCAGGAAGTAATTAACTACTTCCTGAAAACAATAATTTTATACGGCAGCGAAGCAAAGGTAGATAAAGAAATGAAAAATATTGGCATAATACTAGCAGCTGGTAGTGGTACTCGCCTAGGAGCACATATTCCAAAACAATTTTTAAGAGTTGCGGGGCGTGAAATTATTGATTACACGCTAGAAGCTTTTCAAAATAATGAGAATATTGATGAGATTATCGTAATGTCAAATCCAGACTTTGTTGAACGTACTGAAAAAATTAGTAAAAACTATAGTAAGGTTACAGCAGTATTATCAGGTGGTAAAACTCGTAATGCTACCTCAAATTTAGCGATTGAGCACATCGGTCAAGAATCAAATCTGATATTCCATGATGCAGTTCGTCCTTTTGTGTCAAATAGAATTATCAATGATTCGATATCTGCGCTAGAAGATTATAATGCCGTTGATGTTGCAATCCCATCTGCTGATACTATTATCCAAGTTGATAATAATGAAATACTTCATGATATTCCAAAACGTGATGCATTACGTCGTGGTCAAACACCACAAGCCTTTAAATGGTCTACTATTAAACATGCTTATGAACTTGCAATCAAGGACGACACTTTTACTGCAACTGATGATTGTGGAGTTATTAAGCAATATTTACCTGATGAAAAGATTTATGTAGTGGCAGGTGAAGAAAATAACATCAAAATTACTCATACTTTAGATTTAGCAATTGCAGATAAACTTTTTCAACTAAAAACAGCCGAGAGCAAGAAGTTCGATGAGGACTACTATTTTGAAAAACTAAATGGGAAAACTATGGTAGTTTTTGGTGGTAGCTATGGCATCGGTGCTGAAATTATAAATATTGCTGAAAAGTATGGTGCAAATTGCTTCTCCTTTAGTAGAAGTGAGACGGAAACAGATATTTGCGATGAGGCAAGTGTTAAAGAAGCTTTAGATAGTGTGATAGCTAAGCAAGGTCAAATTGACTATATTGTAAACACTGCAGGAAGTCTATACATAAATCCATTAGCAGATACGGATACTAAAACTATCCAAGAAATGATTAATGTTAACTTTACAGCTGCTGCTGTACTTGCTTCTTTTGCAAAAAATTACTTAAAGAATACCCACGGTCAATTACTATTATTTACTTCAAGTTCTTACACTCGAGGTCGTGAAAACTATAGTTTATACTCTGCAAGTAAAGCTGCAATTGTGAATATGGTACAAGCATTATCTGATGAATGGAGCAGTGAAGTACGTATTAATTGTATTAATCCAGCACGTACTGCAACCCCAATGCGTACCAAAGCTTTTGGCGAGGAAAACCCTGATACATTGCTATCAGCATCAGAAGTTGCAAGTGCTTCAGTTGAAACACTTATTAGCGATTTTACTGGTCAAATTATCGATGTAGTCCAAAACAAGTAACGATTATGAGACAGAAATTTATTGATATTTCCAAAAATCCTAATGTTTTAACCACTATTTTAAGTGAGTGTAAAGATAAGAAACACTGGGAATTATATACTTAACTTACAAAATTCTCGTTCTTTCTCTTATGGATACTAGCATAGGTTAGTGTGCATGTATTTTTGTCGGTGGTGGGTGCGATTATGTTTTTTTATGAAACAGATTAGTTTAA
>JASGDC010000015.1:0-129257 GCA_047608145.1 Micrococcaceae bacterium
AACAGAAACAACAGGAACACTCCACAAAGCACCCTTAGCCACAACCCGACGAGAAACCCCAGAACCTTCAAAATCAGAAAACTTACTATCCATAACACCAAACCCTCAAACCAAAAAAGCTAACCATCTACAAACCCATACTACCCCCCCCCCCATACAAAAAACAAAAAGACACCACCAATGAAATGAAGTTGCCTCTTTCAAGTGGACAGCATCGTAATATGGTGTTTGTTTGTTATGTCTACATACATCGGTAACACTTCATGTACACGGACAGAGCCTATCTTTTTAAGTGCGTAACTTTTCTATTTATTGTTCTTGTTCTTTCCAGCGGTCACTGAATGTGATACTGAATGCGTTTAACGCTAGTTTCCACCTGTTGCCCCTTCTCTTTTACCCTGTGCCTGTTAGGTTTAGGGATCTTGTTACTAGGTAAAGACAATTTAAGTGCTGCTTGCTCGTTAGAGAAATGTCCCTTTAGCCCTTATCGCTCTTTGTAAATCTAGCATCTAGAGATTCAATAACGTTAGAATAAGCAAAACACTTTGCGTATTTCAACATTGTAATCAAGAAATGGGATGAATTGTTCCCTGACATTAATTCAAAGATAACTATCGCTGGGTATCTATCACCCCAGTTAGCAATCATGACGTCTCTAGCTACCGCGGCTGCTTTGGGTATTACTGGCTTGTGTATATAGGTTTAATATCACGTTTCAACCCATCCCAGTCTTTCTTGGAAGCATATTTAAAACTATTACGTATCAAATGCAGGATACAAGCTTGTACATTAGCCATCGGCCATACATTCTCAACAACTTCTGGTAGACCTTTAAGACCATCACACACTAGAAAAACGTATCATTAATGCCACGGTTTTTAAGATCAGTTAGGATACCAAGCCAATATTTAGCTCCTTCAGCGCCATTAGAACCACAAATGCCTAACACATCACATTACCTTCAGGGTCAACACCAATAGCAGCGTAAAAGCCCTGTTGTCGACCTACCCATCACGTACCTTAACGACGATAGCATCTATAAAAATAGCAGCATAAGCTGTATCTAAAGTGCGAGAAACCCATTGATTAATTTCTTCAACAACTTTATCGGTAATTCTAGATACAGTTTCTTTCGAAACACTAGCACCATAAATATCCATAAAATGAGCAGATATCTCTCCAGTGGTAAGATCTTTAGCATAAAGAGAAAGCACAACTTATTCTACAGTATTAAGCCTACGCTGTCGTTTCTTAACAATCACTGGTTCAAAAGAGCCATCTCTATCGCGCTTGGAACTTTAATACCAACCATCCCCACACTATCAGTAAGCACAGTTTTGCTAGCATGACCATTCCTAGAATTAGTAGCACGCCCATCACCAGATCTAACATACTTAGCACGGCCAAGATGATCATTCATTTCCTCATTCAAAGCAGTCTTTAAACCTGGTTAGTGAACTCTGCTTTAACAAGCCACCCGGGCCAGTAAGCGACAATCCTTTCTCCTTAGCTAAACGAACTAACTCGACAGCAGCTTCCTACTCATCATAACGCTTCAAGTTGTTACTGTTTTGAACCTTATCAGTCTTAACCTTTGAAACATCTATAGCCTTACCATTTTTCTTCTTGCCATTATTAGATGCCATAGCACCTAATAATACCGAATCACTCATAACCAAAATATCTCCTCTCAAAAGATATCCAGTTACACACTTAATGAAACAGTCCCCATTCAAGGTAATAAAAAGAGACCCAGTAATCACTGAGTCTCTTTACAATTTAAAACTTGGCTAAGTTGTAGCTAATTCACTTTTTCATCAGTTTCAGTATCTGTGTCACGACTAGCTAATACAGCTTTATCATGTTCAGCTACCTTATTATCACGTTCTCTTAAATGTGCGTAAAAAGGTGATGCGATGAAAATGGTCGAATAAGTACCGACTAAGATACCGATGAACAACGCAAGTGAAAGATCTTTCAAAGTACCAGCACCCAACATAAAAGCACCAATAAATAGAATAGATGCTACTGGTAGCACTGCCACAATCGAAGTGTTTATCGACCTAATCAAAGTTTGGTTAACAGCTAAGTTAACTAACTCACCGAAAGTACGTTTCTTTTGATCCGCAAAGTTTGCAGTGTTTTCACGAATTTTATCGAAAACTACCACCGTATCGTACATTGAATACCCCAAAATAGTTAGGAATCCAATAACTGTAGCTGGCGTTACTTCAAAGTTTGAAACTGCATAAATACCTGCAGTAATAATTAAATCGTGAAAAAGAGCTACTAATGCTGCAAGAGACATCTTCCAAGTACGGAAGTACAATGCCATTACCAATGAAACTATTGCCAAGAACACTGCAAGTGCTATCAGAGCAGAACGAGTTACATCTGCCCCCCATGAAGGACCCACGAATGATGAAGTTACTTTATTACTTGGCACACTTAAATTTTGTGCAAGAGTGCCACGTAACTGTTGCGCTTGGGTATCCTTTAACTGGTCAGTTTCAATCAGTAAGGCGTTATTTCCCACTGTAGTAACAATTGGATTAATACCAGACACCGTTTTATTAACAGTATCTTCTGCCTTTGGCATTGCTGCATTAGAGTCAGCTAATGATGAAACTCGGAATTCAGAGCCACCTCGGAATTCAATACCTAGATTAAAACCACCTTTTGCAATTGGCACAATTATTGAAATTACGATTGCAATCAAGGAAATTAAATACCAAAGTTTTCGTTTTCCAACGATATTGAAAGACTTTTTACCTGAGTGAAGGTCATTACCAAATTGTGCAAAACTTGCCATTTTACTTACCTTCTTCCTTTTCTTTCAACGCTTTACGCTCCGCAATCGTTAGATTTTCTTCAGTTACTTTCTTTTCTTTCTTGCTTACAAAACCAGCACGCCCACGATACGCAATTGGTTCTGCACCAAGCTGCTCTGGTGATAGACCAGAAATTTTCTTACCAGTACCAAATAGTTCAGTACGAGCAAGTATTCTCATCATTGGGAAAGTAAACAATATTACAACTATTAAGTCGATGACCGTCGTTATACCAAGTGTGAATGCGAAACCACGTACGTTACCCACTGCTAAGAAGAATAAAATGAAGGCAGCTAAGAAGTTAACCGTATCGGAAGCTATAATCGTCCTAATTGCACGTCTCCATCCTTCTTCTACCGCTGTTACTAAGCTTCTACCATCACGAATCTCATCACGAATACGTTCAAAAAATACGATGAAAGAGTCGGCAGTAATACCAATGGACACAATCAAACCTGCTACTCCGGCAAGACTCAAGCGATAGCCTTCGCTCCAGCTAAATAGAGTCACGAATAGATAAGCTAAGGCACCAGCAATTGTTAATGAAAGTACAGTAATAATTGCTAATGCACGATATTGGAATATTGAGTATATAACCACCAAAATCAAACCAATGAGACCAGCAATTAAACCAGCTTTAAGTTGTTGAGTACCCAATGTGGCGGAAATCTGCTCATCACTTTGAATATCAAAACTAATTGGCAGTGCACCATACTTAAGTTGCTCTGCAAGTTGTTGTGAAGTTTGCTGAGTGAAATTACCTGAAATCTGTGCTTTACCATCAGCAATAGCAACTTGACTTACTGGAGCTGAAATTACCTTGTCATCCAAAGTAATCGCAAACTGGTTTTGTGGTGATTGCATACTAGTCAAACGTTGAGTAACCTGCTGGAATTTCTTAGTACCTTCTTGGTTGAATTCCAAGTTAACTGCCCAAGTGTTAGAAGAACCACCGGCTGAGTTACTCGCTAGACCATTAGTTGCATTCTTCAAATCTGTACCAGGCACTTCAACAGGACCTAAAATGTATTTGACTTGTTGTTGCTTCTGATCGTCAGTTTTATTTTGACCAGTCTGTGCTTGACTATCATTGGTATCACAAGTTACCAATGGTTTAGCAGGATTACTTGCTTGAGTAGTTTCAGACTGCTTACTACAATCCAAAGCACTGAACTGATTCTTAACTTGCTGAGTAACCCAGTTTGGATCACTTGCGTTCTTTGGCTTACCAGTACCAACTGGAACACTAACTCCACCTGTACCAGCACCGGAAGGAGCAATATAAATAACTGGACGAAAGTTCATTTGCGCCGAAGCTTGAATCAAATCACGAGTCTTTTGATCCGGAATACCTGGCAATGAAACTACTACGTTTTTACCACCTTGAGTACTAATCTCTGCTTCTGATACACCTGCACCATCAACACGTTGACGAATAATCTCAACTGCTTGGTTTAGCTGATCACTATTGATTGCGCCACCACCGCTAACTTTAGGGGCAAGCGTCATCTGCGTACCACCTTCTAAGTCTAAGGCAAGTTTCGGAGTCCAGCTAGCACCAGCTTTTGCAACAGCAACCCCTAAGCCACCAATTAACAGTACAAAAATTAAAGCTAAAAATGCTAATGAGCTAAGCGCCTTTTTACGTGCATTAGTACGCTGCTTCACGCTACGTCTAGCGGTAGGCTTAGAAGCTTTTCGTTTTGCACGATTAATTCGACGTGTCTTTTCTGATTTCAATAAAAATCCTAACCTAACTAAAAGTCATTCCCATTTATACTAGCATTGCATAATTAACAATTAAATTGAAAATAAATCTTGGCTGTTTGGTGGCTGTTTAATGCCAAGGTGTTCATACGCAGCTGGGAGTGCGATGCGACCACGTGGCGTACGCCCTATTAAACCTTCTCTGATTAAGAATGGCTCTGCAACTGTTTCCACAGTTTCCATTTCTTCACCAACAGCTACTGCAAGTGTTGATAAACCTACTGGACCGCCGTTAAATTTGTGGATTAGGGCTTCAAGCACACTTCTATCTAATCTATCCAAACCTTTAGTGTCTACTTCATACATATCTAAAGATTGCTTTGCAGCATTTTCATCAATCACTCCACTGTTTTTAACTAACGCCCAATCACTTACTCTACGTAGTAATCTATTAGCTACACGTGGAGTACCTCGAGAACGGGAAGCTATAATTGCACGAGATTTTTTATCAAGATCTAGCTCTAATAGTCTTGCAGAACGTTTAATTACATCTTCAATTTCTGAAGTAGCATAAAAATCAAGATGAGCAGTAAAACCAAAGCGATCACGCAATGGACCTTGCAATAAACCAGCTCTAGTAGTCGCTCCTACTAGTGTGAAGGTAGGCAATTCTAACGGAATTGCAGTTGCACCTGGCCCCTTGCCCACTACAATATCTACCCGGAAATCTTCCATTGCCATATAGAGCATCTCTTCTGCAGGACGAGACATTCGGTGAATTTCATCGATGAACAATACTTCGCCTTCAGTTAATGAAGATAAAATCGCTGCAAGTTCACCTGCATTTTGTAATGCAGGACCTGAAGTAATTCTCAGTGGGACTTGCATCTCATGGGCAATAATCATTGCTAAAGTAGTCTTACCCAATCCTGGGGGCCCACTTAAGAGCACATGGTCTGCACTTGCTTCACGCAATTGTGCAGCTTTTAACACAAGCTCGAGCTGGTCTCGAACTCGTTTCTGCCCCACAAACTCATCTAGGTTCTTAGGACGCAATGCCTTTTCTACATCCGCGTCAGTTTCAATCTGCACTGAAGATACCAAACGTTCTTCTTCGTTAAATTCTGCACTCATTTGGAAGCCTTACCAATAGTAGCTAAGGTAACTTTTAATAATTTAGCGACAGATGCTCCTTGCAACTCGGAATCAGCTTCAATGGTTGCATCCAAAGACTTTTTAGCTTGCTTTTCATTCCAGCCAAGATTTACTAACCCTTGTAGTGCTTGGTTGTAATTAACATTTTTATTATCTGTTCTTGATGTGGTGGCAACCTCATCTGCTGGCACTAACTTATCTGCCAACTCAAGTACCATTCTTCTTGCCCCTTTAGGGCCAATACCAGGCACTTTTGTGAAAGCTTTGTCATCACCAGCATGAGCATTTATCGAGATTTGCTCTGGAGAGTAGACAGCTAATACTGACAATGCAGTTTTTGCACCAATACCATTTACAGCAAGCAGAGTTTCAAAAACACTCTTTTCAGATATTGTCTTAAAGCCATAAAGAGTTAGCGAATCCTCTTTTACTGCCAAATATGTTTGCAAAGCAGCTTCATGATTGAGTGTAAATTCACTAAGAGTATCTGGAGTTGCAGCGATACTGAAACCGACACCGTTTACTTCAATGATACAAAAGTCGGTACCAATATGAGTAACTTTACCCTTGATAGTACTAATCATTATTTATTCCTTGCTTTCACTTCTAGCTCTGTTGCAATCCATTTCTTTTGTGCTGCAGTCATCGTGTTAGTTCCAGTTTTAGCTTGTGGAGTCCGGCGCCAAGCATGAGTTAGCGCAATAGCTAATGAGTCTGCAGCATCTGCCGTTTCTGGTTTTTCTTTGAGTTTTAAAAACTTCATTACCATCTTTGCCACTGCAGCTTTATCTGCTTTGCCGTAACCAGTTACCGAAGATTTTATCTCAGGTGGCGTATAAGTCTCTACTGGAACATCTCGGATTTTGGCTGCAATCATCGCAATGCCAACGACCTGGGCTGTGGCCATTGCAGTAGATACATTTTGGTTATAGAAAACTCGCTCAATAGCTAAAGCGTCTGGCTGGTATTTATCAAACCACTGGTCAATTACTTTATGGATATGAAAGAGCCGATCTTCAAGCGGCATTTTTGCTGAAGTTCCCTCAGTGCTGTAACTGACTACTTTAACTTTTTTTAAATGATCTACTTCAATTACACCGAGCCCACATCGAGTTAAACCAGGGTCAATCCCTAGCACTCGCGCGGCCTTTTTAACAGTAGAGATTTCCCTTATTCCTCTTCTTCTAACTGCTTTTGTACATCTGCAGAAATATCAGCGTTAGAGTAAATTTCCTGTACATCGTCAAGATCTTCAAGAGCGTCTACTAGGCGCATAAATTTCTTCGCATTTTCTACATCAAGCTGTACTTTCATTGAAGGCACAAACTGCGCTTCTGCAGAATCAAACTCAATATCGGCTCCTTCTAGTGCACTACGTACGTCAGTTAAATCTTTAGCATCAGAAAGTACTTCAAAGCTATCGCCTTCATCAGTTACTTCTTCAGCACCTGCATCTAATACTGCCATTAGCACATCATCTTCAGTTAAGTCCTTTTTAGGAACTTCTACTACACCTTTACGACTAAACATGTAAGCTACAGAACCTGGATCCCCCATGTTACCGCCATTGCGACTAACAGCAACACGTACATCTGATGCAGCACGGTTTTTATTATCAGTAAGACATTCAATCAAAATTGCAGTACCTTGCGGACCATAGCCTTCGTACATGATATTTTGGTATTCCACACCACCGTCTACAAGACCTGCACCACGCTTGATGGCACGGTCAATATTGTCATTAGGTACTGACTGCTTTTTAGCCTTAGAAACTGCCAAATCTAGCGCAGGATTACCTTCCATATCAGGACCGCCCAGCCTAGCTGCAACTTCAATATTCTTAATGTATTTAGCGAATAATTTCGCACGTTTTTGGTCTAAGGCAGCTTTTTTGTGCTTGGTAGTAGCCCATTTAGAGTGACCTGACATGAAAATCCCCTGTTCTATTTAAAAATTAACGTCTCATTCCATAATACTAAAAAGCGCTTAATATCGTGGAAAATTAGTATTATTCTTTAAAACACTTTGCCTGAACTTTATGATACTATTAAATTATGTTTAGAACAAATGTTCGAATAAATGAGATTGACTTGAATCGAGAACTAGCTCCGAACAAGCACACCACTTTTTTCTTTCGAGCAACTGGTGAAGCAGAAAGCGCAGAAGTTACTAACGGTGACGAGCTAGTCGTCGATAAAGCTGTTGCACCTAAAAATGGCGATTCAGTCATTGCCCATGACGGTGAGGAATTTTTCATTATGAGATACCCATTACCTAATGGCTATTATTTTTGGGGCACTATTATGTATCGGATCCATGCGATGAGGCAATTATGAAATTAATTGGTTTAGTAGATGTCAATAATTTCTTTGTTAGTTGTGAACGTATTTTTAATCCAAAACTATTAAATAAACCTACTGTCGTACTTTCAAACAATGATGGTTGTGTAATTGCCCGCTCTGAAGAAGCTAAAGCATTAGGAGTAAAAATGGCTGCACCACTGCATAAGGTACCTAATGTAATTAAAAACCAGCTTACCTGTTGCTCTAGTAACTTCATGCTCTATGATGATATTTCTAATCGTGTAGTAGCAGAGCTTAAATCCCTCACGCCAGAGGTAACGCCTTATAGCATTGACGAAGCTTTTATCAACAAGAAAGTCGATAATATTGAGCAAGCTAAAGCTTTCGGGCAGAAAGTTGTAAATACTATTTACCGACACTTATCACTACCCGTATGCGTAGGCTTTGCCCCTACCAAGACACTAGCAAAGTTAACGAACCATATTGCAAAAAAGAATCCACAACTACAAGGAGTTTATGTTTGGGGCACTAATCCAGATTTTGAATCACAATTACTAGCACAAACTTCAGTAGGCGAAATTTGGGGTGTGGGTCGTAAAATTGTAAAACAGTTAAATTTACTAGGAATTGAGACGATTGCTGATTTGCAAGCAGCTGATCCTAATTTTATTAGAAAAAAATTTAGCGTTATTTTAATGCGTACTGTACTGGAATTAAACGGAATTCCTTGCATCGAAGATATCCAACATAAGCATCAACAAAGCCTTATTTATTCCAGAGCTTTTGCTACAGAGGTTTACACTAAAGCTGAAATGCAGAAAGTTATAGTGGAATACACACAAAAAGCAATTATGAAATTGCGTAGACATGGACTCCTAGCTGGAGCCACTAAAATATATGCATCCACTTCATACTATGGCGCCAAAGATAGTTATATTTCCTTTTCTAAAGGTGCCGAATTAAAACCAGCCAGTGCTGATATCGTGACGATTACCAAAGTACATAAAGAACTATTAGATAAAGCTCTTGAAAAAACTGCTCCCTATGTACGCGCTGGTATTACCTTTCATAATCTTGTACCAAAAGGCTACCAAGAAGCTTTTGAAATATTTGATAATAAAGCACTTCATAAATTACAGGATGTTTATGAAGATATTAACTATACTCACGGTTATAACACCTTAGTTTGGGGCGCTACTAATTTAAGCAGTGTCACTAAAGAGTGGCTTTCTAAAGGTAATAACCGCTCACCAGACTATGTCTCTGATTGGAATGAAATTCCACAAGCTAGAATTAAACTATGACTTCTCTAATCGCCACTCTAGCTTGTCCACTATGCAGTAAAGAACTTAGTGAATCTGGGAACGCATTACGTTGCGAAAACCGTCACACCTTCAACAAAGCACGTCAAGGTTACTATTCTTTTGCTGTTGGCAATAAAAAATTCACTGGAGATACCACTGAAATGATTCAGCATCGAAATGCCTTTCTGGAAGCTAATGGCCATTATCAATTTATCGTAGCTGAGCTTGCTAATTTATTAAACTCTGAACCACAAACTTGTCTGGATGTAGCTTGTGGTACTGGATATTATGCGAAACAAATCATAAAACAAGTAGCTCAGACAAAAATCATTGGTTTAGATATTTCCCAACCAGCGATTAAGTATGCAGCTAATGTCAGCAAAGAATTTCCTGATAAGTTTTTAGGTTGTACCAGTGATGTTTGGCAGACTTTCCCAATAAAAAATAACCGTATAGATACGGTATTCAGTATTTTCGGACCTAAAAACTCTGCAGAGTTTGCTCGAGTATTAAAACCTAATGGTCGACTTATTATAGTAACTCCTGCATCAAATCATATGATTGAGTTACGTGAAAAACTTGGATTGTTGAATATTCAAGATAAAAAACAAAATAACTTGATTCAAAAACTTCCTGATTTTACTTGTGTAGAAACTATCAAAAAACACCAAAACTTAGCACTAAGTCATAAAGCAGCTCATGATGAGATTTTAATGGGACCTAATGGTTTTCATTACGATTCAACTCAATTAGAAAAAGATTTAACTGAAAGCTTTAAATCCAAGTTAATAAACGTTACTGCTTCTGTAGTATTCCAAATATGGGAACCCAAATAATTGTGGATAAAATTATGCTCGCAGTGAACAAGTAGGCTAAGAGCTGAAAGTTATTAACAATTCAGAGTTATTCAAAGAAAATTTCCTCCGCACTCTGCACACTAGCTAAAGTAAACACAAAACACAGAGTAACAGGAGGCACATGTCTGAACAACTTACTGTGCGTGGCTGGGTGGCTACAGATCCAAGGAGTAAGGTTACTAGAAAAGGTATTCCCATAACTTCTTTCCGAGTTGCTTCTACTGAACGCAGATATAACAAAGAAAAAGAAACTTGGGAAAATGCATATACAAGCTGGTTTACTGTAGTAGCTTATCGACGGTTAGCGACGAATGTAACGCTAAGCATCAGAAAAGGTGATCGAGCAATAATTCATGGGAAATTTCGCTTAAAAGAATGGCAAAGCGAATATTCCAGAGGTGTTGTTGCTGAGATAGAAGCTTCATCCGTAGGCCATGATTTATCTTGGGGCACCAGCTACTTCAATAAAAAATATGGCAGACATGTTGCCGAAAATAACTCTAATTCCGAAGATGGTGCAGATAAAACTGAAGCTAATAATGAAGAATTACAGCTAGATACTGAAAATGATGAGACTTATCATTCTGGAGTTTTAAATGTCGAAACTGGTGAACTACTAGAGATTGAGACAGAAAAAGTAGTAGAAGAAACGGTTGAAACAACTGACATCGAATCAGAAGTAGAAAATAATGAAGATTTAAAAAGAGTATAGAAAAAGGTGCTGGGTAAATATTTCTCAGCACCTTTAAATTTAATTTAGCGTACTACTAAAACTGGAATATCTGCGTTATGAATAATTTCAGTCGAAGTAGAACCAAGTAAGAACCTGCGCCATGCACCATTACCATGAGCACCAACCACCAAAAGTTTGGCATCTTCACTAGCATCAATTAATGCTTGTGAAGGGTGACCCAAAACAGCTTCAGCAGTAACTGTAACTTTACTAAATTCTTTAACTTTTTCTACTGCTTCTTCGCAAAGTGCTTCGCCAGCTTTCTTTGCAGCTTCTAGAACTTCAGTATTAACATCAGTAACACCAAACATACCATCAGAATAACTCGCTGGAGGCTCACTATATGCAATGACGACTCTTACTTCGCCATTGTAGAGTTCAGCATGTTCTGCAGCTGCTTTGAGCGCATCAACACCATGTTCCGAACCGTCGTAACCGACAACTACAATATTCTTAGTTGACATTTCCTGCCTCCCTTGTAACTTACTACTAATAACATTAGTAGTCCTATTACTAATTCTACAAGAACATCGTTATAATAGTAGTCATGCAATCTCAAGAAAATGAACTTCCTCCGTCTAGAGACCATGACCATCGAGTGGAGCCTTTAGGTTCTAAATTAAATTGGCTTCGTGCCGGAGTCTTAGGAGCTAATGACGGTATTGTTTCCATTGCCGGAATGGTTATTGGTGTAGCAGGTGCTACCTCAAGCAAAACTCAGATTATTACTGCTGGTCTAGCAGGTCTAGTTGCTGGCGCCTTTTCAATGGCTGGCGGTGAATATGTCTCTGTTAGCTCCCAAAAAGATGCCGAAAGCGCAGCATTAAAAGAACACCTTTGGGAATTAGATAATTACCCTGAAGAGGAAGAAGAAGAGCTTGCTGAAATGTGGGCAGAAAAAGGTCTTTCTAAAGAGTTAGCAGACCAGGTTGCTAAAGAATTAACTGAAAAAGATGCTCTTAAAGCTCACGCAGAAATTGAACTCGGGATTGATCCAGATGAGTTAACTAGTCCATGGCACGCAGCTTTTGCATCATTTACTGCCTTTACTATAGGTGGACTGCTACCATTGCTTGCAATCCTGATACCGCCAGTACACCAAACTGCAATTATTTCTTGTGTCATTATGGTGGTAATTTCCCTTATTGCTACTGGTTGGCTTGGCGCTTATTTAGGCAAGGCTCGTATTCTGCCAGCCATAATTAGGAACTTAGGCATTGGTATAATAACGATGGCCGTAACCTACTTTGTAGGTGCAATATTTGGCGCACACGTTTAGTCAAAAAATCTAAATAAAACCTACAAACTATCGTTGAGCTATGTTGCTTATTTACTAGCTATTTGAGAAGCTAATAACCATGGAGACAGTTTTACCTGAGGACCCCAAAAAGGAAGGTCGAATAAAACGGTTTTTACGTAACCCCATTCGTAGTAAAGAACCTGCAACGACGCAAGTTTCTTTAATTGACCGCCTAGAAAAGACCCCTTACGCGATTCGTGGTGCCCGAACAGAAACTCCCCAGACAAAAATTGCTCGTGAAATCCTACATTTGGCAGTTGATGTCGGCGAGACAATGACTCGGTATAGTGCCAGTGCCCAAGAAGTAGAAACTGCCATGATTGCAATTACTACTGGTTATGGATTGAAAGAAGTAGACCTTGATGTTACTTACCAGTCAATCAGTGTAAACTATGCACCCCAAGGTGAGACGCCTATCCAGATTTTACGTGTGGCACGAAGCTGGACAGATAATTTTAATGGACTCGTTAAAATTCATGAACTAATCACAGATGTCGTAGAACGTAATGTAAATGTGACTGAAGCACGCGATCGTATTCGGTTTATTAATAAGAGCCCTAAACCTTATGCAAGATGGTTTGCTAGTTTCTGTAACTCAATGTTCGTAGCTTGCACTCTTTTAACTTTAGGTGGTGGCTACTATGGTGCTGCTGCTGCGTTTTTCATTACTTTATTTACTGGAAAAATTGGTCATAGCTTAGTTAAGCAACGCTTGCCAGAGATTTATGTAATTGCAATTACCAGCACTATAATGACTGTACTAGCTGCTTTTTTAGCTCATATTCAATTCCCAGTCGCTAGTTCTCTTGTCATTGCTAGTGGAATTTTGACATTGTTACCTACCATGCGTTTGGTATCCGCAGTACGAGACTCTATCACTGGATATCCAGTTACTGCTGCAGGTCGTGTACTCTTGGTATCATTGCTTTTTCTTGGTATTGTCGCTGGAATCTCAATTGGAATTGTGTTGATTACCTTATTAGGTCTTAGACAAATCGATGTAACTCAAACTTTTACTCCACCTACTTTTTGGTATCACTTACTCTTAATTGCTATATCAAGCATTTTCTATGCAGTTAATAGTCAGGCAAGTTACCGCATTCTGCTAAGAATATCTTTAGCTAGTGTAATCGGCTTCATCGCTAATACTGTAGCGATTGACCTAGGGTTTGGTCCACGTCTAACACCAACTTTCGCAGCAATTATCGTCGGCTTTGCTTCTCGCTTGCTTTCAAAACGTGCTGATGCACCTTCAAGCGTTATCTACATTCCTGCTATTATTAGTTTATTACCTGGACTAATGATTTTCCGTTCCACTTATGTCATCACAATTGGCGGCGAAGCTGCTATTGCTGGTGCTACTGATTTGGTTACTGCGTTGATGATTGCATTAGGTATTGCAGCTGGCGTAGTTCTAGGTGACTATCTTGGTCAACCTATAGAACAACGAATTCGGGGGCGAGCAGGAGGCAGAAGACGATGATGTCAGAGAAAAAAGATAGCTTAATAGAAAGCCTATTTTCCTATACTGGTAAACTATATTTTCCAATTACTTTTATTGGTCGTTTACCGTTAGCGATGATTGTAGTGGGTGTAACTACTTTAATCGCTGACTATAAAAACTCTTATGCACAAGCAGGTATCGTTTCAGCAGTAGCTGGAATTAGCTCTGCCGTATCTGGACCATTTATTGGTAAAATTGCAGATAAATATGGTCAAGATAAAGTTTTAATCCCTTGTGCAGTCTTGCAAAGTATTTTGCTAGTAGTACTAGTACTAGTAACAGCAAATAATGGAAATATTGCAATTATCACTTTCTTAGCAATGGCAGCTGGTTTCTTCTCACCACAAGTCGGGGCTTTAGTTCGTGCACGTTGGTTACATATTTTTGATGGACAAAAAGACGTAACACCAGTAAAGAAACATCGCCTACTTAATGCTACTCTTAGCTATGAATCAATGGCCGATGAAACTACTTTCGTTCTTGGTCCAGTATTAGTAGGGATACTAGCAACATATTTTAGTGCCAATTCCCCGCTATTGATTGCGGCTATCTTAACTTTTATCTTTGTGATGACTTTCGCCTTCCACCCAACTCGAAAGTATGCACAAAAACGTGAAACTATAGCTGAATCTGCTACTGAAGAAGCAACAACGAATGTACCACCACTTACTCGAGCTGCAATCATAGTGCCACTTGCTGGCATGCTGTGTATTGGTTTCTTCTTTGGTGCCACACTTAACGCACTATCAGCATTCATGGGTACTTTCTATAATGTATCCCAAACTGGTATTGTTTACGGAGCTATGGGGATTGGTTCTGCGACCTTTGCGATGGCTATTGCTTGGTTGCCCCAGTCTTTCCGATATACCGAACGCTGGCTAGTATTCTCTGCAATTATGCTTGTTGGTTCATTACCATTAGCACTTATTAATCACATTATGCCGTTAGCTATCGCATTATTCATCATGGGCGTCGGACTAGGTCCAACAATGGTTACTCTGTTTAGTATTGGTAGCCAAGAAGCTCATTCAAGCCAAATATCCACTGTAATGACACTATTTAGTAGCGCTATCGTAGTTGGTCAGGCTGTAGGTGCGGCAATCGTAGGTACCGCGGCACAGCAATTTGGTTATTCGCAGGCCTTCATGATAGTCACTGCTACAGTAATCGTACTATTTGTTCTATCATTTGTATACAAGTTTAAGATTGCTGCTAAAAATTAGTGAACCACAATTAAATTAATTTTGCCAAGTATCCTCTTCTCATAATGAGTTAAGAAGTTTATTTTAAAGCTTGCTATACCTATTCCAATTGATAAAGGCCTATGGGCTATAATTACAGTAGGAGCAAATCATTCGTTAGGTATACACGCTTAAGAGCTTAAATATAGAAATCAAATGTTTTAGAAAGCTAAGAGGCAACGGATAACCGTTACTTCTTGTACATAGTTTCTACTTGATCTTCAAAGTCTTTAAGTGCAGCTAATCTCTTTAGCTTCATCGTAGGTGTCATGTGACCAGATTCTACGGTAAAACTATCTGAGATAATCTTAAATTTACGAATTGATTCAGCACGAGATACATTTTCATTAACCTCATAAACTTTACTTTGAATTTCAGCAATAACCTGTGGATGAGTGGTTGCTTCTTCTACTGATAACGGCTTCTCAAAGCCTTTATTCCTACACCAATTCTCGAGCTCATTTTTATCTAGGGTTACCAGTGCAGAAACGAATGGCTTATTTTCACCAACGATTAGTGCTTGTTCTACAATTAGTGAACTATTGATACCATCTTCCATTGGGTTAGGATAGACGTTTTTACCACCTGCAGTAACGATAATATCTTTCTTACGACCAGTAATCTTCAAGAAACCATCTTCGTTAATTGTGCCTAGATCTCCAGTTTTAAACCAACTACCTTCTGAAAAAGCTTCTTCTGTGGCTTTTTTGTTCTTCCAATACCCTTTGAAAACACCAACACCACGGACTAAAACTTCTCCATCTTCAGAGATACGTGCTTCATTTCCCGGGGATAATCGCCCAACTGTACCAATATTAGTATGCTCTGGAGTATTCAAAGAAAGTGGTGCTGTAGTCTCAGTTAAACCATAACCTTCAAGAATCGGCATTCCAGCACCAGTAAAGAAGTGAATTAACTCAGGATTAAGTGCACTAGCTCCCGATACTATATATTTACAATGTCCACCAAGAGCCTTACGCAATTTCTGATAAATTAACCTATCAAACAGTCGTTGTTGCATCTTAGTATTGAAACTAACGCTACCGTTTGCTTTCTGTTTCGAGTACTGCACTGCAACATTGTAGCCACGTTTGAAAATTTTACCTTGACCTTTACTCTCAGCTTGGGAAAGTGCAGAGCCATAAACTTTTTCAAGGACACGTGGTACTACTAATAACCAAGTCGGTTTATAGCTCTTAAAATCCTCAAGGATATTAGCCATTGAACCGTGGGACATATTAATTTCAGCAGCTAGACAACATATCTGTACTGCACGAGCTAGAGCGTGTGCTAGTGGTAAAAACATGATAGTTCTTGAGTTTTCTTTCGGAACTAAAAACTCTGGAACAGTTAGGATGATATTCTCTGCAATCTCCACGAAGTTACCATGAGTCAGCTCACAGCCTTTAGACTTACCAGTAGTCCCAGAAGTGTATACTAAAGTAGCAACACTATCGAGGTTAGCAGCAGAGCGCACTTCTTCTAACTGTTCATCTGTAATATCAGTTTTAGCTAATAGTGTTTCGTAATTAGTACCAAGTTCACTACTTTCAAAAGTCCAAATATCATTTAATGCAATACCTGCATTATTGGCAGCAGCACTTACTTGATTAGCACGATCTTCATTATCGACAATGGCAGCTTTTGCATTAGAATCCTCGAGAATCCATTCGATTTGAGGTCCAGAAGAAGTTTCAAAAATTGGGACGCTAATAATGCCTGCATACCACATTGCAAAGTCTACAAGTGACCACTCGTATCTAGTAGGGGCCATGATTGCTATTCGGTCTCCTGGCTTATACCCTTTTTCAATTAAAGATTTAGCAATTAATCTTACGTCTGCATGGAATTTTTTGACAGTAACATCAACCCAAGAGCCACGTAACTTACGGCTATATATTTCATATCTTGGGTTAGATCTAACCTTTTTTTCTAATAAATCCGTAATATTACTATCAGGCTCAACATTGACTATTTTTGCGCTAGAAACTTCTTGCATCATAACCTCTTAGCTCATCTAAAACTATCTAATAAAACTAACACTTTTTTGTCTAACGCTCTAGCACCATTGGGATATGCACAATATCCGCATCCATATATGTGGGACCGTTACGTTTAAAACCAAACTTTTTATACCAATTCTCTAAATGAGCTTGAGCACCTAATTTAATTACTGGGGAATTAGAGCTTTCCACAACATACTCAAGCAAATTACCTGCATATCCATGGCTTCGGTATGGTTTTGCAGTGGCTACCCTACCAATAATGTCATTATTGGCTTCATCTTTTAAAACACGCAATACTGCAGCAACTTCACCAGTAATCTCTAGCCAAACATGTCTGGTTTCTGGTAAGCCGTCAAATTCATCAATCTCCGGCACGGTAACTTGCTGTTCTACAGTAAATACATCGCCACGAACCTTAAACAATGCCCACAAATATTTAGCAGAAATATCCATAATTGTGGCATCTTTTATTTGATAATTAGTTGCAATATCCATCAATTTATCTTCCTTAAACCAGCAATTGTGCCTGGTTGTGTCTCATATTGATAACCACCACGTTGGAAAAACATCTTTGAAGTAGAGTCAAAATACATGAAATAACCTAAACCAGCAATTGTCATACCAAACATAATGACCTGTAGTATTGCACGCCCTTGTATCAAAACTGAGATATCAAAAGTATCTAATAATGCGTATGTTAGGAAGAAACCAACGATTAAAATAAATGTTTGCATCCTGCGTTTGTTACGCACCCCTGTCATGCCCCAAAGAATCAAAACCCATAACGCATACCATGGATAAACTACCGTTGAAATTAAAACAACAACCGCAAAAACATAAAGCATTTTTCGTAAAACTTTAATATGGTGTGCACCTAATACTAAATACGCACATATAACTAAACCAATCAATAACACAATATTTTTCACAATATCAATTGAAGTTTGAATATCTCCGCCGAATAGCACAGATAATACGGCACCGATAATTACAACTGGTGCGTACCAATTTTGTGATTGTCCTGGAGTGCTAAAAGCTGACAGCCAACCCATACCCCAGCCTAAAACCGCACCTAATAAGGCAACTGGCGCCATTGAAATAATGAGACTCATTGTCCAATATTTGATACGTTCTAACCAACCAACATGGCCTTTTGCCCAAATAAGACCAAAGAATGGGATAGCGATTATGGTTATTGGTTTAACTGAGATTGATAAGGCTAGTAATAATAAGCCTTTAACTGGCTTATCAATAAGCATGAAGTAAACACCAGCAATTAAGAAACCCATCATTAATGAATCGTTATGGCCACTGACAATGAATTGCAACAGGAATAGCGGGCTCATTGCAGCGAACCATAGTGCTTTAGCTGGGCGATGCCCATTTAACTCTGCTGCTTTCGGCAAGAAATGTACGATCATTACTACTCCAGCTACCGCCAGTATTCGTAATAGTGGAATGGCTATTTCTGGGCGTTCACCAGTTATTCTTACGATAATCTCAGCCATGAAAATCCATAATGGACCATAAGGGGTTCTTGATTCGCTCCAAGTCGGATCTGCACCAATATACAGCCAACCCGGAATTGATGAAGCACCAGTAGAATATGGATTTAACCCACTTTGAGCTAATCTACCTTGAGCAATATAAGCATACATATCTCGGCTAAACATCGGAAATGTGAAAACTAAGGGTAGTGCCCATATATAGATACCCTTTTTAACTGCCGCTAAACTACCTGGTCCCCAGTTACGTAAATCATGAGCTACATAAAGCCAAGCCCGCATTAACCCCACTGTACCGACTACTATCATTGCTAATGCAATAGTAATGATCGGATAGTTTAAACGTAAATCAAGAAGTAATTGACTACCCCACATGCCTTGCGGAGGTATCCAGCCAACAATAAACGAGGCAATTAAAATAAATATTGAAGAAACAAAACCTGATATGTAATTTTTTCGCATAGATTTTTCTAATTTTGCATCACCCAATAAGGGGTTGCTTAGAAATTTTTCCATGCGAGATCTGCCTCTTTTCGATAACAATGTAGGTAGCAATAATATATTAATAACGATTACTGCTACCTATCAAATATATCAAAAACTAGCAGGTATTAGCGATTTAGATATTAATACCAATACCACTGCTTTCGCAAGTTTTCACTGACTTCCTGTGATTCTGCAGTGAAGTGCTCGTGGGACTTACGTAACTAAGTGCAAATCTTAAGTATGTAAAATTTCATACCACTATACTAGATGCAGTCTTTGACAAAAATTTACTGTCTAAAAAAGCTTAAGTACTTTTAAACATTTTAAGTGTATTTAAACATACTGAAATTACCCAAAATTACTTAACGCAAAGTTTACTAAAGACTAGTATTCGACTTTATCTTCGTTTTCATTCCATGCCGTAAAAGGAGCAATAGGATTATCAACCTTAATATGTTCTACTGGTGTCTCCCATTTTGAAACTGGAATTTCTTCAAATAACTTATAAAAAGCTAAGTCATCAAAGCCAACTTCAGCAGCCTGGTAACGGTCGGCAGCGAATGTTACCCTATCAAGTCGTGCCCATAGGCATGAAGCCATGCACATCGGACAAGGTTCACATGAAGAATAAATTACACAACCCTCTAGATTAAAATTATTCAATTTTTTACAAGCTTCTCGAATAGCCATCACTTCAGCGTGAGCAGTCGGATCATTAATCACAGTCACTGAATTTTGCCCAGTTCCTACGACTTTACCGTCCTTAACTATTACTGCACCGAATGGACCACCACCTTGTTTTACATTGGTAGTAGCTAATTGCAAAGCCTGCTCTATGAACTTGTTATCAGTATTTGTCATAGTCTCTTTCCAATCGTTTCGTACTTGTGTATCGTATCGGTTATTTGCATAAAAATAAAGGGTAGTTAAGGCTTTAAGAGGTATAAATTCAGATAAAAATGATATTCTGAACACATGCGTAATAGCGAAAACACAAAAGATATTGTTTTAATTGGTGGCGGTATAATGAGTGCCACTCTAGCAACTTTCATTAAACAGTTAGAACCAAACTGGTCTATAGATATTTATGAAAGGCTAGATGACGTTGCCCTAGAAAGCTCCAATGCATGGAATAATGCCGGCACTGGCCATAGTGCATTATGCGAGCTTAACTACACTACTGAAGAAAAAGATGGCAGCATAAACATTCAGAAAGCTATCGACATCAATGAAAAGTTCCAAGTTACTAAGCAGTACTGGGCATCATTAGTAGAACAAGGCATTATTGAAGATCCAAGTAGTTTTTTGACCCCTATCACACATGCAAGTTTTGTCTGGGGTCAGCAACATAGTGAATTCTTAGAAAAACGCTATGAAAAGCTTAAGTCACAAAAACTTTTTGAAGATATTCAATTTACTGATAAGCAAGATGAAATTGCTGAATTTGCTCCATTGCTAATGAAAGGTCGCAATCCTGAACAACAAGTTGCGGCTAGTAGGTTACCTACTGGCACCGATGTTGATTTTGGTGCATTAACAAAACAGCTATTTGGTAAAGTAACTGAAAACGGTGCCAACTTACATCTAAAACATCACATATCAGATATCAAGCGTGATACTGATGGCACTTGGAAAATCTCTATCCGTGATGAAGAAGGTTATACTAAGTCAGTTAATTCTCGTTTTGTGTTTATCGGTGCTGGTGGTGGCGCTTTAGGATTACTACAAAAAACTGGCATTCCACAAAGTAAAGGATTTGGTGGTTTCCCAGTTTCAGGACAGTTCTTAAAGACTGCTAATCCCGAATTAGTCGCACAGCATGATGCTAAGGTATACGGTCAAGCTGCAGTAGATGCTCCACCAATGAGTGTACCGCACTTAGACACTCGTGTAATCGGTGGTGAGCGTTCCTTACTATTTGGTCCTTATGCTGGTTTCTCTACTAAGTTCCTAAAAACTGGCTCTTACCTAGATTTACCATTGTCGCTGAAACCAGATAATCTTTATCCCATGGTTCGTGCTGGACTTAGCAATCTGCCTTTGACTAAATATCTCGTGACTGAGGTTGTTAAAAAACGTAATGATAAAGATTTATCTTTACTTGAATTCATGCCAAGTGCGGAACCAGAAGATTGGGAATTAATAGAAGCTGGACAACGTGTGCAAGTTATCGAAAAGAACAAGGAAAAAGGTGGCGTACTACAATTTGGTACTGCGACTATTGTGTCTTCCGATGGCACTGTTTCTGCACTTCTTGGTGCATCTCCTGGCGCTTCTACTGCTCCTTCAATCATGCTTGATATTTTAGAAAAAGCATTCCCAGATCGTTTCAATAAGTGGATACCAAAAGTTAAGGAAATGATTCCTGGTTTTAAGGTTTCACTTAATGACAATCCAAAGTTTGCTGATGAAATATTTGCATATAGTGCTGAAAAGCTAAGGATTCAACGCGAATTTGAAGACTAATTTACCTAGTACGCTTATTTAAAGGCTGCGTATTAACGTCCCATTTTCGAGGCTCATATATGAGCATGGACTTTCGTGTTCCTGAGAAGAAAATTTGAACCTAGAAACTTTTACGAATTCAGACACAATGGGATTTGTACGTGGACGCCACTATGCCTCCTACAAAACGCATCCTGTGTTCAGTTTGAGGAGGTTCATTATACTTGCGGATAAAAAATTTGTGAACTATCAGCTAGATTCAGACATATTAAGGAATTTGCCCACAAAGAAGAGATAGGTGCTAAGGTCTTTCCAAAGTAAAAGTTGAGCAGTGAAAAAAGAATAGTTCAGCACTAATTACCACAACTAATAAACTAGTTTTCTCTTTCATATTCACTTAAAGAAATTCACATTATAAGTTTCATTTAAATGATTATTCTTTGAAAAATTACCAAAACTTTCAGTTAATTGAATTTTTTAGTAAAATTAGATAAATAATTCAGTTAACTGAATTTTCTCCTGGAGGAATAATGGAAATAATCGCACGCCCACACTACATAAAAGAGCTTGAATCATGGATTGACACAGATTTTATTAAGGTACTCACAGGCGTGCGTAGGTGTGGCAAGAGCTACCTGCTACTTTCTTTGAAAAAAATATTACTAAACCGTGGAGTTCCTAAGCAAAACATTATTTCTTTAAATTTTGAATCCCCCAATACTTTCAAATACCATGACTCAATGACACTTTACGAGTATTTGACCACTATCGTACCGAAAGAAGGCAAAGTCTACTTTCTATTCGACGAGATACAAGAAGTTCATGAGTGGGAACGCTTGATTAACGGACTACGAGTCGAATTTGATTCAGATATTTACGTGACTGGATCTAACTCCAGACTACTCTCTGGCGAACTTGCCACCTACTTAACTGGCAGATATGTAGAAATTAAAGTCTATCCTTTATCCTTCAAAGAATACCTGGTATTCAAAAACCAAAAACGAACAGCCACTGATTTAATGTATCCAAATTACGCTGAATATGGTGGCTTTCCAGGAGCAGTACTACAACCTAACGACCAACAAAAACTTACCGTACTTTCCGGCATCTGGGACAGCATCCTGCTAAAGGACGTTGCCCGCCGAGGAAATGTTAAAGACATTGATTTGCTAGAGCGCGTGGCTTTATTCTTATTGGATAATATCGGCAATTCAGTCAGCACTAAAAAAATAGCAGATTACATCACTTCTTCTGGGCGTAAAGTCAGCCCGAACACGATAGAATCCTATGTTTCACTATTAGAAACCTCATTCTTATTCTACAAAACTCACCGCTATGACATTCGCGGAAAAGAGCGGTTGAAACTCCAAGCCAAGTTTTACGTAGTAGATCAGGGGTTCGTTATTTCGGAGCTAAAACAATCTGGCTCCAACAAAGGACACTTACTTGAGAACTTAGTTTACCTAGAGCTACTACACCATGGCTTTGAGGTCTTTGTCGGAAAGTATAATGATAAAGAAATAGACTTCATCGCGCGAAAACACAAGGAAACCTATTACATTCAAGTCACCGAACAGCTTCCAGAAAACGATACCCGCGAGACAGACAACCTCATCAACCTACCAACTGGCTACCGAAAGCTGATTGTGACAGGCGACAAAAGAGACGTAGGATTCACAGATGGAATCCCAATAATCCATATACAAAACTTCTTGCTAAAAGATAACTGGTTTGAGTGACAACTAAATCTAGTTTAGGAAGTATTGTATATAATTCTGTAATTTAAAATACTAAATTAAATTTAAGAACTGGGATTCGGATATCACTTTGATATCCTTCCCAGTTTTTTTAAGCTTAACTACGGTACGAGCTTTAGCTGTTAACCTACCTTTTTGTAAATCATTTGGTGTAAAACCAGCCCCTACTACCAACATCGTAGTCTTTTGGGTAACAAGATTAGAAGTACTAGCTCCCACGTCCGCAGCTTTGCGTTTAGCTTGTTCTCTATTCATAGTGAGATCTCCAGTAAACACGATATTTTCTCCAAACAATGGATTCCTTGGGTCAGCATTAGGATTTGGAGTGGGATTCATCCCTTCGATAGGCCAGCTACGTCCTAGTCTTGGCATTGGCACTCGCCTAGCCCCAGGAATAACTTCTGGAAAAAACTCTAAACTTAATTTGGTCTTTGCCATTAAATCATTAACATCCGTAGCATTCTTACGTTTAGCCACATCTGTAACAATTAAAGCACTAGCTCTGGCATCTTCTAGAGCATCATGGTGATTTATTAAAGGAGCTCCGGCAGCCTCTGCTGCTACTGGTAATGAATAAGAAGGTAATTGATAAGCTGTCCTAGCTAGTTTTACACTGCACATAAAATCAAAACTAGGGCTGGCTGTTTTATTAGCTTCTAAGGCTGCACGCATTACCCCGCTATCGAATCTAGCGTAATGAGCTGCAATGACATCTTCACCGATAAAACCACCTATTTCAGGAAATAATTCACCGAAAGTAGGTGCATTAGCAACATCAGCAGGTCGAATACCATGAATCTTTACATTGATATCTTCAAAATTATCGTAGCCAACAGGAGGTTTAATCAAATAATGTGCTTCATCAACGATCTCACTGTCATGAACTTTTACTAGTCCAATAGAGCAAGCTGAACCTTTAAAACCATTCGCTGTTTCGAAATCAATAGCAGTAAAATTTAACACGCTTTAATTCTAATACTCATCACTGACATTTTACGTATGACACAAATTAAAAACGATTCCGATAGATAGAATCATCATCCGTACGGACAATTTCAGTACCAAGTGGGAATAACGAAATTGGAATCATTTTAAAGCTAGCAATACCTAATGGAATACCTATGATAGTAACGCACATTGCAATACCACTTATTAAGTGACCTAAAGCCAACCACCAGCCACAAAGAATAATCCAAATAACATTAAGAATAGAGTTCACTATTCCTGAGTTAACTTTTGGTATCGCAGTACGTCCAAAAGGCCATAATGCATAGCTTGCCATTCTAAATGAAGCAACACCAAATGGAATAGTTACAATAAAGATAAAACACATGATTCCAGCAACAACATAACCAAATGCCATCCAGAAACCACAAAAAATCAGCCAAATTAAATTTAATATGAATTTCATGTGTTAATTTTAAACAAATTTCCTGAAAATTTACCTAAAAGAACATAAAAGTATATCCTTAATTAAAAGCTACCCATTACAATTAGTTAAATGACCTCTATTATTGCTCTTAGTATTCTCCCTGATTGGCTAAATCCCACGACCTTGCTACCAATGCTTGGACCTTGGGTAATCATTGGAGTTTTATTTATTATATTTGCCGAGACTGGTTTAATGGTTGGTTTCTTCCTTCCTGGCGACTCATTACTTTTCACAGTAGGAATGTTCGTTGCCACCAGTGCCATTAAAATTGATATTTATCTAATGATGCTATTGATTTTCTTAGCTGCATTCTGTGGAAACCAAACTGGATATTTCATTGGACGAAAAGCTGGTCCAGCAATTTTCAACAAACCTGACTCACTACTTTTCAAACGTGAGCATGTAGATAAAACTCATGCTTTCTTTGAAAAATATGGTGGACGTGCTATCGTACTAGCTTGTTTCGTACCGATTGTACGAACTTTCTCACCTGTTGCCGCTGGTGTATCTCGAATGGATTATCGTAAATTCGTTACTTTCAATGGTATTGGTGCACTGCTATGGGGTTCTGGGGTAACTTTCTTAGGCTACCATTTAGGACGTATTCCTTGGGTAGGGGAAAATATTGATAAGATTTTCCTTGGTATCGTTTTCGTTTCTGTATTACCAATTATTTCTGAACTATATAAGAGTAATAAAGAACAAAAACAAAATACTGCTTCAAAGGCAAATATTGAAGAGTAAATAAACTCAATAAAAAACCAATCATACCCATCAAGGTCAACAACCATTAAAACGAATACTTGATGAATGATTCATGCTTTACAAGTTCTTCTGAATTACCCTGAGTTTTGTCCACAGTTTGAAACCATCTAGAGTGGTTATGTGAAAGGATATGTTTTTATGGCTAAGGGAATGAAGTATTCTCAAGAAACACGCAAAACATTAAAGAAAACACAAAACGAAACCCCAACCCTAGGAAACATGGTATAACAATAAAGTTAAAACGGCACACAAGTATCCTGTAAAATAAAAAGGAGTGAAGCGGTTGCTTTGCTAAATTATGGTTATTCGCCAATATTTTTAAGTACTACTTGTGTGATTCAAGAACCTCATGAACTTTTGGCAATATTGCTTTTAATGCCTTACCACGATGGCTAATTTCATTCTTTTCTTCAGCAGTTAATTCGGCATTAGTTTTATCATAACCATCAGGGATAAAAATTGGGTCATAACCAAACCCTTCAGTCCCTCTTGATTCTCTAATGATTTCACCTTTCATTAAACCATGCTCAATATATTCTTTTCCTTCTGGAGTTACCAAGACTGCACAACAATGAAATTGGGCACTCCGGTACTCGTCTTTAACATCAGAAATCTGCCTCAATAAAAGTTTCACATGCTCTGGACCACCTGCATGTTCCCCAGACCAGCGTGCAGAGAAAATACCTGGCATGCCATTTAAAACATCAACTTCAAGACCGGAATCATCAGCAATTACTGGCAAACCAGAATACTTAGCAATAGCTCGCGCTTTAATTAAGGCATTCTCTTTAAAAGTAATACCGTCTTCCACAGGTTCTGGTGCTCCGACATCTGCAGCGCTAATCACATCAACTTCAGGATTCAAATTAGGAATAGTACCTGCTAGCATTTGTCGGAATTCCGTAATTTTACCTTTATTATGGGTCGCTAAAAGTAACTTAGCCATCAATGACTTCCTTTTGAATTTCTGCTAACTGTTTAGTGCCAATCAATGCAAAATCAAGTAACTTATCTAGCTCATCTCGATCAAACGGAGCAGCTTCAGCAGTACCTTGAACTTCAATAAATTTCCCTGAGCCAGTTACTACAACATTCATATCTGTTTCTGCCTGAGAATCTTCTTCATAAGGTAAATCTAGAACTGGCTTACCCTTAACAATACCCACGCTAATTGCTGATACTGAATCCTTTAAGACCGGAGTATGACTATGCACTAGCTTTTCCTTTTTTGCCCAATTAACAGCTTCCGCAAGTGCAACATAAGCACCGGTAATTGCAGCAGTACGGGTACCACCATCTGCTTGAATAACATCACAGTCGATTTGCACCATATTTTCACCGAGCGCTTCCATGTTTACAATTGTGCGTAATGACCTACCAATAAGCCGTGAAATCTCATGAGTACGACCACCAATCTTACCTTTTCGTGATTCACGTCCAGAACGAGTATGAGTAGCACGAGGCAACATTTCATATTCTGCTGTTACCCAACCTTTTCCCTTACCTTCCATCCATCTTGGGACTTTACTGGTAAAAGAAGCAGTAACTAAAACTACAGTATTTCCGAAACTTACTTTTGCAGAGCCTTCTGCATATGCACTCCAACCCTTTTCAATAGTAATTTCCCGGGTTTCATCGGCTTTTCGACCATCAAATCTTGTCATTAGTTTTCCTCTTTTGGATAAATTGCGGTAATCTCTTCCACATGGCGTGCACTAGCTGCCTCTGGCCCCAAAAAACGGGTAGCAAGCTTAGTAAACTGTTCTGCATCACCAGTAGAAATAAAATCATATTCTGGTTTTGAATCTTCAGGAGCAAAACCAACATTTTCCAATTCCCGATAAAGCTGCTGTGCAGTTTCCTCAGCACTTGATACCAAAGCAACTTCAGGACCCATAATCGAAGCAATAATACCTGTTAATAATGGGTAGTGGGTACAACCTAGAATTAAAGTATCAGTACCTTTTTCTTGCAGTGGGGCAAGGTACTCTTCAGCAACTTGATGTAGTTCTGCCCCAGAAGTTATGCCCTTTTCTACAAACTCCACAAAGCGTGGACAAGCCTGTGTGGAAACTTCAATTTGTGGTGCTGCAGCAAATGCATCTTCATACGCTTTTGACTTAATAGTAGCAATCGTACCTATGACACCAATTTTATTATCACGAGTAGTTGCTACTGCTCTACGCACTGCTGGCTGAATTACTTCAATCACTGGAATATCATAGCGGTCAGTATAACGTTCACGAGCATCGCGCAATACTGCAGCTGATGCTGAATTACAAGCAATAACTAAAGCTTTTACTCCTGTATCGACCAGTTCATCCATGATTCCCAATGAATAAGCGCGTACTTTTTCTAGTGGCAATGGCCCATAAGGTGCATGTTTGGTATCACCTACATAAATAATTGACTCTTGTGGCAATTGATCCATTATTGTGCGAGCTACGGTAAGTCCGCCTACTCCTGAATCAAAAATTCCAATTGCACCTTTAGAATCCATTTACATCTCCTTAAGCATGGCTTGCATTAGTGAATCTTGTAGCCACGATAAAAAATTATACGTCACAATGAGATAGTCTTCATTGGTCTTTACATCGTTAAAATCTAACATGAATTGAATTTGCTCAGCTTGGACTTCATCTTTAATATCAAGCCTAGTAGCTATCACAATACGCACACTATTAAGTGCTGCGGCGAAATCCATTGCTTCATCCGGTTTTAAAACTAATGGACCTTCACCACTTAGCAATTTAACTGCATTACGTAATTGTGAAAGTTTACGCTCTTTGACATTCATTTCACTTAATTTACGAAATTCAGTAGCTTCAGCCTCACTATCTTTTACCCCATCTGGAAAAAGTCGCTGTAGTACAGGGTCTTCTGGTCTTTTACCATCACTAATCCCTACTAGATCCGCTAATTCATCATCACTAGAATTTTCAGTACTAATCAACTCAATAACATCAACTAATAAATTACGAATAAAATCTTTTTCAGGTTTATTTAGTTGCGCGGTAAAACCTTTAGCACCGTTATAAAATTCACCTGCCACTTATGCGTCTTCTTTCTGATAGGTAGCCCATAACCCATAAGAATGCATAGCTTCTGTATGGCGTTCCATCTCTTCTTTATTGCCAATAGCAACCACTGCTTTACCCTCATTGTGTACTTGTATCATTAACCTATCGGCTTCAGCTGCAGAATAACCAAAGTGTTTTCTAAATACGAAAGCTACATAGGTCATTAGATTTACTGGATCATTCCAAACTATAGTCACCCATGGTGCTTCCCTGGCAGTTTCCGAGGAAGGTTCAGTTATTTCGTGCGATAACAGTGTACTCATATAAAAATTCTACTATGCTATAGTCATGGACTCTAGCGCATTAATGACAGATCATTATGAACTTACTATGCTCCAGGCTGCTTTGCACTCTGGCACTGCACATCGCAAATGTGTATTTGAAGCTTTTGCTCGAAAACTCCCTGACGGTCGCCGCTACGGTGTAGTAGCAGGTACTGGACGGCTCTTAGAATTATTGAAAAATTTTACTTTCGATGAAGAAGAAATCGACTTCTTACGTAAAAATAAGATCGTCAATGAAGAGACTTTAGACTATTTAAGAGACTACAAGTTTTCAGGAAATATTTATGGGTATCCTGAAGGTGAACTCTACTTCCCTAACTCCCCGATTCTGATTGTGGAGGGAACTTTTGCCGAAGCTTGTATTATTGAAACTTTGGTCCTTTCGGTTTTGAACCATGATAGTGCCATTGCTTCTGCAGCCGCACGTATGATTGGTGTTGCGGAAAATCGTCCTTGTATTGAGATGGGAACTCGTAGAACTCACGAAGAAAGTGCCGTTGCTGCCGCTCGTGCTGCAGCTATCGTAGGTTTTGCGACAACTTCTAACCTAGAAGCTGGTCTTCGTTACGGTATTCCAACTCAAGGTACTTCAGCTCACTCCTTTACTTTGTTACATGATAGTGAAGCAGAAGCCTTTAAAGCACAGATTGAATCTCTGGGTAAAAATACTACTTTGTTAGTTGATACTTATGATGTTGACAATGCTGTTCGTACAGCTGTAGATCTTGCTGGCCCCGAACTAGGTGGCGTTCGTCTTGATTCAGGAGATCTTGCCTCACAAGCAAAATCCGTACGGAAACTGCTTGATTCGTTAGGTGCTACTAAAGCTCGCATTGTAGTCACAAGTGATCTTGATGAATATGCAATTGCAGCACTTCAAGCGGCACCTGTTGATGGTTATGGAGTTGGAACTCAGCTAGTTACGGGCTCTGGACATCCTACTGCCGCAATGGTTTATAAACTAGTTTCTCATGAAGATAAAGATGGAAAACAACTAGCAGTAGCTAAAAAAGCAAGTGGTAAAAAGTCAATCGGTGGACGTAAATACGCATATCGCGAGTTAGCTAATGATATAGCTAAAACTGAGGTTATTAGTACTAATCCTGGTTACAAAGCTACCGATAATGAACGCTCAATTCTGGCGCAACTAGTTAAAGACGGAAAAATCAATGATGAGTACACTGGTGAAATTGGAGTTGCAAATGCACAAAAACGTTTCAAAAAGGCTTTTGCCGAACTACCTGAAAAAGGTTTAAGCCTACAAAAAGGCGATCCAATCATCAACACCATATTTAAGGATTAATCATGAAAAAAGCATTATTAGTAGTAGATGTACAAAATGACTTTTGTGAAGGCGGTTCACTAGCAGTCGAAGGCGGCGCTCAAGCTGCTACTGACATCACTAGCTACATTGAAGAAAATGGCGATAACTACGACTACATTATTGCGAGTAAAGATTGGCATATCGAACCAGGCAGTCATTTTAGCGATAATCCTGACTTTGTTGATTCTTGGCCACCGCATTGTGTAGTTGGCACTGAAGGATCTGAATTCCATCCAAATCTTCAATTTAGAGATTTTGACGCAGTCTTTTACAAAGGGCAATATGATGCAGCATACTCTGCTTTCGAAGGGGTCCTTGCTGATACAGATGATTCAAGTAAATACGATACTGATGTAACACTTTCAGACTGGTTAAATAAAAATGATATTAAACAGCTTGATCTAGTTGGTATTGCTAGCGAATACTGTGTACAAGCTTCTGCCGAAGACTCTGCTAAGAATGACTTAAACACAACCGTCCTAATCGAATTAACCGCAGCTATTTATCCCGACAAACTCAAAGAAGCAACAAATAAAATGGAAGCTGAAGGCATCAAAATTAAATAAACTTTGGGGCTTATATATTTAAGTACCTAGCACCAATTAGGGCATGAAAATAGTGGCTAGTAACTAACGATAGGTGTTTGTTACTAGCCACTATTTTTTTTACATCGTTTAAGCGGTAGCTTTGCGGCTTGTGATAGTAATGACCCTGCGTACGGACCTAAAGGCTCACCTTACACCATCACATACAAAGCAACAATAACGCCATCAAATCCTTCAGAAACTCCAACCGGACAAGTTGATTACCTTACAGGTTATGAAGCAACGAAAAAATTTTGAGAGCAGTTTTGTTCTTGAATTACCGGGACACGCAAATACTGACCCAGAAAGCTCAGCAAAACTACACACAGAAAGTCCATATGATTCAAAAGCAACAACTACCTGTGAAATCCTCATCAATGGACACACTGTTGCTAAAGATCAAAACATAGGATCATCACCTTGTGACGCACATGATTATTATCTAGACCCAATAGGATTAAAAAACTAGAACTGAGAATTGAATACTTACTGGGTAATTCAATAAACACAGCCCGGGGAATCATTAATAAAAGTTGCAGAAAATGATTACAATAATAATTTTTCCAACGACTTCATGAACGAACTCAACTAGTAGGTATCAGCGTAAGAAAATTGTCAACTCTGACTACAAGTCAGTACCAAAAACATTCCAGGGGCTCAATTTTAGTCAATACTGAAAAGTAGTTTATATATCGAAATGATTTCTGTTAGTTCTTCTTTGGATACTTTTTCTATGATGCTGTCTTTTGTGACTTTTCCTGCGTGTAAGTCTAGAGCTATGGTTTGATCTAGCATGACTTTGCCGTGAATTTCTTTAGTACTTTTTAATGTTAAATATGTTGGGAAGTTTCTCATTGTGCTGCTAATTGGAGCCACTATTGTCATATTTGTTGCTTTAGAAACTAGGTCATTGCTTAAGGCTATTGCAGGGCGTCGTTTCATTTGTTCACGCCCACGACTGGGACTAAAATTACGTAGAATATGTCTCCTTATTTTACCATTCTAATTCGTTACCTTCAGCTTTTCCCCATTCTAACTCGCTGTTACGATGCCCGTCGTCTTTCCACCCTGCGAACACAACTCATAAATACTTGTTGGCTGCTTCTGTATCGGAGTCATCATAATTACGTTATCTTTTACCGTTATAGACATAGCTTGATTTTCTTTTAAACCTAATTCTTTAACGATCCGACTAGGTATTCTAGTTGCCTTAGAATTCCCCCATTGAGTTATTCTAGTTTCACTTTCTAGAGCATGCATTATGTTTCCCTTTACTAAGATAATTTTAATAAAAGTATCTACTACGTAGATACATTAAAGCAAAGACAACTATACAAGAATCCTAATTATACAAAACAGTAACAAAAGACAATCCAAAACTACCCAGAATATAAACAAACCATCCTCAATTAAAGAAGTTAAGTACATAGCCCCCTGAACTTTATATAACAAAAATGAGATGGTAACTATAACCACCTCATTTTTTATTTGAAAGGGATATTATTCTTTAATTAGGCTAGCATCAATCACAATCTTTACTTTGTCAGATACTAATACGCCACCAGCTTCAAGAGCTGCGTTCCATGTTAGACCATAATCTTTACGATTGATAGTAGTTTCAGCTTCAAAACCTGCACGAGTGTTACCCATTGGGTCGCCAACTGTACCGTTATATGTAGTCTCTAATTCTACTTCTTTAGTAGTATCTAGAATAGTCAGTTCACCTTTAATAGTGAGACCTTCTTGACTACCTGAGCAATCAGTAGCTTTAAAAGTAATCTCTGGGTACTGCTCAACTTTGAAAAAGTCATCACCTTTAAGATGTGCATCACGCTGTTCATTGTGAGTAGTAATGCTTGCAGTCTTCATAGTAGCTTCAAGAGTAGTATCTTTTGGATCTTCTGCGACAACAAAAGTCGCTTCAACATCTTCAAAACTACCGCGAACCTTTGAAATACCAGCGTGACGGACTTCAAATCCTACTTCACTGTGAGCTGGATCTAGTTTATATGTACCTGGTGCGATTGATGACATTTTAACCTCCTGATTAAAGTTTCATTTTATTTAACGTTACTAAAACAAACACTTGTTCATTTTTATTCCACCAAGTAAAAATCTGCCGTGCGTTTCAGCACATAACGTGTGTTTAAACATACTGAAGATGATGAAAAGTACTGACAAAAGAGTAAACCAAAAGCAATAGCTGAAAGAAAGTCCAAAACTTACGAAAAAAGGCTACTGTTTTGCTTACAATATGCTATTTGCGCCCGACGAACCAACCACGGATTTTTACAATCCGTTTTTCAATTTGCTCTCGAGTTGCCTGCGGCACTGCTGGACCGCCAGAGTGTTCACGAAGTTTGTTATGGATTACACCATGCGGTGTACCTGAACGGGCACTCCATGCAGATACTAACTTTGAAAGCTCAGAACGTAACTCTTTTAATTGTTTATGATCAGAAGCTGGCGTGGCCTTAGCCTGATTCTTTTGCTGCTCCTTTTGGTGTTTGTGCAAAAGCTCCTTCACTTGTTCAGGTTCAAGTAAACCTGGAATACCAAGAAAGTCCATCTCTTCATCAGAACCTGCCCAAGTATAGGTTCCAAATTCACCACCATCAAAAATTGCTTTATCGAAAGCTGCTTGGGAATCTAATGCCTTAAATTCTTCTTTGGTAAGCTCATCACTAGCAGAATCTTGTTTATTAGCAGCCTCAATTAATGCATCATCCAAACCTTCTTCACGGCTTTTTGGTTGTAACACATGGTCGCGTTCTTTCTCTAATTCGTTGGCATGCACTAATAAATTAGGCACTGATGGCAAAAATATTGAGGCCACCTCACCACGTCTACGAGCACGCACATAACGACCAACTGCTTGGGCAAAAAACAAAGAAGTAGAAATACTGGTAGCATAAACGCCTACCATCAAGCGTGGAATATCAACACCTTCAGAAACCATACGCACCGCAACCATCCAAAGCTCATCGTTGTCACTGAAATTCTCAATGGTATCTTTAGCTTTTGCATCATCAGAAAGTACCAATACTGGTTTAATACCAGTTAGCTCCTTAACCAGATTTGCATAAGCACGAGCATCATCATGGTTACTTGCGATAATCAACCCTG
Source organism: Micrococcaceae bacterium (assembly GCA_047608145.1). Lineage (GTDB taxonomy): Bacteria > Actinomycetota > Actinomycetes > Actinomycetales > Micrococcaceae > JASGDC01. Next base: position 33,730 of record JASGDC010000015.1, read on the forward strand.
CAGCATCTGTAACAGATTTCCGAACTTCTAATAGTCGCTTATGTGCCGCTGTAATAACTTGTTTCATCCAATTGCCATTAGGATCAAGCGCAGTTCGCCATGCTTTTGCAGTTACATCCTTAGTAGCTGCCTCACCTAAGTATGACTCCATCTCATCACCGACACTATTGCGCCAACGAGTATGTCCAGAATAAGCATGAAAGATTACCGGACGCACCACTTTATCTTCAAGTGCCTGTGAATACCCATATGAATAGTCAGCTCTAGAACGTGCAACTCCAGCGCTGTCTTTTTCATAACGGACAAACGGTATGACCGAATCATCGGAACGAAATGGTGTTCCAGTAAGAGCTAACCTGCGCTTAGCACCATCAAAGGCTTCTAAAACAGCATCACCCCACGAACGGGCGTCTCCTGCATGATGAATCTCATCAAAAATTACTAATGTTTTGGCGTTTTCAGTTTTAGCGCTATGCAATGCAGGTTTATTTGCTACTTGAGCATAAGTTACTGCAATACCAATGTATTGGCGACCATGTGCCCCATCAGAGTTTTTAAAACTTGGATCAATCTTTAAATTTACTCGTGCTGCTGACTCAGCCCACTGGTTTTTTAAGGGTTCAGTGGGAACCACAATAATAATACGATCTATAGTATTTCTATCAATCAATTCTCTAGCTAACCGCAAAGCAAAAGTAGTCTTCCCCGCACCAGGAGTTGCTACAGTCATGAAGTCTCCAGGTTCAGTCTCAAAATACTTTGTTAAAGCTTCTTGCTGCCAAGCGCGTAACTTATCACTAGTACCCCAGGCAGCACGATGTGGGTATGCTGGGGTTAGCTTAGTAGGTTCATTAGTTTCAAAGAGAGAAAAGAGGTCTTCTTGAGTCATATCTTTTCTAGTTTACTAGCAAAAACTAAATTTGTAATTCTTCAGATTCTGGAAATTCTAATTGCTTTGTTTTCGTAGGCTGAAGACGCAAAACATGCACTACATCGTTTTTATCCGCATCAGTTTCTGGGTTAAACTCTTTTTCATCTCCGTGTAGCACATAAAGTGAAAAAGTCTCAATTAAACCTTTTTGAGATAAAGTTACTTGTCCATAATAAGGACCCGGTTGCTGTGCCAAAGCACTTTGATCTAACGCTTCACTTAATCTTTTCGCCCATTTTTCTGGAGCCTGTTCTTGAAAAGCTTCTGGTTTAATGACTACTTGGAATTTATTTTCAGTAACTTCTTTAGCTTCAGTAACTGCGTAAAGCCAAAATAATAACCAAATCTGGGAAGAGGCAATACCTACAGATTCAAAAGACACACAACCAATACCAGCTGAACTATCATGATCTTTCCCTGGTTTTTCAATAATAACTTTCGTTACATCCAAATAACTTAAAGTAACTTCTCTACTAGGAAGCCCCTTAGGATTTACTTTAACTACAGAAGTTTCAGCAACCATTTGGCTTGCTTTAATGTCACAATAACCGTGAGTAATATTTAACGGACTTCCCGATACCACTGCATTAACTTCAAAGTCATAAGTTGATTGACGAATCGTCGCAAGTAAAGCTTCTCGGATTTTTTGGGTTTCACTCATACTTATCACTTTAGAACTAATTAATTAAGCTGACTAGTATTTAAGATAAATTACTAACAAAAACCTTATAGTTATTAGTGAAATTGTAGCTTATCCTTAAATATAGGAGGATTTAATTATGACAAAACTACAAGTTGGAGATACTGCTCCAGAATTTACCGCTCTTGATGCTCACGATAACGAAGTATCACTTAGTGATTTCAAAGGTGAAAAAGTATTAATCTACTTTTACCCTAAAGCTATGACACCTGGTTGCACTAAAGAAGCTTGCGACTTTCGTGATAACTTAGAAGCCTTCAAAGAAAGTGGTTATAAAGTAATTGGCATTTCACCCGACAACCCAGAAAAACTAGCAAAATTTGAAGAAAAGAAAGAACTACCTTTCACTCTACTTTCTGATGAAGGCAAATCTATTGCGACTTCATATGCTACATTCGGTGAAAAGAAAAACTATGGCAAAATTTTCCAAGGCATCATTCGCTCTACTTTCGTAGTTGATGAAGATGGCAAGATTGCCTTAGCAAAATATAACGTTAAGGCTACTGGACATGTCGCACGCATCATGAAAGAACTTGCCATTTAGTAATAAAATAACGATATTTTAGTTGAATTGGCAATTTTAAATTAAATGTTGTATAGTATTCAATGTTGCTAGTTCAACATGGGCCTGTGGTGAAATTGGTATACACGCTAGATTTAGGTTCTAGTGCTTTACGGCGTGAGAGTTCGAGTCTCTCCAGGCCCACAAACTCTATTACTAAGTTCCCTTATTTCTCTAATTGAGAATAAGGGAACATTTTTATAAAATACTGTATTTTACACGCTTATTCACGTAAACCAGCATAAAAATACCTGAAACTAAAACTACTTGCTGATTTACATAAATAAGGCAAGAACAGCTTAAATAAAGGCCTTTAGAGAAAATAGATTCAGTCTTCTTGAAGCTTTAGGATTGTCATTGAGCCCTGTAGCTTTGCATTCTTTACATCTCCATCACTGTTTACCAGCAGAAGTTGCACCAAACTTAATTAATTTACCAACACATAGCACACACCAAGCAGAATATTGATTAAAACCCATAAGCTAACTTTAAAAGCTAACAAACAAGGCCTACATCACAGAAAAAATAACACCAAACAAAGAAAAATAACAGCACATTATGGCCTATATGTCCAAAGAACTAACTATAGCAAAACCTGTAAAGCCCGTGGTAACACAGTCAACATAAACGGTCCTTTACCAACATATTTTCCTATAAGCCACATATTTAAATGCCTACCAGTAGCAAGCTTTGGTAAAAATCTTAAAAGCTTAGTTTTACTAATATCTCGGATTATAAACACATCAAAAAGACCATCCTTGACAGATGCATTAGGCACTAATTCCAAACCACCACCGACATTACTAATATTCATAACAGTAGTCATAAGGCCTTTATATTCTAATTTTTTGCCGTCTATATCAACAATAAAATTTCTACCTTTATAGCTAACCAATGTCGGAGCTATTGCAATTTTGTATTTTAATTTTCCCTTTGGAAATTTCATCTCATTTGCTTTTGCATTCACCGCTGCATCAAATCCTAAAGAAAGTGCACTGGCAAAATAATGTACTGTATCAGGACTTTTAGCTAAGCCAATATCTACAAGAGTTGGTTCTTTGCAATCAAGTATCCTAGCCAAGTTAGCTTTAAGATTGTTAGGGACAATGCCCAAGGCTTTTGCAAAATCATTTCCAGTACCAGAAGGAATAATTCCACAAGGCTTTTCTTTGCCACATTCCGTGTTTAAGAAAGTACTAATAAGCCCATCTCCACCACAAAGAATGTAAAAACCTATATCAGGATTTCCATCAATATTCTGCTTAGTCTCCTCTGGGCTATTTCCAGTTAAATCTATAAATTCAATATTTCTTCAACCCTAATATAATTACCAATCTTCGTTGCACGTCCTTGTGCGGAAGAAGTATTAATCACCAAACCAATAATAGGACTCATTGGGTTATCAAATCGTAAAGTGTTTCCTTATGCCCATAAAAAGCTGCCCAGATAGTATCACCGTATTGATAATGCCACCACTCATTTGGATTAGGTGAAAATCCTACTTTAAGCATCGCTTTTAACAAGACTTGCCTATTCGCACGCTGTTCTGCAGTAACTAAATCACTATGCAAAAAAGAGATTTCATAATCCGTATTCGGGATACACCCCATATCAACATATTCCCCTGTCTCAGCATCTTTAATATCTACATCAACTGCCCCGCCCGTAACATGCGGTGGGCAGCCAATACGGGGATCAGCAATATATGTGCGGGCTTGTTCTAAATGTTCTTCCTCGGTGTAATTAGGATATTCTAATTTACTACTTTCGATAAATGCATCAAGGAGTTCTAACTGCACACTATAAGGGCGAAATCCTGCTTTGAGCACTAAATTCCATGAATCTGGTAGCAGCTGCTGTGCTTTGATTAAGCGTTCAAATACTCCCTGTCGTACCATAAGATCAAACTCACGATGTTCTTTGATATAGCCATGATAAGTATCACCTTCCATATCTTCTGGAGTTTCCCAAAAAGGCTCTATGATAAAACCAGCTTTTTCCAAAGCGGTACGCCCAATAAATTTTTCACCATTATCTTTGCGTTTAGTCTGATTAGCTAAGTGTAAAAAGAAATATTTCGAGCGTTCAAAAAGGTCAAGTTTAGTAGTATCAAGAGTTGCTTTTGGAATAATCATATGGAAAATAATAACACGCCTCTCAAAGATTACTGCCACTAGAACGCATTCTAATTACCTAATAAAAATTTCAACGAAAAAGTGCCGATAGAAAACTACCGGCACTTTTTGCTGTGTTTAGGAAAACGTGATTAGAAACCGTTGTTATTGTTATCGTAATCATCGTCATCTGAACGGCGATTGTCGTCACGACGGTTAGAACCGTAGTTGTCATCATCGTCATCATCACGACGGGTGTTGTTGCCACCGAAAGTATCAGTGTCATCATTGCCGAAGTTGTCACGACCTGCTTGACGACCATTGTTTCCGTAGTTGTCATCATCGTCATCATCACGACGGGTGTTGTTGCCACCGAAAGTATCAGTGTCATCATTGCCGAAGTTGTCACGACCTGCTTGACGACCATTGTTTCCGTAGTCGTCATCATCACGACGGTTTGAGTTCACGTTATCGTAATCGTTGTTACCAAAATCGTCGTTATTGTTGTTATCGTTTTCACCGAACATAATAATATTCCTTTCGTATTGGAAAGTCCCCTTAAAAAGAGAATCTCCATACAAAATTGTATTATTAATTAGTTTAGTATTCCAAGGTAATCACATAGTGTTGGATTAAAATACAAAAAAGGACCGATGCAATACCAGTCCTTTTTTAAAAAATGTGAGATTAGCCACAATTGCAACTTGAATCCTTTGTTTCCATTTTAGTTGTTTCTTTAGCTTCTGTGTTGCAGCAAGTGCTATCTTCAGTCTTAACTTCATTGCTAGCGCAACATGAAGAACCTGAAGTAATAGTCTCTACCTTTGCACCATTTGCTAATGTTTCGTTTGTCATTACAGCCCCTTAAAATATCGTTACACTACTAACTCTACAAAAAGAATAGCCAGATTAACAGAGTGTTATAGAATTGATTATTAAGAAATAACATAACTAGTAAAAGGATAAAATGACTTCTTGGAAAGCTCCTACGGTAAATTACCCCATCAATGCTACTGTAAATCTTCCAGCCTCTAAGTCATTAACTAATCGTTATTTAGTATTGGCAGCTTTAGCCAGTAGCCCTTCAACTATCAGTAACTTTTTAGTAGCTCGTGATGCCAAACTAATGATACAAGCTCTTAAAAATCTTGGAGCAAGTATTACTGAAAATGATAATTCATTAAATATCACTCCTAGCTTTAATGAAAATGATGTCACAATTGATTGTGGTTTAGCTGGCACTGTAATGCGCTTTGTTCCATTAATAGCAGTATTTCGCAATGGCAATACGACTTTCACTGGAGATGCTGAAGCCAAAATCCGCCCAATGTCTACTACCCTAACTTCACTAGAGAAACTTGGCATCAAAGTTACTCGCCATAACAGTGAGTTTTTACCATTTACAGTACATGGGTCTGGGAAGATTACTACTGACAAAATTAATATTGATGCTTCTGCTTCATCTCAATTTATCTCTGCTCTTTTATTAATTGGCGCACGTTGTCAAAATGGTTTGGAAATAGAACATACTGGAACTAATTTACCTAGTAAACCACTTATCTCAATGACCGTTAACACTTTAAGAGATTTAGGAATTGGGGTAACGGAATTAAGTAATACCAGTTGGAAAGTTCAACCAGGAAAAATATCAGGCTTTGAGCAGACTGTAGAGCCTGATCTGGCAAATGCTACTCCTTTCGTAGCAGCTGCAATGGCAACCAATGGTTCAGTGAAAATTCCATTTTGGCCGAAAACTAGCAATCAACCAGGATTTCACCTACCACAACTCATGGAGCAATTTGGTGGTAAAGCTTCCTTTGATGACGAGCAACAACAAATGAGCTTTTGTGGGCCCAAAATACTAAAAGCTCCAAACACTATAGATTTAACTGCTTATGGCGAATTAGTGCCAAATATTGCTGCTTTATCACTGCTTGCAAATACAAAAATTAAAATCACTGGTATTGGACATTTACGTGGGCACGAAACAGATAGAATCAATGCCTTAGCGACTGAATTTAATAAACTAGGTGGCACTGTTATTGAACATGACACTTCACTAGAATTCAACAAATCAGAGCTACATAGTACCGAATTTTTAAGTTATAAAGACCATCGGATGGCCACTACCGGTGCGATAATCGGACTTAAAGTACCTGACATTAGCATCGAAAATATTGAGACCGTCTCTAAAACTATGCCCGATTTTACAAAAATGTGGGAAGAGATGATTAAACGATGAGTAAGTATAGTGAATACGAAAATTATCGTTTCAAAAAACGTCCTAAAAAACACGGTAGTAAACCACGTACAAAAATTCGCCCAAAATACGAAAATGCCTTAACAGGTAGAGTAATTAAAGTTGATCGTGGACGTTATACAGTCATTCTTGATGAAAATCAAGCAAATGAACGAACTGTGACTGCCGTCCGCGCAAAAGATTTACGTAAACAGGCTATTGTAGTAGGAGATTTAGTAAGTCTTGTCGGCGATACTTCTGGGGATGAAGGCACCTTAGTAAGATTGGTGAAAATTCAAAACCGTAAGAATGTATTACGTCGCAGTGGTGATGATAGCGATAATCTCGAACGTATCTTAGTGGCAAATGCAGATAACCTACTGATAGTAGTTGCAGCAGTTAATCCTGAACCTCGAACTGGTTTAATTGATAGAATGATTGTTGCTGCTTTTGCCGTAGGTATTAAACCATACCTTTGCGTCACTAAAACCGACTTAGCTTCAGCACACGAATTACGAAATTACTATGAACCACTTGGTATTGAAGTCTTCGAATCTCAATTAATTGATAAAAAAATTCCCCATGAATTTATTGAAAATATCACTAATGAAATAACTAATAAAATCACTGTACTTGCTGGCCATTCTGGTGTCGGAAAGTCAACTCTAGTTAATGCACTAACTCACGCTAACCGTGAAACTGGCGCAGTTAATGAAGTCACTGGTCGCGGTCGTCATACCACTTCTTCCTCAAAAGCTTTAAAACTCAATACCAAAGGCTGGGTAATAGACACTCCTGGTATTCGTTCTTTTGGTTTGGCACATGTCACGACCACTGATGTTTTAACTGGTTTTCCAGAAATTCTTGAAGCTACCACTAATTGTGAAAAAGGCTGCCTACATGATAATGAAGCAGTTAATTGTGGTATTGATGCATTACTTACGGAAAACCCAGCAACCACTCGTCTAGCTTCTCGAGTTACTTCGCTACGCAGATTATTAAAAAATCTTAGCTAGAGCAGCTATTCTACTAAAGCTGTAAAATGTTCTTTAAACCATATTTAATGAAAGGCTAGTTGATAAATCATGGTTTCTATTATTTTAAGTGTGTTTATTGTAATTATTGCGCTTGTGTCGCTCCAAGATACCTTCTTTATTGTGCGGCAACAGACAAACGTAATTATTGAACGCTTTGGTAAATTTAAGCACATCAAAGCTCCAGGTTTTCGAGTAAAGATTCCTTTCATTGATCGGAAAGCTTTTACTGCAAATATGCGAATCCAGCAACTAGATGTAAATATTGAGACAAAAACTAAAGATAATGTTTTCGTAAATCTTGCAGTAAGTGTGCAATACTACATCACTCAAGACAAAGTATCTGAGGCTTTTTACAAACTGAACGACGCACAAGCACAAATTAGTGCCTATGTATTTGATAGTATTCGCTCAGCTGTTCCAGCACGTGAACTCGACAGCGTATTTAGTGAAAAGGATGCTATTGCCAAAGATGTGCAAAATGATATCCAAGAAGCAATGAGTGAATATGGATACACAATTGTGAAAGCATTGGTTACTGATATCGAACCTGACTCTCGTGTTAAAGATTCTATGAACTCTATTAATGCTGCCAAAAGAGATCGTGAAGCTGCTCAGGAGCAGGCTAACGCAGATAAAATCCGAGTAGTTACTAATGCACAGGCTGAAAAAGAATCACAAATCTTACGTGGTGAAGGTATTGCCGGACAACGTAAAGCAATTGCTAATGGTCTTAAAGAGTCAGTAAGTAGTATGGTTCAAGTTGGTATCGGGGAAGCTGATGTCCTAAAAGCCATCTTACGTGTTGAAGAGTTAGATACTTATAAAGCAATGGGCGATAAAGGCAATGGTTTCATGTTGGTGCAAAGTGATACTGATAATCAAAATGCCAAACTAACTCAAAGCGTGCTTAACGGCACACTAGCCGCTAATAAAGCAATGGATAATAAATCGGAAAATTTATAAGAACTTCACAGGCAATAAAGGACAATTATGGCAGAAAAACGGCTTAGTAAAGCAGCGCAAGATAAACTAAACAAAACTCCAAGTGAGCTTATTGATGAACGTATTGCGCGGCTCCCTAAATGGCAAGCAGAAATCATGACTCAAGTACGTGAATTAGTTAAAAAAGTTAATCCTGACGTTATTGAAGAATGGAAATGGCGTGGAGTTCCTATTTGGGAGCACAATGGCATGCTTTTCACTGGTGAAACCTATAAAAAATATGTGAAGCTAACTTTCGCAAAAGGCGCAAAGCTGGATGATTCGGCAAATTTATTTAACTCGAGCCTAGCTGGAAATACTCGTAGAGCCATTGATATCCATGAAAATGACGAGCTTGATTATGCAGCACTAGCTGAACTTATTAACCAAGCTGTTCAGCTTAATTTAACAAAATAATGTAATTTTTAATCATTAGGTAGTTACTATTTTATAAAAACTTGGTAGCATATTATACGGTCCGAAATGCAAAACCGCTCACTGGATCTAATGTAAACATCAAATATAGGTGGAAAATGGCGGAACAACTACAATTTACAACTTTTGATTACAACGATGTACGACTAGTACCAGCAAAGTGTATTATCAATTCTCGTTCAGAAATCGATACTTCCCTACACCTAGGCAAACGCAAGTTCAACATTCCAGTAGTACCTGCAAATATGTCTACAATCATTGATGAAAACCTAGCAAAATGGCTAGCAAAAAATGATTACTTCTATATCATGCATCGCTTTGATATTGACCCAATTGCTTTTACTGAGGAATTCCAAAAATCAGGTCTTTATGCTTCAATATCTATTGGAATCAAAGACGCTGACTACGATTATGTTGATGAATTTGTCAAAAAAAACCTTACTCCAGAATACATAACAGTTGATGTGGCACATGGTCATTCAGCTTCTGTTATCAAGATGATTAAATACATCAAGAAAAACCTTCCAGAAACTTTCCTAATTGCTGGAAATGTGGGAACTGGTGAAGCTGCAAAAGACCTTGAAAAAGCTGGCGCTGATGCAATCAAAGTTGGCATTGGACCAGGTAGCGCATGTATCACTAGTCCAAATACTGGGTTTGGTACTCGTGATTGGCAACTATCAGCTGTGCAGGATGCATTCAATAGCGTTTCTGATGCGGTTATCATTGCTGACGGTGGTATCCGTGAATATGGTGACATCGCAAAATCACTAGCATTCGGTGCAACTTTTGTAATGGTTGGTGGCATGTTCGGTGGCCATGATGAAAACCCTGGCGAAATCGTAGAAAATGAAAACGGTGAACAGTTCAAAGTATTTTTCGGTAGTGCAAGCGAGCACCAAAAGGGTGAACCTAAGCACGTAGAAGGTAAGAAGATGTTAGTACCTTGCAAAGGTCCAATCTCAGAAACTATGCGCGCTACTATGGAACACTTACAATCTGCGGTTTCATACGCAGGTGGTAAAGAACTTATGGACTTGCGCGATAGCAAATATGTAATCGTACGATAAGCAAAGCTTTCTTTAATATAAGGTCTCATAGCTATTTAGTTATGAGACCTTAATTATTGTATGCCTATAGCCTATAAGTTCTGTTTATCTAATATACTGAAAAAATGATTACAGTTTTTGACGAAAGCATGAAAGCGCACAGCATTAATACGCAAGAAATTAATGCAGTTGCTGATAAAAATAGTGCGCTTTGGATTCATCTTGAAAGTGATGATGACTACAGTGATTTTTATAAGGTTGCTAATGCTTATGGCTTACACCACCTTGCCATAGACAATATCACTCAACCTTTTACTCGTAGCAAAATCTCACGATATGATGACCACATTTTGATTACTACTCAGGTTCCAAAAATTACTGAGGAATTCCAATTAAAGTTAACTGAAATAGCTATCTTTATCCTAAAAGACGTAGTCATAACTGTCTTAAATAAAGAAATTAACTATGGTCAGATAATTCAAGAACGTTTGGATGACCAGACTGAAGTTCCAGAGCAGAACGTTGAGTTTGTGCTTTATGGTGTGCTTGATTGCATTGTTGATGACTTTTTACAAGTTGCAGAACTACTTGACGAAGAAACTGAAAATCTTGAAGCCTCACTTTTTAATGAAAAGCCAGATGATTCTATCCAAAAGCTTTCTTTCTTCGTCCATCGCAACTTATCTGATTTACGTCGTATTGTGCTACCAATGCGTGAAGTGATGAGCTCTATCTTGCGCTGGAATAGTCTACATAGTGCAGATAAAACTACTCCTTATTTCCAAGAAGTCTATGACCATGTCATATTGGCTATTGAATTGACAGATTCCTCACGAGATATGGTCTCTAGTGTTTTACAAACTCAGATTGCCTTACAAAGTAACGCTTTGAATGTAACTATGAAAAAAGTTACCAGTTGGGCAGCCATCATTGCCGTTCCTGCAGGTATTACTGGTTTCTTTGGTATGAATGTTCCCTATATTGGTACTGGTCAAGATTGGGGTGTCTGGCTAGCTTGTATTCTCTTAGTCGTAACTGTCACTGGTCTTATTTGGGGTTTCAAAAAGAAGGATTGGTTATAATACCCATGGCAAAATACACTAAGAATTTTCAAGGTAGATTTCAAAAATAATTATGGTTAATACTCCAATATATAATCCAGCACCAGATGGAATAAAGAAAACTCTGCAGTCGGTGCAATATGTGGAAGCAAAACCTCCAACTGACTTAAACGAGTTAGTACAGTGTTTTTGGGAATTAAAGACCACAACTTCCCTGTCAGAAGATTTCATACTACATGCTGTACCCGATGCTTGCGTTGATATTATGTTTAATGAAATAGATATCACTATTGCTGGAGTAACTTCTCTACATACAAAATATGAAACACTAAATCTTGGCCGTAATTTTCATTATGTTGGTGTTCAATTTTTACCAGGTGTCTGGCAAGGTAACCGAAATGAGATTGCTAACCAGTATATCGGGACAGCATACACTGGCAAGCTGCCATTGGTTGAAACTAACCATAAAATGGCTAATTTACAGTTCCTTGAAAACAACCAATTATGGCAGATTTAGTCCACTTACTTACTAATAAAAAATTAGTCGCCAAAAGTCAGCTACTGACTAGTATTTTGCAACATCTAGATCATATTAATACTGTTACTGATATGGCTAGTATAACCGGAATATCAACTAGACAATTACAACGAAAACTCAAAGAGATTACTGGCTTCACACCTCATAATTTACTGAAAGTATTGAGATTACAACAATCTTTTCAGAAAGATTATCACCTGTTATATACTGACCAGTCCCACTTTATTCGTTCATTTAAGGCGATTACTGGCTATACTCCAAAAGATTATTTCGATAATTTCGATGTCTGATTTATACAATACATACAATATCGGCATTATTTAAACTACATATACGAATTAAATAAGGAGTATATGTATGGAAAAGCAAACAGACAAAGTATCTTGGTTTGAAATGCCAGCAGACGATGTGACTCGCGTCAGCAAATTCTATAGTGAGGTATTTGGCTGGCACACTCCACCTATGGGTAAAGATGCAACTTTTGCATTAACTGTCAAAGCTGATGAAAATGGTAACCCTACTGAAGTTGGTGGGATAAATGGTGGCTTCCATAAGCGTCAGGGAGTTTCTGACGCTGGTCCAGTAATTAATATTTATGTTGACGATATTGATAAAAAACTTGAATCAGTTAAAACTGCAGGAGGACAAATCATTCAACCTCGTACTGAGGTAGGAGAATATGGTCTCTCAATTGCATTATTCAGCGATACTGAAGGAAATATTATGGGAGTGTATAACTACAACACGTAACAGTAATAGAAAAATAGCTCTGAGTAAGTATTTACTCAGAGCTATTTTATTAGGTTCTAATTAATTAAGCCACACTAAACATCTTGAATTTACGCAAAGTCAAAATTCCAATAATCATGAAAATAACGGCGGTAATAACCATTGCTGCACTAAAGCCAAATCCTTGAACTGCAAAACCAGCCAACACTGGTCCCACAGCCATTCCTCCTGCGTAAGCTAAGTTAAAGAATGCAAAAGTACCACCAACAATCGGTGGATTAACCTTATACCCTTGCTCGCTCATCAAAGTAGTAGTCGGCATTAGTAATAAAGGTGTAGCCAACCCTAAGATAAATAATGCAACAGCGGTCTGCCAAATTTCAGTGGCAAAACCAATAATTAGCAAACTAACAATCAATAATGCCAATCCACTTCCGATAAACGGTATTGTGGTCGGCTTTGAAAAATAATAACCAACTATTGGGTTTGCAATAATACTTGCAACTGAAGCAAGCGCAAATAGTAAGCCAATAGTTAGCGATGATACATTTAGATGCTGTGGTAATACTAGCTCAATTGCTGCCCAAATACCTGCTCCTACTGCTGTGATAAAACCTAACACAAGTGAACCAGGAATTTTTAATACTTCAGTCATTCCACCAGATTCTTCACCTTTATATTCGATATCTTTGATCAAAATTATTCGTAAGATTCCATCCAATAAAGCAAGTCCTGCTACTAATAAAAATGGGGATGCTCTACCAAAATGCTCTACCATAAAACCAGAGATTACTGGCCCCATTAAACTACCAACACTAGTACTAGACATTGCCATTCCCATCGCTGCACCACGTTTTTCAAAAGGTGTAGTAGCGGTAATGAGAGATAAAGCAGCAACCCAGACCACGCCACCAGCAAGTCCTTGAGCAGAACGGGCAATAAGTAGTAACCAGTATGGCCCACCGGTAGCAAACAATAACGTGGCTGCCATTAATGCGAATAGGCTAATTAATAACGGTAATTTAGGCCCTGCCCTGTCTACATAACGTCCAGTAAATAAGGTGGAAACCACTACCATAACTGCATACGAAGCAAATAAGATACCAGTTGCAGCTGGACCTTTTTCAACTACAGAAGGTAGCAACGGTAAGACTGGAATTACCACACCCATTATTAAGGTATCGGTAAATAATGCCATCGTGCTTACGATTATGGCATTCCTTGACAATGTCTTTTGATTTTTAGCTTTTGCAAGCTTATTTGTCATTATAAAATCCTTAAGTTTCAGCAAGTAAAGCACTGGTAACTTTGGAAAATGCAGCATTTAATTCTTTTTGTGAAGGAATATTCTTCTTATCTATAACTGCGGTTACGGTAAAACCGTTCAGCAAAGTCAGCACGATATTTGCTATTGTTTCAGCTTTAAGAGCTGTTTCTTTTTCTTTAATTGAATTAACTATGCGTGCACGCCAGTATGAAAACTCATCATCTTTCTCATAGCCTACTCCAACAACTTGAGGTGAAATCATAATTGTGGCATATGCTAACGCTCTGAATTCAGAATTTTTTTGGAGTAATTCTACATAGTCATTAAGTAAATTTTTGATAAAATCTTCAGTATTTTTAGCTGGTCTGCTAAATATTTTGTCAGCAAAATCTTTCCAACCCCACTCCAAGGACTCCACTAACAATACTTGCTTATTACGGAAATGATGATTAATCGCGCCTCTAGTAACTCCAGCTTTATTAGCTATTGCTTCAAAAGTAGCCCCAGCCCAACCTTTTTCTTCAAAGGTAAATATTGCCGCTTTTAATAATTCAATCCGAGTTTTCTCTGCATCTTCTGCCGTTCTTCTCATACATACATGATGACATGTATGTAAAATCTTGTCAATGAACATTCTAATGCACAAACAATGAGTATCCCGTTGAAAACCGATAGACTATGTCTAGGCTGATCTTAAATAACTAATTAGTTTTGAAAGGTTATTATGTTAGAAATAATCATGGCATGGTGTGCATTTATTGGTTCATGGGTTTTGGTTGCTGGACCACTGTATCAAGGTGCAATGGAGCTAGGCGAACTTGATATTGATAGAGAAGAAATTGCTAATCAAGCACACCAAATAGAACCTCCCGAACATATTTCACCTTGGTGGTGGCTAGTACCACCAGCAGCCTACATTATGACTAAAAGAAACCAAGAGCCTTGGCGCAAAAAAGTATTTGCAAATTTCACTGCTGAACAACGTGAACAATTTGTCAGTTTCTCTAACAAATCCACTGGCTGGTTTATGGTTTGTATTGGTGCATCACTAATTGGGATAGATTCTGCTAATAGTCTTGCTGAAACAATGGAATGGTCTACTACTGCCATGATTCCACTAATCATTGTGGCTATGATTTTATGTGTAACTTTTACTGTGGTCAGATTACATGGTTCAAAAGGAATGCTCCAGAAATATAATGAAGAGGCTGAAGAACAGGAAGCATAGAATATTTTCTGTGTCTTTTATGTTACATAAAGCAAAATATAAAAAATAAGTAGGAAAGATTAATTCATGGATTTTTTCAAATTACAGACGAGTCATACTTCGGTCCGTTCTTTTCAAAATAAACCTATATCTGATGAGTTGAAGAAACAATTAATAACTGCAGCTCAGAGTGGCTCATCTTCAAACTTTGTCCAAGCTTATTCAATTATTGAAATTCAAAATAACGAAAAGTTAAACGAAATTGCAGAAATCGCAAATGGTAATTACTTCATCCCTAAATCTGGAGCTTTCTATATCTTTGTCACTGATCTTCACCGTAACTATCAAATAGCCAAAACTACAAACGAAGATTTCGCGGCATTTACTTCAATGGAGTCATTAATAGTATCCATAGTAGACACCACTATTGCAGCTCAAAATATGGCTACTTACGCTGAATCACAAGGCTTGGGCATTTGCTATATCGGTGGTATTCGTAATGAGATTTTTCGGATAGCTGAAATCTTAGATTTACCTTCATACACTGTGCCATTATTTGGTATGACTGTGGGTTATCCTAGCAAGAAAAATGATGTAAAACCGCGACTACCTAAAGCGGTAATTCTACACACAGATAGCTACCAAAATAGCTCAGAAACTGCCATTGACGATTATGACAAAACAACTAGAGAGTACTACCATGCTAGAGCGAATAATAATCAAGAAGCAAGCTGGAGTAAAAAAGTGCAAGAACACTTTGCCCTTGATAAAAGACCACAAGTGGCTAAATTCTTAAAGCAGAAGGGTTTCCATTACTAACACGGCTGAGCTAAATGGACCTGAAATATCGACTCCATTTGTAAGAATAGGATCCATTTCTGTACTTAGACAAATAAATGAGGTCTGTGAAGAATAACTTTTCCTACCAGACCCCATTTTCTTTTACTGTTATTTCTATATCATGAACAACGCGTACGGATTAGTGGCACCAAACCCGGCATTAACTTTATCTATATAACTTAACTTACGATTTACTTTATTATCTTCGATTAATACGGCTTGTAGGGTGAATACTCCACAAAACCGTATTACTTCTCGCACCCGAACCGGGTAACCACTCTCTATACTACCTACACTGATAACATTACTCTCTACTGGTATTTCAACTACTATTTCTGGCTGCTCGCCTACTTCAAAATACGCATCCCCTGCAAGGAGCAACATCACCGACAAACTATCCGCACCATATTCACTTACAACATTTTCACTAATTCTTATCTCAACATCATCACTAAACACACCACCAGCAACAGGCACCAATGGCAACCCAACGCCACCATTAGTCACAAGCTGACTAAACCAAACACTACCACTACTATTACTGCTGCTATCATTAAGCCCGATCATATTATCATAATCATTGCACTCATTATTACTGTTTGTTACATACTCGATACCGTCCTTATTGTTTTTGTTGTTTTCCATATGTTTCTCCTTAATCAACGGTGTATATATTTAATGGAAAAACTAAGAAATGAAGGAGAAGCCAAGCCAGCAAAAACTACGGGAAACAATCAAAAATATAAGAAAAGAAGAATAAAACTGTGGCTAATCAAAATTGCAGTCACATACTGCTACACCAAACTTTAAAATATCAAACTTATTGCTGATATATAAAACTATCAAAACAATGAGTTAATAGAGGTAAAGGAAAAGAGAGGGAAACCACGAGCAAAACAATATTTTGAGCCTTAAATGCTTGTAAAACTAATTTATTATCGCTCAAACACTAAATCTACCCTACAGTCTCCTCGCTCTTAGCCCCTTATTAACCCCAAGAATGCTACCCAGTGTTTTGTTTGTGTGTGTTTATTTTGTTTACAAAGGGAGTTAAATTTCTTATATAAACAACCCCTTGAACCCCGTATGTCCTGGATAGCACCAACACGCAAGGCACAAGGAAACTATAATTTCTTAAAAGTTGCCCCTCAATCAAAGAATATTGAGAATGCCCGTACTAGTTATAATCAAGAACTGACTTTGAGACACCTAACGCAGTCATACCGAAGTGTATTGCTTCGCTCCATTTTGTTCCGGTACCAGCTTTTGTAGGCTGATGTACATCATCATTGTGCCCAAGCCCTAACTGTCCATATGTATTTGCTCCCCATGTGAATAACTCGCCTTTGTTTGGCTCTGTACCATGAAGCAGACTTATCGCAGCCGAGTGGTTACCACCAGCTGTTACCTTATTCCAATGCCCATCATGCCCAGTAGGAGTAGTAATATGCGTAGGAACCCAATGATTATTTGTGGTGCCAGTGCCGAGTTGGCCACGATTATTATTACCCCAAGTATACAACTGCCTAGCAGTATTTATGGCTGCAACATGATACCAACCAGTACCGATATTTCTCCAGCTATCAGTACCAACTTGTTGTGGTGTATGACGATTATTAGTGTCATCTAAGCCTAGTTGACCATAATTGTTCTGACCCCATGAATACATGTAGCGGTTACCAGCTACTGAAATGACAAAATTACCGTCCATGTGAACTTGAGCGACATTAGCTAAGTTAACCAATTGTGGGCTCTCCTTAGCACCACCAAAACTGCCTAATCCTAGTTGACCATAAGTGTTATCCCCAAAAGTATAAAGCCTACTATCAGTACTTATAAGTGCTGTAAACTTGTTACCAGCTTCTCCAACATGCCAGCCACCATGTGAGTATGTTTGAAAAGTGTTATAAAAAGTGCCACCAGCAGGGTTGTTGAAATGCCCTAAACCTAGTTGTCCTTTATCATTATTACCTGCAGCAACAAACTGGCCATTTTGATTTACTACTATACTGTGATCAGACCCAGCGGCACACCAATTCCAATAATTACCTGTTCCAACCTGAGTAGGTTCAGCTACATAAGGATGAGTAGCAGGATCCAGGCCAAGCCCTAGCTGCCCTTTATCATTATTACCCCAAGTGTAGAGTTTACGATCTTTAGAAATTCCAATAACATGATTATTAGAACCAAAAGAAACTTGTCCCCATTCAATACCATGAGCCACGCGCGTAAGTACGTTACGGTTCTTAGTATCACCAACACCTATATTACCAGTAGCGTTTTGTCCTGTGACATGAATATCTGTCGACTCAAAAACTGGGTCATCAGCAGCAACTATACTAACATCATCATACAACACAGCATGTAGCCTAAATTCGCCTTCCTTAGCCCAATTAACATCATCTTTCACACGTATCGGAAAATCTGTATTGGCAGTACCAAGAAGAATTTGACCACCTTGGAAAGTACCAATAACAGCCGTAGGCTTACCAGCTAAATCAAAATAAGCATCATCACCAATAGTAATATCAGCCTGCTTACCATCATCAATAAGCTCTTGAGTGGCCCAATTATCCGTTGATTGCCAGCCAAATAACGTTAAAACATCCTCAGCATTAGAAGAAACAGTCTTACTAGTATTAAACTGATCTCCACTATCAACAGCAGGAGGCAATGGCCCCCACTCCAAACGATACTGAATATTATCACTAGCAGTAGCAGCAGGAACAGCCACAGTAGTAGCAATAACAGGAGCAGACCAAGCACCAAACTTTACAACACCACGACGAGAAACACCATCAACAAGGTTATTTTCACTTGAATGGCTCTTTAAATCTTTACTAGGCACAATAATTATTCCCCTAAATAGACGACAAAAAAAATTCAATAACTTAACACTACCCCCCCCCCCTATGCCGAAAATCAAGCTGGCTCACCACAAAAAAAATCATGTACACACACCTGAAACGAAGTACCGCACACATTTTTTCCAAAAATATGCGAAATTCCGTGAACAATTGGGAAAAATGTAACAATTACACGTAGAGACATAATCACCAGCTTTAACGCAGACACTCATACATGACTTCAATAAGGTTTCCATGTTTTTCTAGCCTAAATTCACCCCAGCCCGTTAAATACAGTCCTTATTTGGGATGATTTTAGTGAGTTGGAGTGAATTTAAAACGATAATCTGATTAAGGCTTAACTTCTATAAAGCTTCAGTGCCCTGAAAACAAATGGCGTCTTTTCTTACAAAAGGTATTGATATTTAAGGGCCATTTGTAAGAAAATACGCCATTTAGCAGTTATGGAATATTATTGTGATGTTAATGGTCTTAAAACATTAGTAATTGGAAATGGTAGTCGGTATTTTTCCGTATCAGCGGTTACATCGCCGTAATCTTCTGCCTTGATTACTATTTCCTTTGTGGAGACCTCGACGATTCGTACTCTAATCCAATTATCTGACGATATTTGATATTTGAATGGTTCAGCAAGATAGCTTAAACCAAGTTCTTCAAGATATTCTTCAGCACTTACCCAGTCTAGTGGCTCTGACTTACGCCCTAGTAAGTCAATCACGATAAAGTTTTCACCTTCAGGAGTAATCCAACCTAATAGTTCTTTATCAGTACGCTTATGTGGAATCCAACTCTCAGGAATACTCATAATTAAGAACGCTTACGGCGTTCACGTACTCGCATACTGATTTCAATAGGACTACCCTCAAAATCAAAGTCTTCACGCAAGCGACGAGTAATGAAGCGGCGATAACCTTCATCAAGGAAACCAGTCGTAAACAATACAAACCTTGGTGGACGATTAGAAACTTGCGTTCCAAAAAGGATTCGTGGCTGTTTACCACCACGAACTGGGTGTGGATGTTCTGCGACTAACTCACCTAGGAATGCATTTAGACGTCCAGTCGGAATACGACGATCCCAAGATTCTAACGACTTATTCATTGCGCGCACTAGGCGGTCTTTGTGCCAGCCAGTGCGGGCAGAAAGATTAACTCGTGGTGCCCAAGATACATGGGCAAGCTCTAATTCAATTTCACGGTCAAGATAATAACGACGCTCTTCATCAAGAGTATCCCACTTATTAAATACAATAACTAAGGCACGTCCGGCATCAAGCACTTTTTGGATAATACGCACGTCTTGTTCACTGACTTGATCAGAAACATCAATCAATACTAAAGCTACTTCCGCACGTTCTACCGCTGTTTGAGTACGTAATGAAGCATAAAAATCAGCACCTTTTTGTAGGTGTACTCGTTTACGAATACCAGCAGTGTCAATGAATGTCCACTCTTTACCGTCCAGCTGGACTAACTCATCGACTGGATCACGAGTGGTACCAGCCATCTCATTTACGACTACACGTTCACTACCGATTAGTTTATTAAGAAGAGATGATTTACCAACATTTGGCCGACCAACAAGGGCCACCCTACGTGGACCATCAAGCACTTCTTTACCTGCAATTGCAGATTTTTCTGGCAAAATCTCAATAATCTTATCTAACAAATCTGCACAGCCACGACCATGTAAACCAGATATTGGATATGGTTCACCCATGCCCAAACCCCAAAGATATGCAGCTTCAATTTCTTGATGTGAACCATCAATCTTGTTTGCAGCTAGTATTACTGGTTTTTTCTTACGACGTAGCATCTTAACGACTGCTTCATCAGTCGCAGTGGCACCGACCATTGCATCGACTACGAATAGCACTGCATCAGCCATATCTACGGCTAACTCAGCCTGGTCAGCTACACGTTTATGAATGCCTTTGGCATCCACTTCCCAACCACCAGTATCAACGATGGTAAAACGTTTCCCTAACCACTCAGCTTTATAAGAGACACGATCACGAGTAACACCTGGTACATCTTCTACCACTGCTGCACGACGACCAAGAATGCGGTTGACGATAGTTGATTTACCAACATTTGGACGACCAACAATCGCTAGAATCGGATCAAGACCTTCTTCTGCAGCCTCATCTTCAAAAACACCTTCACTATCTAATAGCAAGGCATCTTCGTCATCTAAATCATAATCATCTAGACCAACACGCAGTGCAGCTGCACGCTGTTCCATTTCTGCTTCACTAAGTTCGTTTTGTTCACTATCGACTACTTCGTTGTCTGTGTTTTCAAACTCAGTATCTTTAAATTCTTCGTTACTCATTGTCATTTTTCTTAACTAGCTTTAATACAGCTTTTACAGTTTCATCAAAATCCATATCTGATGAATCAATGGTTACTACTCCTGGAGCTGCTTCCATAAAGTCTGCGGCTTTAGAGTCTTTCTTATCACGTTCTTGGATTTGCTTTGTAAGCTCTGCTTGGCTTACTTCATTATCAAGCTGCAAACCACGGCGTTGCATTCGCACTGCTTCACTAGCCGTTAATAAAATGCGAGTGCGAGCTTGTGGAGCGATTACCGTAGTAATATCGCGCCCTTCAGCAACAATGCCTTCTTTAGTATGAGAGACCACGTCTTGCTGTAATTCAACCAAGAATTTACGTGCGTCTTTATTGGTAGCAACTGCACTGACATTTTCTGATATTCTAGATTCACGAATAGCTTCGGTAATATCTGTATCGCCCATTTTTACAATCTCGGTGTCAGGATTCGTGCCCAGAGTTAATGGCATAGTCTTGACCGTTTTAGCTACTGTATCAGCATCACTTAAATCAATATTTCCATCAAGGCACTGCCAAGCAGCAGCACGATACATTGCACCAGTATCTAAGTATTTATAACCAAGCTCTTTTGCTACAGCACGAGCTACACTGGATTTTCCAGAGCCACTTGGCCCATCAATTGCTACAATATCTCCCACAATGACCTCTCAATTACATCTTTACTGCGGCAAATAGCTCGCGAAGTTCACGCTTAGATAGCTTACGAGTAGTCTTCGGCTTTTGGTTACCGATACTAACTGGGCCAATTTTCACGCGTACTAAACGTCGAACTGGATAGCCAACAGCATCAAATAACCTACGTACGATTCGGTTTTTACCAGAGTGCAATACTACTTCAATAATTACTTTGCCAGGCAGTGAATCTACTAACCGGAAAGAATCTACTTTAGCAAAACCATCTTCAAGCTTAATACCTTTAGTAAGTTTCTTTCCAATGCCGTAAGCTACTGGACCTTTCACTTGCACTAGATAAGTCTTTGGAATCTCATAAGATGGGTGTGCTAATCGATGCGCGAGCTCTCCATCATTCGTAAGGATAATGATACCTTCAGTCTCTGAGTCTAAACGACCTACATGGTAAAGCCGTGGTCCACTTGGTTTGATAAAGTCACCAATTGATGGCCTACCTTCTGGGTCACTCATTGTAGAAATAACACCGCGTGGTTTATTGAAGGCAATATATTGCATATTTTTACCTTCAAGAGATAGTCGCTTACCATCAACATGGATTGTTACTTCTTCAGGATTAACACGCGTGCCCAGCTCTGTTACAATCTGTCCGTTAACTTCCACTCGAGCATCAGCAATCATCTTTTCTGCTACTCTACGTGAAGCTAGACCAGCATTTGCAATTACTTTTTGTAAACGAACACCTTCAGGATTGTGTGGGTCAAAGTTAGTATTCTTTTTTGCTTTAGGCATTACTACCCTCGCTTTCTTTGAATACTAACTCTCGTGCTAACTGTCGATAACTTTCTGCACCGACATGACCAGACGCGTATTCCGTGATTGGTTCTTCTGCTACTGAAGCATCTGGGAATTTCACACTACGACGAATAACCGTTTCAAATAATTTATCACCAAATACTTCAAGCAACCTGCCAACTACTTCCCTACTGTGTACTGTACGTGCATCGTACATGGTCGCTAAAACGCCTTCCAATTCTAACTTTGGATTAAGACGATCTTGTACTTTATCAATAGTTTCATTGAGCAATGCCACTGCACGCAAAGCAAAGAACTCACACACTAATGGGATAATTACTCCATCAGCTGCGGTTAGTGCATTCACAGTTAACAAACCAAGAGATGGCTGACAATCAATAAAGATATAGTCATAATCTTTTTTAATATCACGCAAAGCACTAGCTAGAATCTGCTCACGAGCTACTTCATTAACAAGCTGCACTTCTGCAGCAGATAAGTCAATATTTGCTGGTGCAATATCAATGTTTTCAAAGTAAGTTTTTTGAATGATGTCATCAATTTTTACATCACTTTCAAGCAGTACATTATATATAGTATTGTCTAAGGAGTGTGGATTAGCCCCGAACCCAGCAGAAAGTGCACCTTGGGGATCGAAATCTACCATCAATACTTTATAACCGTATTCTGCCAATGCAGCACCTAGATTAATAGTAGTAGTAGTCTTTCCAACACCACCTTTTTGGTTACAAAGTGCAATTACACGAGCAGGTCCATGCTCTTTTGGTGCAGTTGGTTCAGGAAACTCGCGTAATGGACGACCAGTAGGTCCAATATCACTTGAATGTGAATTACGCGATGAAGGAATATCAGCAAATGCCATAAGTATTTTTACTCTTCCCAGGGTTGATTTTTGGCTTCAGTATATTCTAACACTACCTAGACTAGGTTAGAAATATTATACAAGCCAAGATTGTTCTTTTAATTTTAAATATGCTAACAGCTAAAAACTCTAGTTTTCACACAGGTACTTTAACGATATTTACAGTAAATTTTACTATTCAACATTCTTCACTCTTAAAATTGCCAAAGCAACTCCTAGAGCTAAAATTGCGCCGAATAAGAAGAAAATATCATAGCCACCAATAGAAGTAGCAGCACCCATCGAGATAACAAATGGTGCTGCCAAAGGTGCTAACATTCCACCTAGGCCATTAGCACTTTCATAAATACCCATATTTTTTGCTGGCTCATCACCTTTAGGCAAAGTTAAAGTGGCTAATACCAAAGAAGCTGCATGGAAAATGCCAATACCAAGTCCCATGATTCCATAGGCTGTAACTACCATTCTTGCGTCTGTCGCTAATGCCAATACTAATAAGCTTAAAGCCACAGTAATAGCTGAACCAAACACTAGCGGACGACACTTACCGTAAGTGTCCAGAAGCATACCTGCAATAATGCTTGCAAGTACTAACATTACAGTTTGCGCAACATTTGCGGTCAGAATAATCTGCAATGAATTATGCTCAGCTAAATGGAATTCATCTCTTAAGTAGAAAGGTAAATAGGCATTTACTGCGATATATGAAGCTACTAGCAGAAATTTTGTAAATACTACCCAACCAAAATCCGGGAATTTTTTCACATCGAAGTAAAAGCTTGATAAAAAAGTTTTAAATCCAAAACGTTCTGCAGGTTTATGAGTTAAATGAATGTCATCCAGAATATAGGCAAAGAACAAAAGTGAAATAAGCGTTATAATTCCTGGAACTACGAAACGAGCAAAATCTGAAGATACTTCATCAACGAATAAGGTTCCAGTAAGTAGACCTGTAGGCATTACGATACCAACAGCTCCTGAAACTCGACCACGCTTTTTAACTGGAACTTGGTCCGTAATAGAAGCATTATTCATCGACATGGAAGCATTTAATCCAAATTGTGCAATTGCCCAGCCTAATGCAATTAATGGCACAGAATTAGCAGTGCCGATGATGATGAAACCTAGTAAACCAAAGATACCACCACCGACCATCCATGGCCTACGCATTCCATACTTTGAAGTAGTACGGTCAGAAAGCTTACCAATAAGAGGAGTAGCAATTACCGCAAATAGACCACCTATACCCAGAACCATAGCTAGACCATCTTGCGCAGCAGCTTCGGAGTTAGTTACATGCTCCATTCGATACGCCATCGATATCGAAGCAGGAGTCTGTAGCGATAAATAAATACCAAATCTTGCAAGACTAAAAGCAGGTAAAAATCGACTAAATTTTGTTCTGTGCGTTTTCATTAATGTTCCAAATTAATAACTCAAAAAAGTAATTCAAATTGACACTTAAGTGTATCAAAAATAATCTGCTAATTACCGCTTAAACTCATAGCAAAGCCGGGTTTACATTAGCCCAAAAATCACCTTTGAATATTTAACTAAATTATGAGTTATATCTTGCATAATTATGCTACATATTTTAATTTTAAATGCCGAAAAATTAAGTGCTACATTAATGGAAAACCATTAAAATACAAGGAACATTCTTTAAGGTACAAAACTAAAGCTATTTGCTTGAAAAAATAACCTTATGAATAAAAACAAATATTAAAATTTATAAAAATAATTTAATCCTGAAAGAAACACAGCAAAACTGATGTTAATTCGTGTCTAAGACACTCAAAATTTATTTAGTTAAAATAGTACAAAATTACTTTAAACCAGCAAGCCATTCTTCGACTGCTTCTTCAATCTCAGTTTTATGTTCAGACTCGATAGCTTTCTTAATACCATCTAACTCAATGCCACCTTCAATTGAGTAACCTGACAAAATTTTAGCTTTCGGATAGATTTCTCTTAGTTCGTTCAAGCAAGTTCCAATACCTTCACCAGCATTTGTGTTAAATGGAATGATTGTTTTATCTGACAAATCATACTTTTTTAAGAAAGTTTTAGCCGGTGGCGGCAGCTCATTATTCCATGTAGGAGAACCAACAAAGACTGTATCGTAATCTTCTAGATTAACTTTTATAGGCTTTATTCCATGTTCTTCATTGTTTTTATTTTCATCAATAATTTTTGTTAGTAAATCTCCAAAATTTTTCTTATATTTTGGAGCAGAAATTAATTCCTCTAAAGTGCCACCAACTTCACGTTGAATTAATTTTGCGAATGCTTCAGTATTGCCAGTACGGCTTAAGTAAATAATCAAGGTCTTATCACTATTGAACTTCATAGTATAATTATACCGCCTTAATCAGCAATATAAGTACAAAGGAAACGCATTCCATAAGTAAGCAGGTTATTCACTGGCTTCTATCAGCACTTTCACAGTGCGACGTTTATCCATAGCTTAATAATGGAATTATATACTTAGCATAATATTTGGCTAAATATAGTTATTTCATTTTAATATCATTGAGCTCTAGGATGTGCCAGCGTATAGACTTCTTTAAGAGAATCAATACTAACTTTGGTATATAGCTGGGTAGTAGTAACCGATGAGTGCCCTAATAGCTCTTGTACTACCCTAATATCAGCGCCACCGTTTAGTAAATGCGTAGCGAATGAATGCCGCAGGGTATGTGGCGATACTTCTTGATTGATACTAGCTTTTTCAGCAACTTTTTTCAATATTGCCCACATGCTTTGCCGACTTAATCTAGTACCTCTTGCGTTAAGAAATAATGCTGGAGTTCCTTTACCGTGGCTAGCAAAACTAGGTCGTGATCTTACTAAATAGTTTGCTATTGCTTCTTGTCCATAAGAACCAATAGGCACAATACGCTCTTTGTTACCTTTTCCAAAGAATCTAACAAGGTCAGTATTTTCAGTAATGTCATCGACGTTTAAATTTACAACTTCAGAAATTCGAGCTCCCGTAGAATAAAGAAATTCTAGGATAGCTTTATCACGTATTCCAGTAATGTCGTCAGAATTTGGTGCTTCAAGGATAGCTTGAACTTCTTCTATTGAGATAGCCTTAGGTAATGACAATGAGAATTTTGGTGGCTTGATTTCGTGTGCCACATCACTAGATACAATATTTTCCATTGTCCAAAACTTATGTAAAGCACGTATTGCGGCTAAGATTCTAGCAACACTACGAGCGCTAACAGATGGTTGAGTTTCATTCCCAAGATGTAAGGATGTGATGAAATCTCGAATTATGTCACTAGTAATATTTTGTGGGTCATTAATATTTCTAGTGCTTAAGAATTCTAGATACTTGTTAATATCCCTGCGATATGCAGCTATAGTGTTTTGCGAAAGCCCACGTTCAATACTGATGAATACGAAAAATTCTTCAGCGGCTTGGTTAAGTTGCATGAATCGTAAACGGGGAGTTTGGTTCTCTTAGCTCATCGAAGAGGTCATTGGCGATCACATGTTGTAATGTCATAATGCCTAAACTTAAATTTGGATTGTGAACCCTATTATCGAACAATGCAGCAACTACTTCCTCGACCTTAAACCAACCAAATTCCATGTCAGCTTCTTCATGGAAACGTTGAAAACGTTTCACTTTCGGAATTTCAGAAATACCTTGGGCAAGATAGATGCGGATTGCTTCGTTATTGCCGCCAGGCGTGGTGAAATAATCTACCAGCACTTTCCAATGCTTTGCCTGTAAGTCAGCTTCTTCATAAAGCTCACGCTTTGCTGCTTCAAGGTAATCTTCACCGTTAATATCAAGCAAGCCAGCTGGAATTTCCCACTCTTTAGTCTTAACAGGATGACGATATTGTTTTACTAGAAATACTTCATTATCCTCATTAAGAACCATTACTGCTACCGCACCAGGATGTTTAACAAAATCTCGAGAGAGCTCTTCCGAATCAGGTTCCATTGTGAAAGTTTCAGAAACTACATCCCAAACAAAGCCTTTGTGAATTTCTTTAGACTTAGTAATCTCTTTCTTAACTGGTGTATCTTCAAGCATATTACTTCTTATTATCGATAGCAGCTTCAATCAATCCAGCAAACAATGGGTGTGGCTTAGTAGGACGTGATTTAAGCTCAGGATGTGCCTGGGTACCAACAAAGTAAGGATGTTCGTCTTTAGGAAGTTCTACAAACTCTACCAAATCAGATTCTTCATAGATACCCGCAATTACCAAACCTGCATCTTTAAGCTGGTCACGATAATCGTTATTAAACTCATAACGATGACGGTGACGCTCTGAAATGTCAGTTTTGCCATAAACTTTGGCTGATATAGTGTATTTCGCTAACTTATTTTCGTAAGTGCCAAGACGCATTGTGCCACCCATGTCGCCTTCACCTTCGACGATATTTTGCTGTTCTGCCATTGTTGAAATCACTGGAGATTTAGTGTTTGGATCAAACTCTGTAGAAGAGGCATCTTTAATACCAGCTACATTACGAGCAAATTCAAGCACCATAGACTGCATACCTAGACAGATACCCAAAGCAGGAATTTTATTTTCACGCGCGTATTTCAAAGCATCTAACTTGCCTTCAATGCCACGAATACCAAAACCACCAGGGACTAAGATAGCATCAACACCTTCAAGTGCTTTAGCCGCCCCCTCATCTTCACAAGTATCAGAAGCTACCCAACGAATCTTAGTTCTAACTTTATTTGCAAAACCCCCGGCACGTAGTGCTTCAGAGATTGAAAGATAGGCATCAGGCAAATCAATATATTTACCTACTAAAGCTACTTCGATAGTGTCTTCTGGGTTATGTACTGCATCTAGCACTCGATCCCAATTAGACCAATCTACCTCGTCAGCTTCAATACCAAGCTGATCAAGTACATAGTCATCTAAACCTTGCTCATGCAAAATCTTTGGAATATCGTAAATACTTGGTGCATCGACAGCATTAATCACTGCTTGAGACTCTACATCTGTGAAAGCAGCAATCTTATCGCGCATTTTCTGTGGGACTTCCCTATCAGAACGCAATACTAATGCTTGTGGTTGGATACCAAGCGAACGCAAAGCACCTACTGAGTGCTGAGTTGGCTTTGTTTTTAACTCTTGCGATGGACCGATATATGGCACCAATGAAATATGTAAGAAGAATACATTACTGTGTCCAAGGTCATGGCGCACTTGCCTAGCAGATTCTAAGAAAGGCTGTGACTCAATATCACCAACAGTACCACCAATTTCTGTGATGATAATATCTGGTGTCTCATCACTTTCAGCCTGTGAACGCATCCGCTCTTTAATCTCATTAGTGATATGCGGAATAACCTGAACTGTATTACCTAGGTATTCGCCTTTACGCTCTTTAGCAATTACTGAAGAGTAAACCTGTCCAGTAGTTACATTTGCTGAAGCATCAAGATTGTAATCAAGGAAACGTTCATAGTGTCCAATATCAAGGTCAGTTTCTGCACCATCTTCAGTAATGAACACTTCACCATGCTGGAATGGATTCATAGTGCCAGGGTCGACGTTAATATAAGGATCTAGCTTTTGCATGACCACATTAAGGCCACGAGCTCTTAAAATATTTCCGAGAGAGGAAGCAGTGAGGCCTTTGCCTAATGATGAAGCAACGCCTCCAGTAACAAAGATATGTTTAGTAATTTGATCTTTTCCCACGAAACTCTATTTTACACTATAACGACTATTAAATAACAAATTTCATGGTGAAGTTAACTAGACTTTCTTTAAACTTGCTCAGCACTTTCCAATAACTCGCGTGCGTGTTGTAATGCAGTCTCAGATTCATCAAAACCAGTCATCATACGAGCAATCTCTTTAACTCTTTCTTGACCTACTAAAGTCCTAATATCTGAGTGAGTTACTCCTGCATCAGCATTTGAAGTTTTAACTACACTAATATGGTTGTTTGCAAATGCTGCTACTTGAGGTAAGTGAGTTACACAAATAACTTGCTTGTATTTAGCTAATTTAGCTAAACGCTGACCAATTTGAATTGCGGCTTTACCTCCGACGCCTGCATCAACTTCATCGAATACGAAAGTAGGTGCGTTAGAGCCATTTCCAGCAAATACCACTTCAATTGCAAGCATTACACGAGAAAGCTCACCACCAGAAGCACCTTTATTAACTGGAGTTGACCTAGAGCCTGCATGTGGTTGTAACAAAAATTCCACATTATCAGCCCCAGTATTACTAAGTTCTTCAGAAGTTACTTGCACATGGAAAGTGGCATCTGCCATCAATAACCCATGCAGTTCCTCTGTTACGGCCTTGCTTAATTGTGTTGCAGCTTGTTTGCGAGCCTCAGTAATTTCACGGGCAAGCTCTGTAACTACATTTTCTAGCTCAGCTACTTCTTCTTCGAGTTCGGCAAGGCTTTGTCCACCATTACTAAGTTCGTCAAAACGTACTCGAGCCTCACGTTCCCACTGAAATACATCTTCAAGGTTTGAGCCATGGTCACGTAGTAGTTCGTTAATCTTGGCACGACGTTGCTCCACTTGATTTAACCTTGCTGGACCATCGGTATCAAGATTTTCTACGTAACTAGTAAGATCATTTGCAGCTTCTGAAATTTCTGAATTTAAAGTCTCTAAACGTTCTAGAATCTCTTCTAACTCTGGGTCTTCTAAGCTATCAATACTACTGCGCGCCTCACCGACCATAGCTGAAGCATCATGAACTTCACCAAAATTGTCAGAAACCAAAGCTTGTGAAGCTCGATAAGCTCCATGACGAAGTTCTTCAAGATTAGAGAGCCTTATTGATTCTGCCTTTAACTCTTCATCTTCATTTTCTTTGGGTTCTACTTCATCGTAAAACTCTAATTCTTCAGTTAATTCTTCTAGTTCTTCAGCTTCCGAATCTTGGACATCATTAAGAGCTGCTAAACGCTTTTGGGTATCAAGCATTAATTGATACTTAGCTTTGTAAGTTTTTAATAGTTCACGATGTTCTTTACCTAGAAACCTATCCAATGCATCACGCTGGGCACTAATGCTACGTAGACGCATTTGGTCACTTTGTCCATGAATTTCTATTAGCTGTTCGGTAAGTTCATTAAGTACTGCCAATGGGACTTTGCGTCCACCAGCTAAAGCTTTAGAGCGACCTTCTTGAGTTATTGAACGGTTTAAAATCAGTTCTTTTAGCCCTAATGTCACATCATCAAGTAATAAATTGTGCTCTTCAGCAATTTCAGCTAACTTACTGTCACTTGGAATAACTACACTGGCTTCAACTTCTGCTTTTTCGGCATTAGAACGCACCACACCGCTTTTAGCGCGGGCACCAATAATCATCGATAGCGCAGATACCACCATAGTTTTACCGGCTCCAGTTTCACCTGTTACTGCGGTAAATCCTTTTCCTAGGCTAAGCCTGGCATTAGAAATAACACCAAGGTTTTCGATGTTAATTTCTTCAATCATGCCTGTTTTCCCTCATCTGGTCCACGCCAACCTGTAACTGGTAAATTAAACTTTCTAACTAGCCTGCTAGTAAAAGCAACTTCTTTCAATCGTGCTAAGTATATCCGTTTTTCAGATACATTTACTTCAACTCGCTGCCCAGCTTTCACTGGGAATGTCCTGCGTCCATCACACCACAGTTTTGCTTTAGCATCATTACGTTGAATCATCTCAACGGCAAAAGTACTTTCATCACCCACGATAAGCGGCTTTGAGAAAAGTGTATGAGCACTCAATGGCACTAGCAACATAGCTTCCACATGTGGCCAAACAACCGGACCTCCAGCAGAAAACGCATATGCGGT
Source organism: Micrococcaceae bacterium (assembly GCA_047608145.1). Classification (GTDB taxonomy): domain Bacteria; phylum Actinomycetota; class Actinomycetes; order Actinomycetales; family Micrococcaceae; genus JASGDC01. The sequence continues at coordinate 64,764 of JASGDC010000015.1, forward strand.
AGACCCCGTAGGAGTAGACATCAAAATGCCATCACAACCATAGCTAACCAACGGTTCACCATCAACCTCAACTACAACCTCAATCATGCGTTCTTCAGAACTTTTCTCAAGAGCAGCTTCATTAACCGCCCAGTCTTGGTGAATTAATTTTTGACCTTCGTAGACTTTAACATCAATGACCATACGATCTTTAACCGTGTAATCTTTTCGCACTACCTTATCGATAGTTTCGTTTAAGTCTTCTTTTTCACTCTCTGCCAGGAAGCCAACATGTCCCATATTGACACCCAACACCGGAACTTCTTGTTCCATACCAAGTTCTGCAGCCCTTAAAATCGAGCCATCACCGCCAAGCACAATTATTAGCTCTAAATCTGCAGTATCACTTTTTTCAAATACTTTTACTTTGTCTAAATGTCCTGGAGGCGTTTTATCTCGTAAATCATCAGTCTCGCTTTGTAAAACGTATGGGGTTATTCCCACTTCTAAGAGTTTATCAATCACCTGTAGCGCTACACGTTGTGCTTCTGCACGCCCAGGGTGATTCAAAATTAAAATATTGCGAGCCATATATTTTATTCTACTTGTCTAAGTCAAGAGTTTTGCATAAGTCTAGATTTTTCTTGAGTTTCTACTTTGTAAAGTACTTTATAAAATCAGTCCCATATCGTAAAAGCAACTCATATAAGACCTGCTTTTAGCGAGGCTACCTAACTTTTGATTGACAGAGTATACATTTTTTTAGTTTCTTTACGAAATTTCGTGTGGAATCAAGAAAAATGTATACCTTGCTAATCACTGACACACAACTGTATTAATCTTTAGCGAATAAATTAACCATTTTTGTGTAGCTGCACTAAATACTCAACATTTCCACTACTGCCTTTTATAGGGCTTTCCGTCAGACTTACTTTTTCTAATCCTAATTTTTGTGCAGTAACTAAGACTTTATTGATGGCTTCTTGGCGCTGTTCATGGCTAGTTACCACTCCCGTGTGCGCTAGACGCTCTTTGCCCACTTCAAATTGCGGTTTGATTAGTAACACCATTTCGTGTCCTGATTTTAGTACTTTTGTAAGTGGTTCTAAAACAAGTATTAGAGAAATAAAAGATAAGTCTCCTACGATTAAATCTACTTGCTGCCCAATGTCATCAAGCACTAAATCACGAATGTTATAACCTTCAAATACTACTACTCTGTCATCATTGCGTAGCTTTGGATCTAGTTGGTCATGACCAACATCTATTGCCCAGACCTTTTTAGAGCCATTTTGAAGCAGAACATCAGTAAAGCCTCCTGTTGATGCACCAGCATCTAGTACATTTAGTCCAGTTACAGCTATCTTGAATTCTGCTAATGCTGTTTCCAGTTTTAAGCCTGCGCGAGAAACATACTTCGGTTGTTCAAGAACTTCGATACCGTTCTCTTCAGTAACTTTGTGCGCTGGTTTAGTGACAAACTTACCATCAACTTTAACTTTACGATTGTTTATTAGTTCTTGTGCTACCGAACGAGACTTAACCAAACCACGAACAGTTAAAGCTAAATCAAGACGTTGTTTCACTTACTAAGTCTTTCAAGGTTTTAATCACATAAGTTGGTTTTTGCTCTGGAATTGCAGTTTCTGCATCAGCTTTCGTGTTAATTCCCGTGGTAACTAATGCGGTATCAATTTTGGAATTGTTACCACCTTCGATGTCTGTATCTAAACGGTCGCCAATCATAATAGGTTTTTTAACACCAAACTTTTCCATGGCATATTCAAAGATTGCAGCTTCTGGTTTACCGCCAATCATTGGGGCTTTCCCAGTTGCCATTTGTACAGCCTTAATCATCGCACCATTGCCTGGAGCGCTGCCTTTTTCGGTAGGAAGTGTGGTGTCTGCATTGCAAGCAAACCATTTAGCACCAGCATGAACAGCATAAGAAGCATCAGCCAAGTTTTGCCATGAAGTCTTTGGATTAAAGCCTTGAATTAGAGCATCCGGTCCTTCTTGAAAAGTACGGATAGCTCTGAAACCCGCTTCATTAATCAAATTAGCAAGATAATCAGTGCCAACCACAAGGACTTTATCTTCTGGCTTTAGATGTTCTTTTAAAAGATTGATCGTCACTTGTGGTGAAGTAATAATTTCTGCTGGCTTTGCTTTAATGCCTAGTTCTTGTAAATGCTCTGCTACTGTTTCTGGGCTACGCGAAGCATTATTAGTAATGTATCCAATTTTGTAATTATGCTCGTAAAGCCAGTTAATTGACTCCACTACATTAGGCAAAGTAGTTTTACCCTCGTAAATTACCCCATCAAGGTCGAAGAATACACTGTCGTAAGACTTAATTAAGGCACTCATTCTTCCTCTTCATTTTCCAGCTCTGAATCTTTTAAGGCTTCGGCAGCAGCAGTGGCAGGAATAGTTTCATCTTCCTCTTCTTCTCCTTCAAGCAAGTCCATGATACTGGAATCATCAGGTACTAACCCAAGAGCTACTTCTGCTTTCTTAGCTTGCTTACGCCATTTCTTAGCTTCTTTTTCTTGTTCCAATGCTTCTAAAGTTTCAGCATACGCTCGGAATAATCGTGGGCTGTATGTAAATCCTTTATTAATATTTAGCTCTGGGATTTCTAATGCTTTTTTTGCAGCTTCAAAATCCTCGTTATCCATATAAGCGCCAGAAAGTGCAATACATAAATCTACTTTAACCTCTTTATTAGTAATCTTCCGGCTGGCAAGCTGCTCTTCAGCAGCCTCAATAGCCTTATCAGGCTTGCCGACACCACGAAGCGAATCTGCAATCAAAGCAGCATGGTCATCAGAACCGCTAATCCGTTTATGTGTACGCAACTCAGCCAATGCTTTTTTGAAATCTTCAGCAGCATAAGCAGCCAAACCTGCAGCCTCACGAACAGGACCAATACGCCCAGCAGTACGAACCGCCTCCATAGCGTGGCTCAAAGCACGCTGAGCATCTTCTTCAATGTAACGATCAACCATCGCCAAATGTTTCATCACACTCTCAGCATTCTCTTTCTTCAAAGTACGAAGCTGAGCACGGACAGCACGTGGCAATTCGCGCCCAGTTATATCTTCATCAGGTTTTGGCCCTCTTGCTGATGGTCTACTTGGCCTATCGTCGCGGTCAAAGTCACGACGTTTGAAATCACGCTGCTTACCGCCATCACGGCCACGGAACGGTTTCTTATCACGACGGTCATTGCGCCAGTTATCATTACGGCCTCGACGATTTTCGCTACGGTCAAAACGACGATTACCGTCCCTATCGTTCCTACGATTATCGTTGCGGTCATTACGTGAATAACGCCTATTACCTCGATTATTGTCAAAATCTCGCTTACCACCATAGTTCTTACGTGGTTTATCTGAGTAACTCACTTTATACTCGTGCCTTTCAAATTGGTCCGCTGTTTTATTATGTGTTTATTAGTTTTGCACTTTAAGTGCTGCTAAGTTTTTCTTACCTCTACGCACTACTAAATATTTATTGTGTAGAAGTTGGTCATCATCAAATTCGGCATTTGCATCAGTAATCTTCTCATTATTAACGTATGCACCACCGTCTTTGATAGTCCTGCGTGCTGCTGAATTACTTGGCACAAGACCTGAAGTTACTAGCACGTTAATAATATTGAGCTCATCTTTACTGATTGGGTTAAACTCCAACTGTCCAAGAGATGCAAGCAAAGTATCTTCATCAAGTGATGTTAAATCACCACGACCAAATAGTGCACCAGCTGCCTCAATAGCTTGTTCTGTCTTCTTAACACCATGCACTAACGAAGTAACTTCAAAAGCTAGTTTCTTTTGTGCTGCGCGCTTATATGGCTCTTTTGCTACCGCTTCTTCTAATTCTTCAATTTCTGCTTTAGTTAAGAAAGTGAAAACTTTTAGCCTATCAATCACGTCAGCATCTGCTGTGTTAACCCAGAACTGGTACATGTCATAAGGTGAGGTCATCTTTTCATCAAGCCAGATTGCATTACCTTCTGACTTGCCGAACTTTGTGCCATCAGAGTTAGTAATAAGTGGGGTGCCAATTGCGTGAGCTTTCTTGCCTTCAGCTTTAGCAATAAGGTTAATACCACTAGTTAGGTTACCCCACTGGTCAGAACCACCAGTTTGCAACTTGCAATCATGGCGTCGGTATAGTTCTAGGAAGTCCATACCCTGTAAAATCTGGTAGCTAAATTCGGTGTAACTGATTCCAGCTTCTGAATTCAAACGCGCACTAACTGCATCCTTCGAAAGCATCTTACCTACGCGGAAATACTTACCGACATCGCGCAAGAAATCCAAGGCTGAAAGCTCTTGAGTCCAATCAAGGTTATTTACTAAAAACGCCTTATTTTTACCATCAAAACTTAAAAACTTAGAAATCTGAGAGCCAAGGTACTCTACCCACTCGGCAACTGTTTTCTTATCATTCAAGGTACGCTCAGAAGTAGGGCGTGGATCTCCAATCAGACCAGTAGAACCGCCCACAAGACCGATAGGCGTATGCCCGGCAAGCTGCAAACGGCGCATTACTAAAATTTGTACCAAGTTACCAAGATGTAAGCTAGGCGCAGTCGGGTCAAATCCACAATAATAGTGAATAGGCTCACCATCAAGTAGTTTCGCTAGTTCTTCTTCATCAGTAGACACATGGATAAGTCCACGCCACTTTAATTCATCCCACAAGCTATCAAAGCTGGAATCGTTTTGCTGTTTGTTTAAAAGTTCAGATGTATTACTCACGCGTTACATTCTACCGCTTGGTTCTATATTTTTGAAGCTATGACATTTTAACTGCTACCTTTTGACCCTAGTAGCCAATCAATTGCATGAACTACAGGAATGCCGTCGATTACGCCCACATCCATCATGTTACTTGTAATAATAGTCTTTCGATATCCATCTCTAATCAACAATAAGTTATCCTGCTCACGAGTACTGCGTCTCGGCATCTGATAGGTAACCTGATAATATTCTTTTACTCCATGTTTGGAAGCAACAAAATTAACCTCTTTTGAATCATGTTTTTCTTCATCTTTTTTATCAGTATTACTTTGGTTTTTAAATGGTAATTTCCCTACAAAAACCCTATAACCCCTACGTAACAATTCAATATAGACTAGGTTCTCTAACTGTGCACCCAAATCACCTTCTTTGCCTAGTACGGCATTTCTGAGCCCAGTATCTATCACGTACCGTTTTGCATTTGTTTTAAGCCAGTGTTTACCTTTAACGTCGTATCTCAAGGCTTCAAAGAATATAAAGCTGTCTTGTAATAGCTTCACATAATGATCTATTGTGGGAGCTGAGATTTTTATTCCCTCTTTATCTAGCTCCTCTGAAATGGAGTTGATGCTAATTTTATTACCAGTTGTATCTAGCAGATATATTGAAACTCGTTCAAGGGCTTTAATATCCCTGATATTGCCACGATGTGCGACATCTTTTAATAAGATACTTGAATATATTCCTTCTAAGGCTGTTTCACTAACATATTCTGCACCTGTTGCAACTGAAGGAAAACCTCCCCAACGAAGATACTCTCTGAAGAGAATTTCTCTATGCTCATCCACCCCTGCTTCTTTCTTGCATTCTAGAAATTCTTTGAAAGAAAAAGGGAAAACTTTAAGTTCGACGTATCTTCCAGCAAGGTATGTTGCCAACTCTCCTGAGAGTAAATTAGCATTTGAACCAGTAATATATATATGTCGGAATCAAAGCTAACCCTCAACCCGTTTACAAAACGTTGCCAATCATCAACTTCTTGAATTTCGTCGAAAATGAAGTATATTACTCCTTTAACTCCTTCAGTTTGTTTTCTCACTTCAGAATAAAGAGAGTCAAAGGTTCTAAATTCGGCGTTTTCTAGCCTCTCAAAGTTATAAAAAAGAATATTTTCCTCATTAACACCTTGCTCAAGTAGAAAATCCTGGAATTGCTGCAAGATAACAGATTTACCTGACCTACGGACGCCCGTTATAACCTTGATAAATTCTGTGTCTTTAAAGTTTTTAAGCCAGTCTAGAGTTTCAATTTTCAATAGTTTCTAAAGTGTATTTTAAAAACTATGACATTTAAAAAGTTTTTAAAATACACTTTAGAATTTTGATGTTTTGGAAGTTCTTAAGATATTACTATCAAAGTTAACAAGAGGTGCCTGACAGGGGTGAACCTTACGAATACCCTCCTTATTTACTTATTTAGACTAATTAAGAGTTAACTTGCAAATCACACGCTAGCTGTTGCAACCAAGCCAGCACTTGCGCTTTAACTTCTGCTGCTTTATTGCCTTCAATAGTACAGACTGGACCACTTTCCTGAGTCCCACCTTCAGTAGAAAAACCTTCTAGCACAGTGCTATTTGGACACAATTCCTTGATTTCATTGAAAATATCGCCGAGAACAGAGCCCTGAGTGTTGAACGGAATCACAGTCTTTCCTGACAAATTATTCTCGTGTAAAAAACTCTTAGCAACTGGAGGAAGATGCATCTCCCAGGTTGGTGTACCAATGAAAACAGTACCGTAAGCTTCGATATCTTCAACATTTGTTTTCAAAGGTGGCAAGTAGTTTTCTGCTAGTTCTTTACCAACTTGCTCCATGTGCTCTTGAAAATCTGTTGAATCAGGAGTTTCACGCTCAATAACAAACAGTTTGCCACCGGCTTCTTCTTGAATTATCTTTGCAACAGCTTATGCGTTTCCAGTGCCAGAAACGTAAGCAATCAATATATCTTAGATGTTTGTGCCATGTTTTATTCTCCTAAATCATTCTTCTTCATCGGGAAGTATTTCTCTTAGAGCTTCTATGGAAGGAACTACATACCAAGCTCCGCTAATAGGCGTAGTGAAGTTAGTTAATGCATCACGCACTCCATCAGTTCCAGCCATCCTGCGAAGCATCTCTTGCTGACGCCACTGATCTTGACTGAATCCGACGAATATTGTGCCATGATTAGAAGCACCACCAAATGCAGTATTCCTACGCAATATATCTAATTCTTCACCATCAACATCAACTATAGTTCGCGCCACATGGCTAGTTTCAGGTTTAACATCATCATCAAGTTCAATTGAATCTGGCTTGGTGCGGCCTATGACATCTTCTTGTTCCTTAACAGGTGTCTGAACCCAAGAACTCTTATGTTCCCACAGTTGATAAAGGAGAATCGTACTACCTGCGCCTGGTACACCTTCAGGAACACTTATGACGCTAGGAGCCTCTAATGCATCAGGATTCTCTGTGCCATCTTCAAACCCTGTTAAGTCACGTGAATCATGGTAAACCCAGCCCCAAGTTTCCGAAGCAACCTTTGCCAAAGAAGCAAGTATCTTAATAGCGTCCATTGTCATATCAAAGACCGCTGAGCGGTCCGATCCTGCAATCCAAAACCATAAATCGTGCTGGGTAGCAGGCATTTCAAAGCCATCTTTACCAACGATAGGTTGTTTGAAGTCTTTCACTGCAGGAACATGGTCTGCAGAAGCTAGAGACTCCCACAAAGTAGGTCGCACACCAAGCACAACGTTTGAACCATGAGTGGTTGGGTGATTAAGAATAGCTTGCAGTGCTTTCAATAGTTCAGCTTTATCGGCGTTATCTTGTAAGTCAAATTCGATATATGCATGCTCGGACGCTCCGAGACTTAAAATTCCAGATTGAAGAGTCATACTCTAAGTTTATCAGTGTAGTTTGTTTCCTATACTCTAGAAAACAAATTGGTTGTGCTTACTTTCCTCTTCCTCAACTTTACTTTAAGGGAATACTGTTATTATTTTGTTCCTCTATTCATTAATTAAGGAATAAAATTATAAAGTTGTTCCTCTAAAATAAATTATAGGAACAAACTGCATCTCTCATATCTTGAAATACCTGAGTTCACTATCGATGGTATATCTAATTACTCGGTCTGATTAGCATAAAGTACCTACTAAAATTTGTGAACTTAAACCATGAGCTCCCTTAATACCTAATCTTCCATAATTTTTCATAGTTAATCGCTTTCCAACATACTAGAATCAAGTTTTTCAAGCTGTTCTAGTTCAGTTAATTCAAAACTAAGTAAAGATTTATCAAGCTCATCTATGTTTTCTTGGTTTGGTTTTGAAAATATATCTACATACGTTTCAGAATTTGTGGGTTTAATAAATTCAACACCAATAAAGGGATACTGCTCTGTCAATTCATATGCATTGCTAATCTCTATAACTGTCTTATAGTGAGTTAACAAATCACTAACTTCATAGATACAATTGTCTAGTAAAGTAACTTCAATAATATACCCATCAATGTACTCACCCGTTTCTAATTTTAATTTTTTAGCTTCTAAAAATCGAATAATCTCGCCATAAGATATCTTTTCCAAAATTAAATCAGCAATTTCCCTTTCTCGTTCTTCTGATAAGGGTTTTGGTTTTTGCTTCAGTTCGTAACTGGAATAATTATCTATCAATGTACTTACGAATGTAATACTTTTTTGAGTGGTTAATGACATATTAAATGCTGGAATTCCACCTACTGAAAAAGCTACATCTTCTTCAAATAAATCTACTCTCATGCTTAAACTAATATCAATATTAAAAGGATATCCACGCGTATCTAACGCTGCGTTCAAACCGTCAACCTTATGGTTAATATCCTGAAGCTGTTGATACCAACTTTGAAGAATTACTAAAGAATCATTACGAATAGGATAAATATCATAATTTATGATGATATTTATATGATTTTCATGTTTTCCGAGGATGACAGTTGATTTCCACTGCTCTTTAGAAATACCAACATCAAAATCACATACTTCTAGTAGAAGTGCGTCTTTTGCCACACCTTCTGTTACTTCACTTGGATTAATGAAGTAATCGTTAAGTGCGTTGTATAAATCCATCATAAAGTAATACTAAATACTACCTATGACAAAATAATTAGAAAGCTTGAAATCTCAATACAATTAAGGTGGCGTCAATAACAATTAGATTAGGTTTACTAACTGGCTTATCCACAATACCTACTGATTTTCTTCTTCATCACGCATAGCTTCAATTCTGTTTTCAAATTCTTCATCAACTTCAATACCCTCAAGGAATTGAGCCATAAAATCACTATTTTCACGTTCTATAAGTTTTACTTAGTTCTTCAACTTCATGCTTAGAATACTTATCTTTGTCATGAAGTTTATAAACAGTTATCCGCCCATCTTTTACTTCATCATCAAAAGCAATTTCAGAGTATCCTAACAAATCAAGAGCCTCTAAATAATCACAATACTTAGAATCATCCTCTAGCTCTTCAACCGTTGGAATTTCATGTTCTTTCATTGTCTTTTCCTTAAAGTATCTGTTAAAGCTAATTATTCATGACACCTACGACAAATTTTAAATTCCAGCAAAATCCCAAAAGTTAAGTAGATAATCCCCTTTTATTTTCTGCCATTGTGTTATATTTATAGTTGTGTGTTTACCTAGGTCGTGTAAACACCGTTGAACTTTCAACACGGTTGGCCCCACTGACCTTGGTCCCGGAAGTTTCAACAGCCCTCTAGACCATTATTTCCTAGACAGAGAGAATATTACGTGGCTAACATAAAGTCTCAGAAAAAACGTATTTTAACTAACGAAAAAGCACGTCTACGCAACAATAGTACAAAGTCAGAGATTAAGACTCTAACTCGTCGCGTTGATGAAGCAATTGAAGCAGACGATGCAGAAAAAGCTGCAGAAGCATTAAAGACAGTTTCACGCAAGATTGACAAGGCAGTAAGCAAAGGCGTATTTCACGCAAACAATGCTGCTAACAAAAAATCAAAGATTGCAGCTCGCGTTAACAAGCTAGAAGAAGATAAGTAAGCTTTTAGCGATTAAAAACTTTAAATATAGCCTAGTTCCATTAATGAGCTAGGCTAATTTTTATATATACTTAAATTATTTTCCTAAAATGAAATATACGAAGCGTGGCTACCGCAGAAATTAGGTAAAATTTGTAGATCTTACTCCGGAGGAACACCATCAGTTAAGAACCATAATTACTATATAGGCAACATACCTTTCATTCGTTCTGGAGAGATCAACTCTGAAAGCACAGAACTATTAATTAACGAAACTGCCTTTAATCATTCTTCAGTAAAAATGGTTAGTAGAGGCGATATTCTTTATGCATTATACGGAGCAACCAGTGGTGAAGTCGCAATCTCAAAGATTAATGGAGCAATTAATCAAGCTATACTTGCCATTAAACCTGAGTGCGGTCATGATACTTACTACATTTATACGTGGTTAAATAAACAAAGAAAAAAGCTTTTATCAACTTACTTACAAGGAGGACAAGGTAATCTATCGGGGACATTAGTTAAAAGTTTTCGAATATATTCTCCTTTAGAATATGAACAAGAAAAAATTGGTGAGTTTTTCAAAAAAATTGATTCTCTTATCGCTAAGCACACGCAAAAATTAGAGCTTCTTAAGAAGCTTAAAAAAGGATATTTACAAAAAATATTTTCACAAGAACTAAGATTTAGAGGGTTTACTGATTCATGGCAAGAACATAGATTTCAAGAAATCTTTAATTATGAAAGACCCGATAAGTATATAGTTAGTGACACAAATTATGTCAAAAATGGCGTGCCAGTTTTGACAGCAAATAAATCTTTCACATTAGGCTATACTCAAGAAAAGGATTTTTATGAAAAAGTACCTTGCATTATTTTTGATGATTTTACCCTAGACAGTAAGTATGTTGATTTTCCTTTTAAAGTTAAATCTTCAGCTTTAAAAATTTTAAATGTAAAAGATTCATACGATATAAGATTTGCTTTTGAATTACTGAATATAACCCGTATTCCTAAAGAAGGACATTCTAGGCACTATATATCAATTGTGCAGAAGAAAAAAATATTTAGCCCTAAAACGCTAGAGCAGGGAGAGATTGGAAATTTTTGTAATACTATCTATAATCTTTTGACTATGAATTCTAAGAAATTAGATACGCTAAAACAAACAAAGAGAGCTTATTTACAGAAAATGTTTATTTAGGCTACTTTAGCTACAATAGGTATTTTTCTCGAGAAAGGTATCTACATGGCTTATAAAACACAGTTATTTCATCTTTACTTCAAACAGTGGATAACTATTTATAAACAAGGAGCTGTAAGTAAAGTGACATTAGATAAATATTTGATTAATTGTGAGCACCTTAAGAAAATAGCTCCACAATTAAAGCTATATAATTTAAACCGCCAGAGTTATCAGCAGGTACTAAATGAATATGCTCAAACACATGAAAAACGAACTACTTTAGATTTTCATCATCAATTAAGATCATCATTGCAAGACGCTTTTGATGATCAAATTATAAAAAGAGATCCAACAAGAAAAGCAATAATAAAAGGAACAGTTAGTAGAAAACGTAAAAAGAAATTCTTACATAAAGAGGAATTAAAACAGTTATTAAAGCAGTTAAATATAGATGGAAATTTAACATTAGATTATCTAATCTTATTATTAGCAAAAACTGGACTACGTTTTTCTGAAGCAATTGCACTTATTCCTAAAGATTTCGATTTTAATTTAAACCAGATTTCAATAACAAAAACGTGGAGTTACAAAAATATCCATGCTGATTTTGCATCTACGAAGAATAAATCTTCTGAACGCACTATTGTTATAGATAAGATTCTAGCTAGATCTTTCAAAGTTGTTTTAGAACAAAATAAACTAGAAACTCCTATTTTTCTTAAACCAGGAAAACGAATTCACAATGACACAAGTAATGATCATCTAGAAAAGTTATGTAAACAAGCGAATATTCCAAGTATTAGTTTGCATGGCTTACGTCATACTCATGCTTCAATCCTTCTGTATAGTGGTGTATCAGTAGGATCGGTTGCTAGAAGACTAGGTCATGCAAATATAACCACTACTCAGAAAACTTACTTACATATTATTAGAGAACTAGAAGTTCAAGATAATGAAAAAGTGTTAAAAGCTATGCAAAATTTCTAATAGGATTAGATGAACATTTTTTGCAAATAACCTTGTTTTTGGCTATCTAGTAGTTCAATTTTTTTTACAGTTTTAGATATAAAATTGTCACACATATTGAGAAAGTAGCCAATTCTTTCTTGTTCATCATTATAAGGTAAAGTTACAAAGAAATCATTGGTAAAAGTTTTTATAACATGGGGGATGTTAGGAGTCCTATATTTAGTATATATTTTTTGTTGATGTTGTTTTAAAAAATGATACAAAAAGTCTCCAGAGTATTTTGGCCTGAATGCTTTTAAAGTGGTTCCCAGTGCTCCTGAAAACCCGTAATATACAGTTCCAGCTTGTGAACCATCCCATAAAATTAAAATATCAGTTTTCTGTGTATCGGCTTTAGCACTAACATAAGAAAAATTCCCTCCATTTAAATAACTGGTCTCAAGATATCTGCTTTCTTTGCCAAGCATATTAGCTTTAGCTTTTCCTTTAAATTCTAAGCTAATAATTTCTTTTAGTTTTTGTTTTCTCCAAAGTTCATGGAATCCATCAAACCTTAGTTCTTGTGAAAATATTTTTTGTAAATATCCTTTTTTAAGCTTCTTAAGAAGCTCTAATTTTTGCGTGTGCTTAGCGATAAGAGAATCAATTTTTTTGAAAAACTCACTAATCTTCTCTTGTTCTGATAGCAAAGGGATGAATATTTTATGATTTTTAACTATATTTGAATTCAAATTTACTTGACTTCCTGGTTGACCATATTTACGCCAGATATCTTTGTGTAATTCTAATTGTTGAAACATAAAATCTATATTGAATTTGGGATTTAAAAAAATCAAAAAACCATCATGTACTCCTGTTTTTACATAATTAATTAAAGGTTTACCGACTGTGGCTGCAATACTTAACAATAGATGAGGATCATACAATATGCGAGTTTTTTGTTGTCCTAGAACAGACAACTTTTGGGTTAGTCTATGAATTCGCCCATTTTGTTCGGTTACATCTGCAATTCTTAACCAACCTACATCTGAATTATTGCTAAACCATTTAGCATCACTGATGGGTCTTGGAGAAGCACCTCTTACCACATCAGAAACTTCAGAAAATTTCTGCGGTAGCCACGCTTCTGTATACCCTTTGAATCTTAAATCAGGCTGAACTATTTCTTCTTGTTGTTTTTTCTTTTCAATCATAGCTACTTGCCTTCTTTTCTATGTGGTTTAGTTTCCACAAGTTGAGCTTCCATTTCAGCAAATTCAGCTTCAAGCTCTGCAATTTCTTTATCTAGTTTTGCAATTTCTGCTTTGACTTCGTTTATGTCAATCAGCTCTTCTTCTTCGAAAGTATCTACATAACGTGGAATATTTAAGTTGAACTCATTTTCTTCAATCTCATCGAAGTCGGCTACATGTGCGTACTTATCAACATCTTTACGTTCATTATAGGTTTCGATAATCTTGTCAATATCAGAATCACGAAGGATATTTTGTTTCTTGCCCTTTTCAAAGTCATTACTTGCATCAATAAAAAGAATATCCTTGTTAGCACGATTCTTATTGAACACTAAAACTACAGTTGGAATTCCGGTAGAGAAGAAGATTCCTGCAGGTAAACCAATTACGGCATCAAGCCAGTTTTTCTCAATGATTTTCTGTCTAATTGCACTCTCTGCAGCACCTCGAAACAAAACACCGTGTGGCAACACAATAGCCATTGTGCCGTCTTCTTTTAAGTGATAAAGCGCGTGCTGCACAAAAGCAAAATCTGCTTTAGACTTAGGAGCTAATCTACCGTAGTCTTTGAATCTTGGATCTTTAAGTTTATTAGCATTGTTATCCCATTTCTGTGAATATGGTGGGTTTGCAACTACTGCATCGAAACTACGTGGCCTATCAACACCATCAGTATCTGTTCCATCAGGCCAATCTTGTTCAAGAGTATCAGCATTGCGTAAATCCATATTTTGGTAATCCGTACCATGCATCATAAGATTCATTCGTGCAAGGTTGTAGGTTGTGGTGTTTAATTCTTGGCCATGAAAATGCACACTTCCCTTTTGTTCGCGACGTGGAAGTTCGTTCTTAACAGTAAGAAGTAGTGACCCCGAACCCATTGTAGGGTCATAAACTGTGAATTGTTTATCGTCAGGAGCATCTAAAGTTACAAGTTTTGCAAGCACTCTAGAAACTTGGTGTGGAGTATAGAATTCCCCTGCTTTCTTTCCTGAATTACCAGCAAATTGTGCAATCAAATATTCATAAACATCTCCCAAAACATCACGACCATTTTCTTGGTAATCAAATTCATTAACGAGTTCCACAATGCCTGTTAATGCTTTCGCTCGTGAAGTTGTACTTGTACCAAGCCTAGAATTGTTTAAATTAACATCAGCAAAAATCTCACGAAAATCTTGTTGCGCATTAACGTTTAACATCGCATTTTTATCAAACTCATCAAACATTTCTTGATAGTCGGAAGGCTGTATTTTCTTTTGTTCTGCTTTCTCCACAATAGTCGCCCAAGTAAACTCTGGCGGAATAACGTAACCTAGCCCCGATGATATTTCTTGAATATAATCTTCTAAATCATCACCTGAGGCTTGTTTACGATAAACATCATTAATGTTTTTATTATCGTCAAGGTCCAAAAGATTCTGGTCTTCTAAATACTTTTCCTGGCGTTCAGACAGATAACGATAAAACATGAAACCTAATATATAATTACGGAATTCACTAGCATCCATATTGCCACGCAAATTATTAGCCATTTCCCATAATTTAGCAGTAATATTTTGCGCGGCACTTTCTGTAGTAGATTCTATATTCTCTTTTTTATTTTCTGCGGTAGTCATTCTTATTCCTAATAGTTTTCAATTAGTTCATCTGCGAACTTCTTTAAAGATTCACGTAATTGTGTACGATATTTTAATTTTCTAAGGCTTCTTATCTCTTCTGTTTCTGCATACTCTTGATAATTGTCCTGACCTCGTTTAAGCAATTCAGATAGACTTCCTTCAGAATCAAGATCATCAGCTTTAAGAATATGCTTGTTTAACATAGACTTTAGGATTTTATCTTGAGAAGCTGGTAGTCCCCAAGTAATTCTGAAGTTACGAATTTCTTTCTGGCGTGTCTCTTTATTATGATCCTGAATAGCTTGGTTAACTTGATGTGCTTCCATAGGATACTCTGGAGCAACCTCACCTTCATCAAGAGCATTTATATAACGTTCAGTTTGTTTAGCAACTTTACGATCCTCCATTTGTCCAGTTTTTTGAGTTAACTCTTTACGAGTACTTGCAGCCTTTTCAGTATCATTTTCGTGAAGCGCATTAGCATAATCTGCGATCAATTCGCTAATGTAATCAAAATTGACTTCTACATCATTGATATGAGTCATATCGAAGCTCAAATCAGTAAACAATACTCCTTGGTTTTCTGCCATTCTTTCTTTAAGATCATTAGTCAGTGAACCAGTTAACCTTTCTTCTTGTTCTTTTGAAATCCCTAACTGTCCAAGAAGTTTCTCAGGTTCATCATAATTATAGTTATCGTCTTGTTTAAGCTCGTTCACTAACTTGTTATACTTACGCATTAGGTGTTGCAACTCCTCTTGTTGAGCTTCACTGTGTGGGAGTTGTTCAAAATCATCGGTTAGTTCTGAAATTTTTTCCAGGTTTTCTTGTGCTAGCTGTAGAGTCTCTTCATAAGGTTTAGCAATAATATCAGCGTCTTCACTGCCTGGTTCTTCAATTCTTTCAATTTTATCTAATTCTGCAGATGCTCTATCTGCAAAAGTGGCAAGAGCTTCATTCATTAACTTTTCAGAATTAGCTGGCCAGCGATAATTAATAACACGTCCATGCGGTTTTAGCTCAAAGTTATGCATGCGGTTAGTACGGGAATATGCTTGCACCAACCCAGCACCTTTAAGAGTTCTATCCACATATAAAGTATTTAGTTCAGCAGCATCAAAACCAGTAAGTAACTGTTCAACGACAATTACTAAATCAAGATATTTACCGTCGCTAACTTTTTTATTAACACGCTCCATAACGCTCTCAAAATATTCTTTAACTTGATCATCACGGTATGGAGTACCAAACTCTTTCTCATAATCATCCATAACTCTCCGCAAGGATTTATTGTTGTCTAGCATATTCGCACTATTACTAGTATCTTGCGAAAAAGTTACAGTTACTTTAAGAGGTTTCTTACCCGCTGCAGCAAGCTCTGTATTCTTACGTTTGAACGCATCATAATACATCATTGCCATTGGGGTTGAAGGGTTATTTCCTCCAACATTTGTGGTCAACATTGCGTTGTATCGATAATCATTAGAACGATTGCGCCAGTTCTCGACTATATCATCAACAACTAGACGCACATGTGTTTCGTTTTTATCGTAAACACTTGTCGAAACCATGTCGTCCATATCTTCATCTTTTAAATTTTCAAGCCGTTCTTGAATTTTTTCTTCAGACCATTTTGGATATTTTTCTCGGAAGAATCCTGGGAGATACTCCTCTTTAAGAGTTTCTGGAGATAGTGTTGTTTTGAAGTCAACTTTAAAACCAAGTACATTCCTATCCGAAATAGCTTCACGAATGGTGTAAACATGCAATGGTTCACCAAAAATATCAGCAGTAGTGACACCTTCAAAACGCGGAGTACCTGTGTAACCAACCCAAGCTGCTTTAGGGAAAGCATTCTTAATGTTTTTGAGCATATCTCCTGCAACTGAACGATGTGCTTCATCTACAAGGAACACAATATTTTGATCAGGAACTTTAAACTTACTATTTTTAACAAACTTATCCATCTTTTGGATAGAAGTTACAATAACACCCTTATCATTTTTAAGTTTCTTCGCTAAATCTCGCGTATTGGCAGTTTCAGAAATTACACCACCTTTATTGTTGTCTGAAGAGTCAGGGTCATAAGCCTGATAATTTTCAAAGGTTTGATTGGTTAAAGCAACACGGTCTGCCATAAAAACAACTTTGTCAACATTAGGTAAACGCGAAGCAAGCCAAGCTGTCTTGAAACTTGTGATAGTTTTACCAGAACCTGTCGTATGCCAGATATAACCTGCTTCTGCCGCATCATATCCAAACTGAATAGACCGAATTTTCCCGATAACTCGCTTAGTAGCATAAACTTGATAAGAACGCATTACTTTCAACATTTGGTTACCAGCTGTTCCGTCAAGAATCATATAACTAGTAGCCATTTGATGAGCCATCGGAATTGAAAGAACTAAGTTAGAGAACTCTCGCCAATCACGCACTACAGTATTATCTTTTTCACGTTGCCATTGGAAGGCAAAATCTTTATTAAACTTTCCTGACACAGTATTAGCCATATATCGAATACTTGTTGGAGTCATTCCCACAAGAATTTGCGCTGTCGAAAAAATATCAGTGTACTGCTGTTCATCAATATATTGCTCCATTTGATTTAAAGCTTCATTAGCATTATGAGAATTAGTTTTCTCTTCAATTTGAATAATTGGTAAGCCATTGATTAACAAAGTAGTATCAAAACGGCGAGCTTTACGGTTCGCAATAATAGCTTTACGTTCAATTTGATTTACTACTTGGTAAACAGTATTTCCTGCTCCTACTTGTGCTTGGTCGAAAACTGTTAAGTAAACATGTTTCCCATCTTCAAGGTCAACTTCTACCTGGGAAACACCGTTGAGTCCATAAAGAAATTTACCTGCTTCAAAAGGAGTTTTAAGTGTTGTAATTTCACTCTTTACTTGTGCAAACTCTGCTTCAGTAAGCTTTTTCTTAAGTTTATCTTGATTATTTTTCTCAAGAATTTCTTTAAAGTTGTCCCAAAGATCCTCTGTAGTTTTAATATCAGATCGGTACTGCCATTGTTTTGATCCACCAATATTTGTTAAATGTTCAATGAGTTCATTCTCAAATTCTAGTTCATTCATTAATTTATCCACTCGTAACTATTAATGCTATTAATTTGTAATTATTAAATAATATAGTTCTGTGTTTAATTATAAAGTACACAAATAACCAAGAAAAATTTAAAGTTAAAACTAAGGGAATGTCCCATATAAGTTAGAGCTTTATCATGAGAATAGTAGCGTTTAAGTTGGTATAAGCAATCTAAGTTGATTGAGTTGTTTGTGGCTGGCAGTACTGCTAGAACCGCAATTCTAGATAAGTTACTTACTACAAGACATAATTTTGTTATACCAGCACATCTAAATATCTACATTTCAGCAAACGTAACTAACCTACACCCAACTTTCTCAGCAAGCTCTTTACATTCCTTAGTAAAACCAGTTTTGGCAAATAAATACAAATGCTTTGTTGGATAGTAAAATAGTTCGCTATTCTTAATAAGCTTCTCTAAAGTTGAAACTCCAACTAAATTCTTGCTCCATTTACATTCGCCGAAGTAGCCTACTAACCCATCGAAATCATGGCCAACTATATCTATTTCGACTTCTTTTCGAGTCTTATCATCTGTGCCCCACCACAAACCAATTCTTTGGAAAGGTGTTGGCACGATTGAAGTGTCGTCATAATGTTTCCATAAATATTCCCTTGAAAGTTCTTCAAAATTAGCGGCTAAGAAATGTGGTATTTCTTTTTCTATAGCTAACCAAATATCTATTTCTTGCTCAATGAAATCAATATTTTTAGGAATAAAAGTGTGCCAGAATCTAAACATTCCATCAGCTATACGATATAAAGTTCTCTTAGTTTTAGGTTTGTCAATTTCAGTTATTGGGACAATCTTTTCAACTATTCCTAATGCAATCAGCTCTCTTAAATAACTCGTAATTGTAGAGCTAGGTATTTGGGTTTTAGTAGCAATATCATTTTGCTTAGAAGCCCCTTCAGCAATAGCTGTAATAATCGAATTGTAATTGATAGGGTTACGTAATTCTTGTTTTAATAAATTTGAAGGCTCTTCAAAAAGATAGGCATCTGGAGTTAAAAAACTATCTGTTATATTCTCTCTCAATGTTTCTTCTGTATTTATTAACGATAGGTAACGAGGGATACCTCCAGTAATTGCATGCAGAGTGAAAGCAGTCTCTTTGTCCAACTTTGGAAAATATTCACGAGTTTCGTCAAAATTAAATGGTTTAATTTTAAATTGTCTAGTTCTTCTGCCATAAAGTGGGCTCTGATAACCTAATACTTGATTTTCCATAAATGACATAGATGAACCACAAAGAATTAAAAACAATTTACTTTGCAAAAAATGATGATCAATGAAATATTGCAAAATTGAGCTAACTGCCGGATTTGCTTTAGCTAGAAAAGGATATTCATCAATTACTAACACTAATCGTTCTTCCCCAATATTTTTAGCTAAATACGAAAATGCCTCATCGAAATTTTTAAAACTAGCTTCAACAGGGTTTTCTTTATCTTCATAACTCAAAATAGCTTTACTAAATCTAGCTAAGTTATTAGCTGCGTTCTCTTCTACTCCAGTAAAGTATATTGCCTTTTTATCTTTCAAAAACTCATTAATTAGAGTAGTTTTCCCTACGCGCCTACGACCATATATAACTGCAAACTCAAAAGAATCTTTCGCATACATCTTATTTAGCTTTTTGAGTTCAGATTCTCTACCGACAAACATAGTCATCCCTTAACATTATCGTGATAAACATTATCGTAATCATGTTTATCACGATAATGTTACCTATAAGAATGTTAGCATGTAAAAACTTTTATCAGTATTAAAACCATCAATAAAATTCCCACTATAAATATGTCACAAATAAATTATGTGGGAAAATAGCAATTAAATGTTATAGATTCCCTCTAGCAGAATAGAGACACCGTGAACTTAGGAAAGCAGTTACACAAGCTTGGCGCTTTTGCATTTAAACATCCTGGACGAGTTATTGGAATATGGGCTGCGATTATTGCAATTCTTGCACCACTGGCAATTCACTTTATGCAACCATTGTCGAATGCTATTGCCATTCCAGGAACTCAGGCGCAACAATCTATTGATCAGATTGAGAAAGTCTTTCCCGATAGTGCCGGTGGTTCTGGTCGAATAGTTTTCCACACCACTGATAGTAAGAAGATTACTGACGACAAAACTCAGATTGAGGCAACTGTAGATAAACTCAGTAAAGTTGATGGCGTAACTATGGCGGTCAGTCCTTTTGCAAATTCTTCTTTCATTTCCAAAGACGGCAAGACTGCTTATTCACAAGTTCAACTTAAGAAACAAGTGGGTTCAATTGACGAGGTAACTTTCGACGGAGTTACCAAGGCTGTTGATGAGGCTCGCACAAAAGGTCTCCAAGTGGAAATGGCTGGCGATGTAATTAACTCTGTACCTAGCGAATACATTAGCGTCGGCGAAGTTGTAGGTGTATTTACTGCTTTAATGGTCTTGTTAATTACCTTTGGCTCATTGGTCGCAGCTGGCATGCCACTTGCTAGTTCATTGCTAGCCGTTGGTGCGAGTATGGCTGGCTTGTTTGCTCTGGATAAAGTATTGGACATTAACTCCACCACTCCAGTGCTTGCAGTTATGTTAGGCCTTGCTGTTGGTATTGACTACGCACTATTCATTATTAACAAGCATCGCACTTTAGCTCAATCTGGCGAATCTTATGAAAATGCTGCAAGCAAAGCACTTGGAACTGCAGGTAACGCAGTGGTTTTCGCCGCTATGACAGTAATTATTGCCCTTGCAGCTTTGAGCGTAGTTAATATTCCATTCATGACAATCATGGGATTAGTGGGAGCTGCAAGTATTGCAGTAGCGGCTCTCTCAGCATTAACTTTAACTCCAGCTTTCCTAGGTCTTGCTAAGGACAAAGTCTTTGGTAAAAAGCAACGTAAAATTGTGGAAGTTGCACAAAAGAATGACGCCCCTGTTAAAAATGATAAAGAAGCTAAGAAAACTAATCGTTGGAGTAAGCTCATTACTTCGCGCCCAATACCAGTTTTGTTAGCTGCAATAGTTGCTATTGGGGCAATTTCAATCCCGATGAAAGACTTACAGCTTGGTTTACCTTCTGACCAGTACTCCCCTGCTGATACGACACAAAAGAAAGCATACGATTTATTGTCTGATGGCTTCGGAGTTGGCTTTAACGCACCGCTAGTGGTTATGACTGAGAACCTACCTAAAGTTAGTGATGCTGATAAGAAGGTAGTTCGTGATCAGGCGATGTCACAATACAATAAGCAAGTTGCTGAAGCTACTCGTAAACAACAGCAGATGTTCCAGCAACGTATGCAACAGGCTACTACTTCACAACAAATGCAAGCTGTACAGCAAGAGATTACTCGTGCACAAGCTCAAGGGCAGGCACAGCAACATCAGGCTTTAGCTAAAGTTGATAAGCAAGTTAATGAGTACGCAAAATATGTACAACTTAAAAAAGTTTCTGACAATATTGCAAAGCTTGATGATGTGCAACAGACGGTACCTGCAATGGTAACTGATGATGGAACTAAGGGCATTATTCAAGTAATTCCGAAGTCTGCTCCTTACGATAAACAAACTTCAGATTTGATTACTAACCTGCGTAATACTAGTACTCAAAAGTCGGTAACAGGTTCTGATTCAGTGAAGCTGGGCATTACTGGCTCTATCGCACTGCAAGATGACATCAATAGCAAGCTAGGCACTGCTTTACCACTATATATTGCAATGGTTGTGGGGCTTTCACTAATCCTATTGATGCTTGCATTCCGTTCCATACTAGTTCCAGTCAAAGCAACTGTAGGATTCCTCCTAACTTTGGGGGCAGCTTTTGGTGCATTAGTAGCAGTATTCCAGTGGGGTTGGTTTGGTATCGCACACGCACCTGGGCCAATCGTTAGCTTCATCCCAATCATTGCAACTGGTATCTTATTCGGTCTTGCAATGGACTACGAGTTCTTCCTAGTATCCGGCATGCATGAAGCTTACCAGCCCACAAAAAATGCTGATGAGTCAGTAGTTCATGGCTTTAACGTCGGAGCCAAAGTGGTTACTGCAGCAGCAATCATCATGATTAGCGTATTCGCTGGTTTCGTAATGAACGAAGATGCCACAATCCAAGCCATTGGCTTCATCTTGGCATTCGGTATTATGATTGATGCCTTTGTCGTTCGCATGACTATTGTGCCAGCGGTTATGAAACTGCTTGGTGCACGTGCTTGGTGGCTGCCAGAGTGGTTAGATAAGAAACTACCACACGTCTCTATTGAAGGTGAAGAAATCGAGGAAACTAAAAAGGTAATGTGATTTTAATGACTGGCAAAAATAAAAATAAAGGAATTATTTACTTAATGAGGACAGCTGTCTCTGGATTAGTAAAAATTGGCAAGACTGGCAATAATAATTACCAAGAGCGGATGCGATTTCTAGAAGCCAATGGATACGCTAATGTAACTGGACTTAAACGTTTCTTTGCTATAGAACTTGAGGATTATAGTGATAAAGAGTCTTTATTACATGAGATTTTTAGCAGCCATCAAGTCGGAAATAGTGAACTTTTTGCTTTAGATCAAGACCTACTAAAACAGCTATTACTTTCTTTTGACGGAACTGTCATATACCCAGAAACTTCTGATAAAGAGAAAGAGTTTGATAAGGTCACTACAGCTCGAAAACAAGGAGCTCTTTTTAGTTTTTATAAAAAGGGATTAAAAAATGGCGATGAGATTAATTTTATCAATGATAAAGATATAGTTGCCATAGTAGTAGGTGAAAGAGAAGTTAAGTATGGCGAACAAGTCATGAAACTCTCACCACTTACATATAAAGTTTTTGAAGATAAAGGACAATTAAACAGTAGTGGAGCTTATCAAGGTGCTGCGTATTGGGAATATAAAGGAAAGAGACTTAAAGAAATAGCTGATAAAGCTAACTAGACTAATTTAGATGTAATTATCAAATCTAAGTTTTATATTTAGTGACTTCTAATACAACATAAATAATGGTTAAGTTAGCCTTTATTGGCTTCCTCACAAACTGTGCGCACCATTTTTTCCAATACATAAACTGGTGCTCGGCTACCGCCTTTAACATCATAGTCTGCTTGCGCAACTGCTTGAATAGCGTTGGTTAGAGACTCTGGAGTCCAGCCACGCAAATCGCGCTTTGCTTGCTGTGCTTGCCAAGGAGCCATGCCAAATTTTTTTGCCAATGCCCCTGGTGGCTCAGACATATCAGAAATCTTTGCCATAGTGCGAAACTTGGAAGCGGTTGCTGCCACAAATGGAACTGGCTCCACACCAGTGGCTAGCGCATAACGTAACCCAGCGAGAGCCTGCCCCATATTACCGGCAATAATGGCATCCACGACCTTAAATACTGTTACTTCTACTCGATCACCGTAATATTTATCGACAATCTCTTCAGTAACTGTACCTTTGGTATCATCCATCAACTGCTTGGCAGCATTGCCAAGTTCAGAAACGTTTTGTCCAATAGAAGTGATTAAAGTGCGAACTGCCATTGGCTCAATAATACGGTTCTTTTCCTTAAACAAATTGCGCACAAAAGCAATGCGTTCAGTTTCCTTAGTTAATGGCTTGGCATCAATAACTTCAGCAGATTTCTTCAGCTGAGTTAAAACTTTCCTACCTTTTTGTCCACCAGCATGATGATAAACCGCATAAATATCAGGATTCTTACTAGCAATGAACTCCAAAATATCTTCCATGAAGTCAGCAGACATCTTCTCCAACTTATCGAAGAACACCAGCTTTTCAGCTGCAAACAACGAAGGAGCAACAACCAAGTTAAGCTCTCCAGCTTGATACTCACTTGCATCAACTTCATGGGCTTCAATCTCAGGGAACTCAGCAAGGACCTTGTCCTTAATTTCCCGCTTTGCTTTCATGACAAGGAAGTCTTCAGAGCCTTGGATTAGGTATTGGTGTTGCATAGTTCTAGGTTAGCATTTTACTAGCTTTGTATCTGTGTCATATATAGCCTATATAATTCTGAATTATTTACTTTAATGACAAACATATCTAGAGAGATTTGAAGAATATACAAATTTCTTTTAAAAAAGGTTACGACCCTTGGATCAAGTACCCAAAAATGAAGCAGCACGTAGAAAAGCATACAGTAGAACCTATACCGTTCGTTACTCTAAATAACGGAACAGAGTTATCAGCAGATATTATAGCTGAAGCGTATATTAAACTCTAAAGTAATCCCCAAAGACTTCAAACAAACAGGAAAAAGAAAGCTATGAGAGTTCCTGAATATTTAAGGGAACAGTCGCTTTGTTTCCCTGCCAACTATTCATGGCATGTTACTCCGCCATAGTATCTCAAAAAAGTAGTAGGTGACACACATCCAAATAATATTCAACACAATCACCAAGTCCATGAACCACTCTATAACTACCAGCACTGTCCAATTCGATATAGCAATCACATTATGCTTAATCGAAGTCAAGCTAATTAAGTAGTAAATAAAGCGGAAAAAAATAATAACGTTTGAAAAGCTATTATTGTAAATAATTCATTACAATAAGATTAGAATAGATGCATTGTAAATTAAAATAATGAACTAACTAAGGCACACATAAAAATGAATAAGAAAATAGATGAAATTTCTGAACGTATTGATTCAAATCCCCTTGGCGCGTTAATGCATGGGCAAAGGGAACTTTTTCACAGCAACCTGCTGGCATGGTTTTTCAAAACCTTGCCAGATTCTGCAGATTATGTGTTTAAAAAACTAACGATAAACTTAGCCAATAAAAATGCACGTACTATACATCGCGAGAAAAACAACATGGACCTTGTAATGTATTGGACTGACAAAGCTCCACTGATAATAGAAAACAAAGTTTTTTCTATTCCTAATTTCAAACAATTAGAAAAATATTCGGAAAAGGCAAAGAAGTGGGAATTCAATCAAACGAAAAAAGTTCTATTGTCTCCAATTTCAATGGATAATTTACCTGAAGGTTGGAAACAAAAGAATTACAGTTGGCTGTCAGGTGAAATTAAAAAATCTCTATCCACAACCAAAGCTAATAATACCGAGATGAAATATGCAAAAGAAACTATGGAACACTATTGGAAGTTGTGTAGAGATATTCAACAGATAGTTGAGATAACTAAAGTCTTGGGAGAAGATGAAACAGTATGGCTTACTAACGAACAATTGCCATCAGATGAACATAGCCAGTTACGCAACACATTAAATAAAGCTCGTGCTGCGCATGTTGCAGAATATCTAAGAAAACAAAATAATTTATCCACAGAAAGACTTAATAGTACTCTGTCACGGACTAAACCACTTGTGGATTTATTAGAACTCATTGAGCTAGAAGATCAAGGAAAAATGAGACCAATTTATGCAGGTTGGCAATTAGAAGGGGATCAATTTAGAAGGCATGTAGAAATCGATAAAGGAGAGTCCAACCAGGATTTATTTGGACCTAAAAACAAGGCTCAAAGAGAAAAATTAATGTGCGAAAAAGAAGACATCCTTTTTAAATACCCTAAACACTTAGCGAAAAAGGAATCCCGACAAAGAAACAAATTTGGTAATTATGGTGAGAGCGGTTTTTACAAATACAAAAATGTACCTGACTTGACTGTAGAACAGCTTATTACAGCTGCTGAAGAAGTACATAACATAGTTAAGCCATACCTTAAGAAATAAGCCTAGCCTAGGGATTTCTAAATTTGCATAATTGGTTCAGAGGTTTAAACTTAAATAATTATTCACATCAATATGTTCTAGTAATATACTTGCTGTTTAATAAAATTATTCTCATGAAAAGACTTTTAATTTTCGCACATTCCTTTCACAAACTCCTTGAAATCTTGTTTATCAGATACTTAAAACCCCTTGTAAGATAGCCATTTCTAACTGAATTTCCAGTTACACTTTCATTCTATCCCCTTGTGCTGTTCCATTTTATCTAGCAGTGCCACACTGCAAAGTTCCCTTACTCGGTCTTAATGTATGAAGTACATAGTTTATAAGCTACTTTTCCAAACTAACTGCAAAGTCTAAAACAGCACTGCCTTCTTTATCACTTCTCATAATTTTAGCCTTCAACTCTTCTAAAACTTCTAAAGTATTCTGATGTGGATGCCCATACTTATTCCCCTTCCCACAGCTAATCAAGGCAACCTGTGGTTTAACTTTTCTAAATAATGCTGGATCTGATGTCTTCGAACCATGATGTCCCACTTTCAATACATCATGGTGTCTCACTTTGTTGTAAATTTTTTGGTGAACTTCTTTCTCACTATCCCCTAAAAACAATGCAGTGTAATCCGAATCTTTTGTGTAAATTCTAGTGCTTAATACTATGGAAGTATTATTGAGCTCATCATCAATTGGTTTCTTATCCGGCCATAAAACTTGCCATTGCACATTTTGAGTCTCACCACTCATACCTTTTTGCACATGCTTTATTGGAATATTTTGTGTATCTAAATTCTTAGTTATTTCAGCTTCAATTTTGTCTTCTAAACCATTCTTGGGCAAGAATACTTCATGAACTTTCGTCGTTGCTAACACTGTTTCATAACCTTCAAAATGATCCTCATGCAGATGCGTAATGACTAGCAAATCAACCTCTTTAACTTTGAATTGCCTTAGACACTTCCGAATATTGTCATCAGGGCCAGCATCAATCATCATCACATGATTATCATAACTTGCAATAAGGTAACCATCGCCTTGTCCCACATCGCATTGCACAATATCACCTGGCTCTAGAGTTCTGATATTGAACAAGTATTTATCAATAGTTAACTGAGTAGTGAACCAAGTGAAAAGGCTTAAAACAATGATGGTCTTGCGCAGTGGAATAGTATGTTTTATCAGAAAATAAGTAAGCAAATAAACTCCTAGCACCAAAAACAAACCATAATATCCTTGTGGAAAAATTAGCTTTGTAAGTGGTAATTTCTGCGGTAGTTGAGCCACCCAAATGATGTAGTTAGTTAAGACATCAGATATTGGCAAAATACCTAGCTTTAGAAATGGAAAGATAAAAAGCACATAAGCCAGCAAACTAACAATAGTTACCGTTGGTAAAACTAGAATATTTGCCAGCACTGAATAAAATGGAATGCCCTCTTGTAATAAGACTGTAATAGGCAAACACCAAAGTTGAGTAACTACTGGGATAGCTAAAACTGTGGCGAATTTCTTACCCAGATGTTTTTGAAACAATTCAATACAAGGTGGCCCAGAAATCACAATAGCCATGCTCGCAGCTACTGATAATAAGAAACCATAGTTCAAACTCATCCATGGATCTATGACAAGGATTAATAAGATAGTGCAAGCAATTGTATGTTGAAAATTAACTTTCTTATCAAAAATAGTCCAAAGCAATGCCAAGCCAGCCATTAACCCAGCACACATAGCACTTGCTTCAAAACGAACTAAAATCAGAAATAGAGTTAATACGACAAGCTGCACTGCGCGCCTAAAAGCAACTGGAAAACGATATAACTGGAACAACTTTGCACTAATTAACAGTACTAAAGCACAGTTGGCACCTGATACAGCCGTGATGTGAGTAATCCCAGCAGTTTTGAACTGTTCTTTCAACTCTTTACTATGTTCTGAAGTATCGCCATAAAGAAAACCTGGTAGCAGTAATTTCGTCGTTTCGTTTCCAGTACTGATTACTTCTACAAAATTATGTCTACCCTTTTGAATGTTCTTTAACCACTCAGGAGTATCGGCAACTATCTGTGGTTTACTTTTCAGTTTTATAAAATAAGCATTACCTTCTTTGGCTTTAGTTAGCTGAACTTCAGCTAACAAAGTTTGATGGTAGAAATATGTGTCAGAGTTATTTTTATTTACAGTTAGAAAAGCCTCAATATTCTTTATTTCATTGTTAATTGCCTTAATCTTTGTCTTAACAAATTGTTCTTTGTTGACTTTAATATCACCTAAAAGTTTAAGTTCCACATTAACTTCGACTTTAGGTAATTCAGTTATAGTTCTACGTTCAAAAGTTCCAATGCTATGAGTGATAACTAAACACAATATGGCGCAAACAAAAGCAATTATTGCTAATAAGCTCTGCAGTTTTGGTCTCTTGCAAACATACAAATAAATCAATAGGATAATAGCAATCAGTACATGTAAAAAGAAACTAATCTGCAGTGCAAATAACCCAAGCTGTAATGACGCGAAAGTAATAACTAAGGCATAGCAAGCACAGCTAAGTAGTAAGTTTTGTTGCTTAAAAAGTGACAAGGTCTTTCAAGCTTTCCAGTATCTTTGGCCCAATACCAGGAATTGCATCTAAGTCTTCCAGAGACTTTATTGGTTTCTCTTTACGATGTGCGATAATCTTTTCTGCCATTGCTGGGCCAATTTTCGGCAATTCTTCAAGTTCTGCAGCACTAGCCTTGTTTATATTTAGCTTCTTACCACCACCATAACTTCCTGAAGTAGCTTCACCACCAGGTTCAGTGGCTTGTTCTCCTACTTTAGGGATTACAATCTGTTGACCATCTTCTACTTTCTTTGCAAGATTGACAGCGTTTTGATCCGCTTCAGGTAAAAAGCCTTCAGCTTTTTCTACCACTGAAATTACGGTGCTTTCGCTCTCAAACTTATACACACCAGGTTTCTTAACTGCCCCTACGATATGCACAGTTACTTCACTAGCATTGTGAAAAGCACTCTTACTAATTTGCGGATTAGCTGCACTAACTTCTTTATTTTTTGGCAGCACAAACTGCAAAATCACGAAAACTATTGCTGATAAAACCAACAACATCAAAGCTGCAGAAACATAGATTTTCCAACGTCCAGAAACTGCACGATGAGCTTCGTCAAAAGCTTTTTCAATATCAAAATTCATGCTCTAACTATGCAAGAAATCAGCTACTTCAAGTTAGACAATAAGGAAAAATGTTAATAAGTTGTGCAGAAGAATAAGTGGAGGACTTCTTTACATTAGTAAATTAAGTCACTCATATCCAAAGTACTGACAAACTTATTTTAGAAAATCAAAGGTTTCCATTTATCTTGATTTTCATTGTCATAATCAGAATTTTCTTGAATTTCAAAGCTGTCGCCTTGAACTTTAATAAGACCACCGAAAAGATTCAGCTCTGAATTGTCTGCTATATACCTCTGTAATGCGTCAGATTTTGCTTTAGCATGCTTATTCTCAGCTGTGGAACCAGATTTAGTATCAAAAATACCAACATGTCCATCGAGGAATCTCACAATATAATCTGGATAGAAAGTAGCAGGTGCTTCTATACCTGTTTCTTCATCTTTTTTCACATAGTATATACCGAAATATTGCTCCATTTTCTCACCATTTTTATACCACCAGTCCACTTTGTCACTAGCATCTAAATATTCTTCAAACTTTGATTCTGTAGCCCAGACTCTATTAGATGGGATAAAACGTTGCTGCATAACATATTTTTCTGTCGTAACTTCTTGGTATTCATCGGGAAAAAATTCAATGGAAGGAATGCTGAATGTGGTCTCATTGATTTCTCTTTTTTCTCTAATATCTTTGTATCTGCTCTCATTAAAATCATCCTTTGCACGGTCAACTACGTACTTTAAGACCCTTTGATTTTGCTCAGAACAAACGATTAATCTTTGAAGTTCACTACTTCTTGCGTCATCAAACCCTGCTTTTGAGAACCAGCTATATAAAGCAGTTTTCATTATGCTAAATGAACGAACAAAACCATAGGGTGCAATCCAACTCTTTAGAACATAATTATCAAAAAGACTCTTGACCATTATTGGATCTTCACTAATTTCAATAGTTTTTATATTCTGCTGGTCAATATCGTCAAGGTTCTCAATAGTGCTATCAGAAATAATTGGACTAGTTAAGGAATCAGCGTCAATTTCAATACCTTTAGCTTTTAATTTCTCTAAAACAATTTCTACAGTATCGTCATTCTTGACTTCGAAATGGTTATCTAGTTCATCATTTAATATAGTTTTAAACCTTGATTCCAAGGCATGATAGTCTGTACGACTTAAGTAAATACTTGGAAGCATCACATTCTCGATATTTGGCTTAATTACAGTATTCTGATTTTTAATAAAGCCAGCTCCATCACTGTCCGTGTCACTGTTGTCAATCATAATATGCCCGATGTTTGTATAAACAAAGGCACGGTTCAATTCTGGATTATTATAATGATAAGCTTCTGGCATTCGCAGAATACGTCCAACAGTCTGTATTTTAAAAGTTTCTGATTTGATATCGCTGAGCATGACAAGTATCTGTGCTCTAGGGCAGTCCCAACCAAGTGCAATTGCTTGCTTGAAAATCAGAACCTCAACAGTTGAATTATTGTCCTCAATATTTTCTTTATTACGCTTATCCTCAGAAAGCCAAACAGCCAGCTTACGGTTTTCATAAGTTATATCTTGCTTATATAGGAACTCTTCAACCTGTTGCTGGACTGAGATATCTAACTCGCTAGATTTCTCACGTTCACCAGGTAATTGAATCAATACAAGTGGTTTGATATCCGAGCCAACAGCCT
The DNA here is from genome assembly GCA_047608145.1 of Micrococcaceae bacterium. Classification (GTDB taxonomy): domain Bacteria; phylum Actinomycetota; class Actinomycetes; order Actinomycetales; family Micrococcaceae; genus JASGDC01. Next base: position 95,243 of record JASGDC010000015.1, read on the forward strand.
CATACTTATTCTCCAGCTCAACACGTTTAGATAGAGCAGCTTGAACAATCGCATCAATTTTTGTTAAATCATCTTTAACATAGTCGCCAATGTCCTTATTAATAACTGTTTCTTCTTTAATAAGGCCACTGGCTATTACATCGCCAAATGGAACTTTAACAAAGTCAGCTTTCTTATCCTTAACATCTTCAATAGAAGAGCTAAGAACTGGTGTTGCTGATACTTCAAGCACGAGCTTAGGTCTAATAACCTGCTCAACGAATTGTTGTGAATTTTGACCAAGATACTTGTTATGTGCCTCATCAACTATAAGAATGACTTCAGTTCCACTTTCACGAGTTTTGTCCAAAACGTTAATAACATTCTGACCACTTTCGTCATCTCTAACAGCACGGTTTTTCCATTTACCTTCTTTAGTTTTGTTATAGACTTTCTCCCAATTTGTAAACAACACTGCATTGGAAGGCAATGCATCGCCTGTGAGTTCACCAATATCAATAAAATTGAAAGGGCTATCACTAAGGTAGGAACTCAACTTTTCATAAGACTGCTGATGCAATGCATTTGGCGCAGCCCAGACATATACATAATTACCAGGCAATTCTTCCTCAGCAAGCCTCTTCAAAAGTTCTGCAGCCATAATTGTTTTCCCTGAACCAGTCGGGGACTTGAAAACAATTTGTTTATGATTATGCTTTGTCCTTAACAATTCCCTGAAACTATCAACTAGTTTCTGGACCGCTTCTTCTTGATAATTGACTAATTCAAACATAAGTTTCCTTTGTAATTCTTTTCTTATTTCTTTATTTTCGGACCTCTAACTTCACAATCACTTATTTATTATTGAGTGAAGTAGTTACAGTCAACCTACGATAAACCTCAAGAATACTTACTGGTATAGGGCATACCTCAATATCTAAATCAGTTTGAGGCCAATCATCACGAGGTACATAATTGTTATAACTAAATACATAGAGATGCACGTATGTAGCAAGATTTGCTTCCTCTATAGCTTTTATACAGTCTGCAGCTGAGTCATCATTAAAGATAATTGCAGTTACAGCCTCTAGACCTTTAAATACTTTGTAATTTTCACCTTCAAGACATAATTCATAGCTATCTTCACGGACTCTAACCAAGTCAGTTGAGCGTTGAGTTAATGGTCTCAGGATGGCGTCCGTATTGGCTGTTTTATCAAGGAATTCTGTTTTCAAGTATCGTAAATTTGCTGGAATGCCTTTAGTTTTTCCATATCCATTGATGACATTTTTTATACGTTCGTACGTAATATTTTCTGCTATATTGTTTTCGTTATTTGTACATAGAATGAATTGGCGGTTTCCCCCGTCCTCTTCATTTTGTTGCAAGACTGCATGACCAGTTGTACCAGAACCTGCAAAGAAGTCCAATACTGTGGCTTTGTTGCTTTCATACTGATTGAGTATTTCTTGGATATAAGCTACTGGTTTTTTCCCATTTTTAAAATTAACACCGCCTTCTTTAGCGATACCAGTCCAACTAAAATCGGACCATAGAGTCCCTCTTTTTTCTTGTTTAACTAAACTTTTCTTATTCTTTTCAACGATTGCAGATAACCATGCGAATAAATCACCATTCAGGAAATATTTAGTAGTTAAAATTCCTTTATCTTTTCCGCTTCGAGGAAGGTATTCTATCGAAAAGAATTCCTTACTATTAGTAGCTAGATTGACCTTGTCACGTATGGAAGTTTGAGCGTTAGTCAACCTAAATATTTTCTTATAATACTTAAGATATATTTCTGTCTCACTCAAATTTGATTCTTTTGCAAGCTCTTTTACGCTTCTGACTTGATAGTCATGGTGCTGATAAATTTTTATGTCATTACCACTGCCATCTTTGATAGTTTTGAAATATTCTTTTCTACCTTCATCAAGTAGCACTTTAGAATATTCAAATTGTTTTCCTTCTTGTTTTTTTTTCTGCGATTATTTCCATTAAGTTTGTCTGAACGTAGGTAGTTTGGAATTTCAATTTCTTTTTATTCCTTGCGTAAAATAAAAGGTATTCCACGTTTTTCTTCAGCTTCTTATCTTCACCACCACCACTAGCACCAGAACTATCTTTCGTCTTTACACTAATGCAATTAATAAAGTTCTTTTCTCCGAAGATAGAATCACAAAGTAACCTCAAATGAGCTAGCTCATTATCATCTATAGATAATAGAATTATCCCTGTATCTGCAAGTAAAGTCTTTGCTAAAAACAACCGTTTGCTCATAAACGAAAGCCATTTACTATGGCGATACCCATCCTCTTGGTCAACATAGCTATCGTTATAAATGAAGTCCTTATTTCCAGTATTATAAGGAGGATCGATGTAAATTACATCAATTTTTCCAGCATGCGTATAATTCAAAGCTGATAACGAGTGGTAATTATCGCCCTCAATAATAATATTTGTAGGCTTACCATCAGCTTTGGTAACGGCTTTATCTGTAATCTCTTCTAAGACGGGGATTTTCTCTTCACAAGCAGTAGCCACTTCTTCGGGTTTATCTTCCCAAACAAGTCCAAACTTCTTCTGTCGTTTTAGGGACTTAACTAGGTCTATCAATTCATCTTTAGAATAATCATTCAGGGTCTTATACTCTTTGTTTTCAGGCATAAGAAAAGACCTCCTTAGATGTTAAAAAGAGGTCTGCGGTGTGTTGATTGACAACACTAAATAAGGCTACATAATTATTCTGTGAGCTGTGAGCTGTGAGCTGTGAGCTGTGAGCTGTGAGCTGTGAGCTGTGAGCTGTGAGCTGTGAGCTGTGAGCTGTTGCTTATCCATAATCAACTTTCAATTATTTTCATATATTTGTTACAAAACTTTTGTTTATAATCACTAATTTTAACAGTATTAACTGATTAAATCAGTATAGATAAATCTTTTACCAACGACCTTATAAGTACATTAAAGTTTTCTATGATATTAAGTAAGTATTCTACTTTGTTAACGTATACTTATACGTTTGTGACTAAAAGAGTGTCAGAATCTTGAAGTTCTGTTTAAACAACACCTTCTATACATTCAACGATAACGGCTGTTTATAACTTATAGTGACACTATTTTGCTTTTGTTTTACTCAGTAAGACTTATCAAAAGTTACCAAGCAAAACAAAAAGTAGTCTATTGAACTCTAGTTGTATTACTACAACTAAACCACCAAGCTCAAAGCCAACGTACCCAGCAACCCAACTACCGAAATAATGGTTTCGAGCATCGACCAAGTCAGAATAGTTTCCTTGATGGAAAGCCCAAAGTATTCCTTGAACATCCAGAACCCAGCATCGTTCACATGGCTAAAGAACAAACTACCTGCTCCAGTGGCAATCACCATTAAGGCTGGATCTGTTCCAGTTGCTGACATCAAAGGTAATACCAGACCTGCTGCAGTTAACGCTGCAACAGTTGCAGAGCCAAGTGCCAGACGTAGAATCACTGCAATTAACCAAGCTAAGATAATTGGTGACATGTGACTACCTTTAAATAGTTGAGCTACGTAATCCCCTACGCCACCGTCAACTAAGATTTCTTTGAAGGCGCCGCCACCACCGATGATTAACAGCATCATGGCAATCTGACGAACTGCTTGCTCACAAGATTCCATCAGCTCCATCATTGGAATCTTGCGCGCAATGCCCATTGTGTAGACCGCAAATAGTAGCGAAATTAACATCGCCACTCCTGGTGCCCCAATGAACTGCATCACGCTATCGAATCCTTTGGGATCTTTTGGAGTTTCACCACCATTTACCACCAAGTCATAAATTGTAGTTAATGCCATCAAGATAACTGGAAGCAATGAAGTTAAGGTGCTAATAGCAAAGCTAGGAGTTTCATCTAACTTGAATTCCTTAGCTTTGCCCAAAGTCTTTAAATTACCAGAATTCTTAAATGCTGAAGGCACAATCCGCTGTGCAAATTTGGTATAAACAGGTCCGGCAATAATCACTGTCGGAATTGCAATGATTAGACCATAAAGCAACACCATTCCAATATTTGCATTGTATGCACCTGAGATAGCTGTAGGTGCTGGGTGCGGTGGCAAGAAACCATGAGTTACTGACAGCGCAGCTACCATTGGGATACCTAAATACATCATCGGTAGTTTAAGCTCAGAAGCAATAGCGAAGATAATTGGAATTAGCAACACTAACCCAACCTCAAAAAATAGTGCCATACCAATGATGAAAGACGCTAACACTACTGCAATTTGGATACGTTTACGCCCAAATTTATCAATTAAAGTTTTAGAAATTCGATAAGCACCACCAGCATCGGCAACCAATTTACCCAGCATTGCGCCAAGGCCAAAGACTAAAGCTAAATGACCTAATTGGGAACCAATACCCTTTTCTATGGAATCTGGAATTTTACTTAACGGCATTCCTAACATGATGCCGACTAGGATTGATACTACTACTAAAGAGACAAAAGTATTGAGTTTTACTTTAGTAATCAAAAGGAGCAGAATACCTACTCCGATTGCCACGATTATTAAATCCACTTATTTTCCTTCCTGGTTTTGACGCTGATAATCAGCAATCACGGAATACTCGTCTTTAAGCACTCCATCCAAATTTGTGTAAATCTTAAATAGTTTTTGATACTTCGCTACATTCTCAGGATTAGGTTTATAGCTATCAGTAACGCCGAGCATTTTGTGTACTTCATCCAGATCATCAATCATGTTTAACGACTTCATCGCGATAACTGCCGCGCCAAGGCAAGAGCTTTCAAAGCTTTCTGGAATATTGATGTCTTTATCAAAAATGTCAGCAAGCATTTGCTTCCATAGTTCCGAACGAGCAAAGCCACCTGTTGCTTGGATAGTTTTAACTTCTCCAGTAGTTTCTTCCAAAGCTTTAACCACGTTGTTTAAGTTAAAATTGATGCCTTCCAAAGCTGCTCGTGCCAAATGGTTACGGTTATGAGTGCGAGTCATGCCAAAGAAAGTGCCCCGAGCATCGGCATCCCAAAGTGGTGCTCGTTCCCCGCCAAGATATGGTAAGAATAATAGCCCTTCGGCGCCCGCTGGAATTTCAGTGATAATTTTATTGAGCTCTTCAAAGCTAATTTCGTCATTGAAAATCTGCTCTTTAACCCAGTTGAAAATAATGCCACCATTATTAACTGGGCCACCAACTAACCAACGACCTTCATCAAGCACATAGCAAAATAATCTACCTTTGGGATCAGTAACTGGTTTATTTACAACAGTTCGTACCGCTCCACTAGTCCCAATTGTTAAAGCTAAAGTACCTTGTGAAACAGCATTAACACCAAGGTTAGACAAAGCTCCATCACTACCGCCCATTACAAAAGTAATACTCGCAGACAATCCAGTTTCTTCAACATATTGTGGTTTCAAACCTCGCATTTGATAAGTTATTGGCACTGGTTCTGGAAGCTGTTCCGTAGCAATTCCAGCAGTTTCCAATGCTTGAGCATCCCAAGTTAAATCAAAAATATTGAATAATCCAGTAGTTGAAGCTATCGAATAATCAGTTTTTAGCTCACCAAATAATCGATACAAAATGTATTCTTTAATGCCAATAAAATACTTAGTTTTAGCAAATAACTTAGGTTTTTCATTACGCAACCAAATTAACTTCGATAAAGGTGCCATTGGATGAATCGGTGTCCCAGTTTTCTCATAAATTTGCTGTCCAATCTCAGTTTGTTTAAGCTCTGCACTATACTTTGCTGCTCTATTATCCGCCCATGTAATTGAACGAGTTAATGGTTGCATGTCATCATCAACCAAAATGAGGCTGTGCATTGCAGCAGATATGGAAACGCCTCTAATACTCTTAGCTTCAATCTCTGATTTATAAACCAACTTGTATAAAACCTCTATAACAGCTTCAAGAATCTCTTGTGGATCTTGCTCGGCCATATCAACTTCATCTTCGTAAAGTGGATAACCTTCATTTGCTGTCTCTAGAATTTTGCCACTCTCATCAAATAGCACAGCTTTAGTGCTAGTAGTACCAATATCTAGCCCGATAATATGCTTCATTGCGTATTTCTCCGTATGTGTTTATTGAAATTTTCGTCTTTGAACTTTCAATGAAACTTTACCATGGATACTATCTCTCGAATGATTAAGAAATATACTATTTTAGGCACACAATCATATTTATTCTGTAGGTCTTGAATTAATAAATCGCGATAAATCTTTTGGGTCTCTGTGCACATCATATTGTCTTAGTAAGTCAATATAAGTTTTCTTGTCTACTTGCCAATCAAATAATTTTGGACTTTCATCTTCTTGCCCAGCTAAGAAAACTAAATCAGCATGTAATCGCGTTGTTCTTCCATTGCCATCAATAAAAGGACGAATCCTTACTCCTTCTGCATGTGTTACCAGACCTAGCTGGTGAGGCATTCCAATCTTCGGTATTTTCCCAACGGTAAAGAATATTGCCAAATGATGCCGCTAGCTCCATCGAAATAAGTTCAGGAGCTACCCCTATGTTAAGTTCACATGTTCTGTATTTCCCTGCCCATTGCCAAATATCTTCATAAATCAATCTATGCAAATGGCATAGAAAATTAGGCGAAAGTAATTCATCTAACGTCAACTTACCTTCAAGAATTTCTTTTACATACTTCTCAGCAACTACTATTTGAGATTCTTGTTCAAGGTCATAAATCTCAGCCTTTAAAGGCGGTCTACTTAAGATTTGTATTAGCTTAGGATTAAGGGCTACTAAATTTTCAGGAGAAACTGGTGTTTCACCATAGCTAGGTTGTATCACGACTAAACAATTTTACGTTTATTAGCTAGATAGCGTTCAAGCTGTGGACTACGCACATAGTTATCTGGAACTACACGACGCTCTAATTGAGCAGAATCTTTTGCGGAACGAGTAACAGCACGTTTAATTGCTTGCTTATCAATTCTTTTTCGTACCATTAGAAACACCCCCACCCCATAAATAATCTAATATTAGTTTACCAGCTAATTAGCAATGAAGTGGCTCATGACTGCTCTTAATGCACTACCACCATAATTTAGCAAAATTATCTTTCAACCAAACCTGACTAGCCTTAGAATACTCTTCACTCATTCCCATACGAATAAGAGTAGCTTCATTTTCTAAAACAATGAGACCCTTAAAGAAATCATCGTCATCACGTATATCATCAAGTCTGAACCGACTTAAACCGTACTCCAATACACCAGCGAACCACTTATTAAGGTTCTCAGTATCATACTCACTAATACCATAACGATAACGACTATCATCAAAATCACGCTTAAGGCTTCTAACCACATAACGAGGACTTACTTCAAGCATAAAATAGTGAAGCGTTTTATCTTTACTGAATTCTTTTGGACTAACGAATCTTAATTCATCAACAGCAACGACCCTCTTATTAGAGAGATCCCTAAGATGTTCAATAATATCGAGTACTACATCACCTATCGGCGGCAATTTACCTAATTCCTGAAATTTCAAATAACTCATAGAGTTGTCAATAAACATTCTAAGGTATTTCAACCAGAACAAAGCTTTGGCTTCAAATTGTTCAACTACATTATCAACATAGAACTGATAACGGTAAATGTTGCTCTTAATAATAGCGTTATAAAGAACACATGCGATATAGTCATCAAAACTCCAGGTGTCCATTTCACAAACTGAATATTGTAACCGCTCACGCTTAAACTCTTTAATATCATGCTTACTATGGTTGGTTGGATAATTCTTATCAACCACTAACACTTCCTGTAATGGAAAGAAACCAAGCTTATTAGGATATAACCCATTTAATATACGGTCCTTATCGTACTTTTCTTCAGCAGAAAGTTCATAATTAGGATTAGGCGTGTGAGTGCTACTACCGTCCTTATTATGAGTAATAATTTCTTTGTTAGACTGGTGTTTTAATTCTTCTAGATACTCTTCAAGTTTCATTATTCTCCCCTTTTCCCAAAAATAAAAACGCAAAAACTAAGCTTTAACTTGGCTTAAAAGCATTGTATATAATTCTGTAACTTGCACTATCATCAATCGCATGAACCAGCTTCACGCCCAATAATAGCCCTGCAAATTCAGCAATTTCACTGTTACTATGATCCTAGTATTTCGCTGCTCCGCCAAGAATATCGTGAGTCTGTCCATCAAAAACTACGGCACCGCAAGCAGAGGGACCAGGATTACCTTTGCTAGCTCCATCGGTCTTGATAAATAATGAACCAGTCATGGTATTGCAAACCTCTCAACTATTATCTAGTTCTGAGTACTTTTCTTAAAAACTTATTTTTAGTCGATTTGGCGTGGTGTTCATTTTGTGTTTCCTTTAGGTGTTTTCTTTGCGTATTTTCTTTCTTCCTCTAGGTAGAGTTTGTCTTTCTTCCTCATTATGGCTAAACCAAAAATTCTTAACGCTTGATAGCGAGTGTGGTATAGGTCGTCTTGCCATTGGTGGTGTTTTCTTGTAAGGGATATGTACACGCCCATCGGATCGTTTTCTTGTGTATTGTATTCCATACCGTCTGCCCTGTTTATCTCTAATGCACTGGTAATATCAATGATGAAGCGTGTGAGTAGGACATCGTGTGCCTTTGTAACAGTTTCGCTTGCCAAGTTTATGTTTTCTAGTAGGTTACTTTTACGGTTTTCGCCTTTAGATAGCGTTGGTACAAGTTTTAACGCTTGTGCCTTACGTTCGTTCCATTCTTTTAAGAACTTTGACACCATAGTATCCACACGGTAGGGGTTATCCTCTGGGAGGAGTTTATCGTGTTCACGCCCTGCCTCGTATAACCATAGTTCTTGTTCCTCACTTAATACTGGATCACTGTACCAGTCATCAATTGACTCAGCGAATATCCTAGCGTAGGTTTTACGCTTAGACGTTGTCTTTATCCTTGATGTTTTATTTGACATTACTTTTAACCTCATCTATCTCTTTTTCTACATCTCTAATCGCTTTGTTTAAGGAGTCAGTGATCCATTTAATGTCTTCACTGGTTAGTTTCTGTTCAGCGTCCTCACGCTTACGCTCTAACGCCCCCAATTCCATAGTGAAGCCTACAAAGCGTTCTACAACGCTTAACGGTTTTGGAATGGCAATAATATCTACACTAATCTTAATAGTCGTCTTTTAAGAGCGGTAAGATAGTCCACGATACCTTTGATACGGCGGTTAAAGTTTTCCATGTATTCCACGTATTCAGGGGTGTACTTGTAATGTTCAATACCCTCTTGGACGTACTTGTCAAAGCGATTTATAATTCTTAACGCTTTAACACACTTTTCTTTGCCGACACCTAGACGATCGTTTCTATACATATCCCTTGTCATGTGATTTACACCATTAAAGTCTAGGTAAAGCGATAGTAGGTCGCCATCAGGTTCAAACGGGTGGTAACCAGTCATGATAGTCCACATTTTACGGTTTACTTCCTCAGACTTCGCCCACAATTCCTCACGATTTAACATAATACAATCTCCTTAGTTTCCTTCGTCATTTTGCTTATAAGTTCTATTACTGCAAATGACATCTGCTAACTTACTTCTAATGTATTACCTACCTACGACAAAAATACTTAAACAATACAATCACAAATAAAATAGCCAGGAATATTTAATTCCTGGCTATTGATTTAATAAAATCCTTTAATTATTTAGGCAAAATTATATTATTAGTAACTAACAAATTATCTAAAATAATTTGTTTTACCTCATCTTGTTCGAGCATAGCTAAGATACGTACTCCACCGACAAGCATATTTAGGATTTTATTTGAGATAAAATTACTCAATGTTAATGACACGGTTATTAATATAAAGGGGACACAATGTCCTGAATTACTTAGGAAGGACTATATTTTACTTTGGTAATTTAAAAGCCAAAATAAAAGCCGCTGTTAATGGAATTAAACAAACCCATAAAGTAATACTAAGAGCATATGTTGCTGGTTGACCGCTCAATAGCCAAGCAAAGAATATTGTCCCTAAAATTGCCGTACCAAAAGCCGCTGCAATCTGCTGGATCGCATTAATCACGCCTGAAGCTGAGCCAATCTCAGACTTTGAAACTTCAGTAAGCACCGTAGGCACAATCAAGCTCAGACAGTAATTTGCCCCAAAACCAAAAATTATCATTGCTGGAGCCATTGCCAATACACTAATTTCACGCGCTCCAGTAGCAGTAAGCGTAAGCACTGCAACTCCCAATGCCACTAGCCCAATACCGATATGGATAAGTTTACGTCCAAGTAATTTTGCTAACTTATCAGTAGTAAACCTGGCAATTACCATTGCTGTCACCATCGGCAATAACGTTAATGCAGTTTTAATTGGGCTAAAGTGCTGCCCAATCTGACAGAATATTGAAATGATAAAACTAATACCACCATAAGTTGCAGAGAACGCAAATACTGTTGCCATGCCAACCCAGAAAGCCTGGTTTTGCATTAAACTGTGTTCAATAAGTGGAGATTCCTTGCGCTGCTTTTCATAAAGCACAAAAGATACGGTTAGCAATATCCCAAAAGTCAGCATCAAGAAAGTCCAAACTAGCCAGCCGGCTTCTCTACCTTCAATAAGTGGGAAAACAATGCTAATGATACCCACACCGATAAGAGCTGTGCCAAGTAAATCTAGTTTAGCTTCTGGATGGCTAGCGCCTCTAGGTAAGGTATAAATTGCACCAATTAAAGCTAAAATACCAACCGGAACATTAACCAGAAATATCGAACGCCAACCTAAACCAAATAAATTAGCTTCAAGCAATAACCCACCAATTACCGGGCCCGCTACCGTACCAATTGTCATAATCATTCCAAAAGTGGCAAAAACTTTTGGCATCTCGGATTCTTCGAAAACTTCAGCCAACATTGCCACGCCTTGTGGAATTAGCACTGCCCCGAAAGCGCCTTGTAACACTCGTAAGGCAATTAACAATTCTGGAGTATTAGCCACTGCACACAAAGCAGATGTCAAAGTAAACCCAGAAATCCCAATGATGAATAGTCTCCTACGTCCATAGATATCGCCTAATCTGGCGCCAGTAATCAAAAACATGGCAAATGCTAAAGTGTAACCAGCGGTTAACCATTGCAAAACTTCAGGGCTACCGCCAATATCATCACGAATTGCTGGTCCAGCAATATTTAGCATCGTCACATCCAGCAAATCCATAATATCTGCTGCAATAACGGCGAACATTACGACCCAACGCCAACGCATAATTGAAGTATTCAAATTTCATCCTTTCGTACACTGCACACAAGATTAGTACACTGTACTATTTATGTCAAAACTAAGTTATACTTTAGTTATGCCTAAAGTAGAACCTAAGCAAGCTAACGAAGAATTAATTTGGCTCAGACCAGAGCCAAATTCAAGAAACTCCAGCCTTAACAGAGAACAAATTGCTAAAACTTCACTTGCCATTGCAGACAAAAAGGGGCTCACAGCTTTATCCATGCGCAATGTCGCTGCTGAACTAGGAGTCGGCACCATGACCCTTTATCATTATGTGCGCAATAAAGATGAGTTAATAACTTTGATGATTAACGAAATCTCTGCAGAACTACTGATTCCTAGTAGTCAATTAACAAAAGATTGGCGCAATAACTTAACTAAGATTGCTAACCAGGCGCGTAAAACTTTCTTTAAACATCCTTGGGTTTTAGAAATTCTTGGGCCAAGTCTGCCCGGACCGAATTCACTGAAACATATTGAGCAGTCTTTGCAAGCTATCGCACCGTTAGAATTAACACCTACCAAAACTATGGAGTTTATCAATCAAGTTGATAACTATGTTACTGGCTTTGCATTGCGCGAAGCCCATAATCTCCAGCAACAAACCACCAGCACACCCCCTAATGTTATGCAATTCTTTGAACGACAATTTGAAGCTGGAAACTATCCGCTGATGAAAAAAGTCTTTAAAGATAAACAAAGCTCTGATATCGAGACTCGTTTTAATTTAGGGTTAAATAGTTTAATCAATGGCTTAGAAACTACTTATACTAACTAAATGAGGTTTTAACTAGCTACAATAGTAGTTAAAGAAATATTACAAAGGACACTAACAAATGATTAAAGCTATTGCAGTAGATATGGATGGTACTTTCCTACGTTCTGACCATAGTTATGATGAGGAACGTTTCGATAAAATCTATAAGGAACTTGTTGCTCGTGACATCAAGTTTATTGTGGCAAGTGGTAGCCAATACTATCGTCTTAAAGAACTATTCCCTAGTAAAGATGACGAAATTACTTACGCTTCCGAAAATGGTGCAGTTGTAACTCATAACGATGAAGTCCTTGATGTAACTAGCTTTGATAAAGATTTCTTTAGGGAGCTCATTGATTACCTGACTGAGTATGGCGATGAAATGGTACTTTGTGGCGTGAAAAATGCTTACACACTCGACTCTGTATCTGAAGAATATAAAGAGGTCGTGAAACAGTATTACTTCAAATATGATGTAATTGATAGCTTTGATGATTTACCAGATGATGACTTTGTAAAAATTGCGTTTAACGCTGGTGTGGAGGCAGCACCACGAGTGGTTAAAGAACTACTGGAGAAATTCCCAAATAAACTTTACGCAGCTTCAAGCGGCTTCAAAGCTGTAGATATTTTAAATCCTAAAGCTGGTAAAGGTATTGCAGTTAAAAACCTGCTTAAAAAATGGGATATTAAGCCAAACGAACTTCTTACTTTTGGTGATGCTGATAATGATGTCGAGATGCTATCGCTTACAGATCACAGCTATGCTATGGCAAAGAGTAGTAAAAAGGTGCAAGAAACAGCAAAACACATGGCACCGTCAAATGAAGATTCTGGAGTACTAACTATCATTGAGCAGTATCTAGACTCATTGTGAAACAATACAATTCAAATCTAGCTTTACTTGCGTTATCATTAGGTGGACTTGGTATTGGTACCAGCGAATTTGCAGTTATGGGGTTACTGCCACAAATTGCTGATGGCTTAAATATTACTATTCCACAAGCTGGTCATATCATTTCTGCCTATGCTCTTGGTGTAGTAGCTGGCGCACCATTATTTGCCATTTGGACCGTGAAATGGGACCGTACAACTACGTTACTGATACTAATGGTCGTATTTACAGTTGGCAATATGCTTTCTGCATTATCTGCTAATAATTACATGATGTTGCTATTTCGTTTTATTTCTGGGCTTCCTCATGGCGCCTATTTCGGTATCGCTGCAGTAACTGCTACCAGATTAGTTGATAAATCTAAGCGCGGTCATGCCGTATCCATGGTGATGATTGGTCTTAGTGTTGCGAATGTAATAAGTGTGCCGTTAATTACGCTATTAGGACAAGCAGTCGGCTGGCGTTGGCCATTCTTAATCATTGGGTTACTTGGTTTAATTACTATGGATGCAATTACTTTTTCCGTGCCAAGAGTGGCTGCCCATAACGCTGCATCCATCGCCAAAGAGTTAAGCACTAAAGAATCCCAAAGTACTCATGACGTTGCTAACTGGCATCATTGCCTTTGGCGGATCTTTTGCCGTCTATAGTTACATAGCACCAACAATGACTGATGTGACTGGATTTAAGCCAGCTACGATAACCATAATTCTCAGTATTACGGTATGGGCATGGTTGCCGGCACTTATCTTGCAGGGAAACTAACGGACTGGAGTGTCAAAAATAGCATCTATATTTCTGGAGTTAGCACACTGGCAGCTTTCTTAATTTTCACAGTTGCTGTTCACAATAAAATCGCAACTATAGTAACGGTATTCATAATTGCAGCAGCCATTTCAGTCTACGTAACACCATTTCAGACAAGACTAATGGATGTCGCGAACGAAGCTCAAAACCTAGCAACTAGCCTAAGTCATTCTGCACTAAACATCGCAAATGCTCTCGGCGCCTGGCTTGGTGGGCTAGTAATTGCAGCTGGTTATGGTTATGTAGCACCGACTTGGGTCGGTGTAGCACTTGCCCTTGCTGGAATCATCTGTGCCTACCTTATGTTTAGGATGGATCAGAACCCTAAGACAAAATCAGCTTAAAAACTTTTAGATAAAAAGTAGGGTATACATTTTTTTAGTTTATTTACGAAATTTCGTAAAGATTTAAGAAAAATGTATACCCTACGGTTACTAAATCTTAGTTTTCTACGATACGGTAGTTAGACTCACCGCCACCCATGAAAGGTGCGTGTTCTCTGATGTATTCTTCTGCTTCTTCTCTAGTATCGCAAGAGTAAATCTCTTTCCACTTAACACCAATGAACTGTGCATACTTCTTTTCTACGATTACTGCCATTTTAGGTTCCTCACTCTCGAGAATTTTTATCTTACTTCTAGAGTAACAGTTAGAAGCGGCAAACCTAGTTAGTTTGCCACCACACTAATCAACTTCGGAGCACGATTAATAACTTTTCTAATCGGCTTATCACCAATTGCACGCTGTACACTTTCGGCTTCCAAAGCTTGTTTCTCTAGCTCCTCGGCAGTTATGTTAGCTGGGACTTCCATCTTGTGACGTAGTTTACCATTAACCTGTACCACTGCTGTTAGAGTTTCCTGAACTAACAAGTCTTCATCAACTTCTGTCCAACTTGCATGAACCACAGACTCTTTATGTCCAAGCTTTTCCCATAAGTCTTCGGCAGTGTAAGGAGCAACTAGGCTAAGTACTGTCGCGACTACTTCAGTTGCTTCACGCGCTGCAGGGTCTTCGCCGCCACAGCCAGAGTCAATAGCTTTACGCGTATGGTTAACTAGTTCCATTACTCGTGCCACAATAATATTGAACTTTTGCTGTTCGATAGCTTCTGCAGCTTCTTTCAAAGTTTTGTGTGTAACCGCACGAAGTTTCTTATCACCTTTCGAAGCATCAACGCCAGCTTCACTCTTAACATCATCACCTAGACGCCAAGCACGGCCAAGGAACTTAACCGAACTATTTGGTGAAACATCTGCCCAGTCAATATCGTCTTCTGGAGGACCGGCGAAAATCATTGATAGACGCACTGCATCTACACCATAATTATTAAGCTGTTCGCCAAGATCTACACCATTGCCAAGAGATTTACTCATTGCTTTGCCTTGGTTCAATACCTGGCCTTGGTTTAGCAAGTTCTTGAACGGTTCGTCGAAGTTAAGATGCCCAAGATCTCGCAATACTTTAGTGACAAAACGACTGTAGAGTAGGTGTAAAATTGCGTGCTCTACTCCACCAACATAGTGATCTACTGGTAACCAGTGATTAACTTCGTTACTATCGAATGGTTTATCAGCCATGTTTGGGTTGATATAGCGCAAATAATACCATGATGAATCTACGAAAGTATCCATCGTATCGCCATCAAGGTGAGCTTTGCCACCACACTCTGGACAATCAACATTTGCCCAATCTCCCATGCTGGCTAACGGTGAAATCCCTTTAGGTGCAAGCTGTTCGCCCTTAACATCATCAGGTAGTTTAACGGGAAGCTGTTCATC
Organism: Micrococcaceae bacterium; assembly: GCA_047608145.1. Classification (GTDB taxonomy): domain Bacteria; phylum Actinomycetota; class Actinomycetes; order Actinomycetales; family Micrococcaceae; genus JASGDC01. The sequence goes on from JASGDC010000015.1 coordinate 110,740, forward strand.
TGGAACTGGTACTTCACCACACTTTTCACAATGCACAATCGGAATTGGCGCACCCCAAAAACGCTGGCGCGAAATTAACCAATCACGTAGTCGGTAGTTAGTAGTACGTTTACCTAAGCCACGTTCTTCCAATTTTTCAATAGCTTTAGCAATTGCATCTAGCTTGTTAAGTCCATTTAGGAATTCTGAGTTAACCAAAGTCCCATCATCGGCAGTCGCAACCTTAGTTTTAGCAGGATCTTCTTCCCCACCATCAACCACTACTCGTACTGGTAAATCAAACTTGGTAGCAAAATCCAAGTCACGCTGATCGTGTGCTGGTACTGCCATAATGGCACCGGTACCGTAATCAGCAAGCACATAGTCAGTAATCCAAACTGGCATCTTTTCCGCAGTAAACGGATGCTTGATATAACGGCCTGAGAAAACACCAGTCTTTTCACGCTCAGTTGATTGACGCTCGATATCAGAAAGTGCTTTCGTCTTTTCTAGATACTCTTCATAATCTTTTTTCTGACCTTCAGTTACAATTTCAGCTGCTAATTCTGAATCTACTGCAACAGCGAAGAAGGTAACCCCAAATAACGTATCTGGACGAGTGGTATAAACCTCAATATCTTTCGGCTCTTTGTCTTCATCTTCTTCAATAGTGAACTTGATAGTCGCACCTTCAGAACGACCAATCCAGTTACGCTGCATTGAAAGCACTCTATCTGGCCAATGTCCTTCAAGTTCTTTCATATCATCAAGAAGTTCTTCAGCGTATTCCGTAATCTTGAAATACCACTGGTTTAAGTTTTTCTTAGTAACAGGAGTCCCACAACGTTCACAAGCTCCACCAACTACCTGCTCATTAGCAAGTACCGTCTGGTCCTTTGGACACCAGTTAACTGGAGACTTTTTACGATATGCTAGACCTTTTTTGTAGAATTGGTTAAAAATCCATTGAGTCCATTTATAGTATTCGGGATCAGAAGTATGCAAACGACGAGACCAGTCCACCAAAATACCGTAGTGCTTAAAAGACTCTGCCTGAGTGTCAATATTCTTATAAGTCCAAGTTGCAGGATGTTCATCGTGCTTAATTGCTGCATTCTCTGCTGGCAGGCCAAATGAGTCCCAACCAATTGGATGCACTACCGCATAACCTTGCTGAGTTAAATACCTAGCCCAAACATCAGCCATTACGTAGGCTTCAGCATGGCCCATGTGGAGATCCCCTGAAGGATAAGAGAACATATCTACTACATATTTTTTTTCACGCTTATCATCATTCGCAACTTTTCCAAGCTGCTGTTTTTCCCAGCGTGGTAGCCATTTACTTTCAATTGATTTGTGATCATATTTTTCTTGAGAACTCATAATTCCGATTATAACGCAATAATCAGTATCAAATAAGCCGTATTTACTTCTGATAACCTATTTCTTCTTTGCCTGCTGGGAAGGCAGTTATTAACTGCACAATTGCGATAACTACTAGGAAGATTAATGGGTGCACTCCAATTACCTGTTAACTCAGCAAGATAGCCAAATATTATAGGCCCAAAGGTCGCTACTAAATAACCAAATGATTGAGCCATTCCCGAAAGTTTAATAGTCCTTTGGTTAGAGCCACCACGTAAGCTAACCAGTGTTAATACCACTGACAAAGTCATTCCAGTACCTAGCCCACAAAGCACTGCCCAAATTAAACCATAATTAGGCAAAGCCAAGAATCCAATAGTGCCAATTACCAAAGGTAATGCACACCCTAAAGTCGCAGGTCTTTTATTGTATGGATTACGCACTAAAAACGGGGTAATCAAGCCACTAACCACATTGCTTATTTGATAAACAGATAAATATAACCCTGCCTCAGCAACCGAAAGACCCCGGTCAATTTCTAATGTTGGAATCCAGCTGGATAAAGTAAAGAATATTGCGCTTTGAGTAGCCATTAAAATACTCAAAGCCCAAGCCATTGGGCTCTTCCAAACGCTAACTTCGTTCTTATCGATGGCTTCCACAGTAGTTTTATCGACTATTTGTGGTTTTGGAATAGCTCGAGTTATCCATAGACCAGCTGCAGTTAAGGCTGGAATTGCCCAAAAAGCTAATGAGCCTTGCCAATCAAAATGATTAGCAAGTGGTACTGCTGCAGCTGCTGCAATAGAAGCCGCGATACCTATCGAAACAGAATAAAGACTAGTAGCTAAAGAAATGTTATTACGATAATCTTGCTTAACTAAAGTAGGCAATAGTACATTAGCAAAAGCAATCGCAACACCGAGTATGAAAGTGCCAGTCCATAAACCAACTAACCCAGTATATGAACGAATAAAAATTCCAAGTGCCAAGAACATCATCGAGAGCAAAATAGCTCGTTCGGTACCAAGATTCTTAGTAAAACGGTGTACAAATGGTGACACAATACCAAATGCCAAAACTGGTAATGCACTTAATAAACCTCGCAGACCTTCACCAATTTTCAAGTCTGCACCAATTTGCGGCAATAATGGTCCTACCGAAGTTAACGCTGGCCGTAAATTTAATGCCACCAGATAAGTTAATGCAGAAATTACCATAACCCAACGGGTATTAAACTTTAAAACTGCATTATTAATATCTTGCAATTATTGCCTCCACACCACTTAACACTAACGTAATCAAATTAACATCAGTTTACTAATGAGAATTTAACAATGTCTAGAGTATCAGAGTATTTTAGCCCTGAGTAGTGTGTATCTAGTGCAGCATTTAACTCTGTTAGGTCATTAAAACCATCACGAATTGCATCTCTTTCAGATAATTCAGAACGCTTTACCGAATACACCTCAGTAACATTGGCTTGCAGCTTAACAACTTCGCCATTTTCTTTCTCAAAAAATACCTGACGACATTTTCCACAAGGAGAAATTAGATTACCAGAACTATATACTGCAGCAACAACGGTAATTGAATCATTGGGATATGAAGATGCATGATTGGAAAGTGCGGCAATCTAACCACAAGGACCGCCAAGAAAATGATAAGTATTTAAGCCAAGGACAATCTGCCCAAATTCAGTTAAAATCCCAGCAGCAACTGTATGTTCTTCACCAGAGCTCCACTGTTTAGCATGTTCGGTAGTTTTGCGCACTAACTCATGTAATTTATCATCAAGCATGGTTTTCCTTATTTTCTAAATCTTGTTTAAGTATTTGTAAAGCCCGTTTTAGATACGCCTTCAACATAGGAGAAACGACAAATTTTGCAATAAACTTTGTAACTTGATTATGGCAAATAAGTAAGTATGTCCACTTTATCTTAGTTTCATTATCTGAAGTTTTGCTAAATAACCAGATACCGTTGATACCTTTTAATAAAAACCTATTTATACCAGTAAAGTTAGTTATTTTATATGTAAACGATTGGACAGGATTTACAGTTAATAATTGTTCAGTTGCTTTTGATTTATCTGTGAAGTACACTGTGCGCACTAAACCAGGCTTAATCCAACGTTCAGCCTCATCAGTGTGCTCAACACCTGGTAATAATAAATATGGAAGAAAAATGTGAGATAGCTTGACTGGAACAATATATTTAAAACATTGCGCAGCTGAAGCTTTTATCTCAATACTAGTATTAACATCTAGTTGATTTTTCATAAGTATCCTCTTCGTAAACTAATTAGGACAATTTAACTTTATGTTACAGGTCTTTCCTGATTGATAATATGAATAATAGCTACCTACCTTAATATAAAAAAGGTACTTATAAATCTATCAGTAAGGATCTTCAAATGGATATCTACAAGTATTAAAGACCTGTAGGCGAAATAACGGACTTTACTCCTTTAAGAGATGAATTTATAAAAGTTTATGATGAAAAAAGTCATAAACAAATCGTTAAGTTCTGCATAATGTTAGGAAAGCACCTAATGAATATTACTGACTACCCACCAAATGAAGAAATAGCAGCTGGTTTTGATGCCATACAAAATGGATAGTTGGTAAAACAAATTACATTGAAGCAAGAAATTTAAGCTTTGAAATTAGTAGACTTGCAAAGTTTGAAGAAGACCAAATTAAAATAAGATTCTTTCGTGTTGAATTATTAAAAGCTACTTAAATAAACCGAACCCCTTACTCAATTTATGAGTAAGGGGTTCGGTTAATAAACTATTTATTTAAGAACGATTACTGTTCGATGACGTCTTCATCTACCCAGTCAAATGTCTTAGTAACGGCTTTCTTCCAGTTACGTAGTAGACGGTCGCGTTCTTTCTCGTCCATCTTTGGTTCCCAACGCTTGTCTTCAGCCCAGTTAGCTTCAAGCTCACCAAGATCCTTCCAGTAACCAACTGCAAGACCTGCTGCATAAGCTGCACCAAGAGCTGTAGTCTCAATAATCTCTGGACGGATTACTGGTACACCTAGGATGTCAGCCTGGAACTGCATAAGAGTTTCGTTAACGACCATACCGCCATCAACACGCATTTCCTTAAGAGGTACACCTGAGTCACTGTTAACAGCGTCAAGTACTTCTGCTGTCTGGAATGCTGTAGATTCTAGAGCTGCACGAGCAATGTGGTTCTTGTTAACGTAACGAGTTAGACCAACTAGAGCACCACGAGCATCATCGCGCCAGTATGGAGCGAATAGACCTGAGAATGCTGGTACGAAGTATGCACCACCGTTGTCATCTACCTTCTTAGCAAGGTCTTCAATTTCTGGAGCGCTTGCAACAAGACCAATGTTGTCACGTAGCCACTGAACCAAAGAACCAGCAACCGCAATTGAACCTTCAAGAGCGTAAGTTGGCTTTTCGTCACCTAGTTTGTAACCAAGAGTAGTAATTAGACCGTTCTTAGACTGTACGATTTCTTCGCCAGTGTTGAAAATCAAGAAACAACCAGTACCGTAAGTGTTCTTAGCACCCCCCTTACCGAATGCAGCCTGACCGAAAGTCGCAGCCTGCTGGTCACCAAGAATACCAGCTACTGGCACCTCAGTTAGAAGCTGGTGGCTTTCAATTGTGCCATATACTTCTGAAGAAGATTTAATTTCTGGCATCATTGAACGTGGAACATCAAAAATCTCAAGGATTTCGTCATCCCAGTCAAGAGTTTCAAGATCCATAAATAGAGTACGAGATGCGTTAGTTACGTCTGTAATGTGTACACCGTTAGCTTCAGCACCACCAGTTAAGTGCCAAGTTACGAAGCTGTCAGTAGTACCGAAAATTAGGTCGCCCTTTTCAGCTTTTTCACGTGCGCCCTCAACGTTGTCAAGAATCCACTTAATCTTAGTACCTGAGAAGTATGGGCTTAGCGGTAGACCAGTCTTTTTACGGAAACGATCCATACCGCCGTCTTTAGCAAGTTTTTCAACCATTGGCTGAGTACGAGTATCTTGCCAAACAATTGCGTTATATACTGGCTCACCAGTGTTCTTATCCCAAACAACTGTAGTTTCACGCTGGTTAGTAATACCAACAGCCTCGATATTGTGGCGGTTAATATTAGCATCAGAAAGAGCAGTTGCAATTACTTCACGAGTATTCTTCCAAATTTCGTTTGGATTATGTTCTACCCAACCAGCCTTAGGGAAAATCTGTTCGTGCTCTTTCTGACCTGTAGAAATAATTTTTCCTGAGTGGTCAAAAATGATACAACGAGTACTTGTAGTTCCCTGGTCAATTGCTGCAATGTACTTCTTTTTGTTTTCTTTAGTTTCAGTCTTCTTGTCAGACATATAAAACCTCTCTGTTTTTAAGTGTTTACCGCTTTGGGCACAATCACTATTTTATCAGGATTTAGGCATTTTCGGGGTAATTTTATTTTTTATTATTGTTATCGCTATTTTGGGCAATAAAAAAGGAGAGCCGAAGCTCTCCAATTTTATAAATTATCTTATCTCGTTTTCCTAGATTAGGTGGAAAACAAGACCTGCTAGAATCGCACCTAGAAGAGGACCTACAACTGGCACCCAAGAGTACTGCCAGTCTGAGTCGCCCTTACCCTTGATAGGTAGGACAGCGTGTGCGATACGTGGACCAAGGTCACGAGCTGGGTTAATAGCGTAACCAGTAGGACCACCAAGAGATGCACCAATACCAACTACCACAAATGCTACAGCCAAAGGACCAATTTCAGTAGGTGTCTTACCACTTAGTAGTACCCAAATAACTAGTACGAAAGTAGCAATTGTCTCTGTTGCTAGGTTCCATCCGAAGTGCTTAGTTTCGTTACGAATTTCTGGACCAGTAGAGAAAACGCCTAGCTTGTTAGCTGCATCTTCTTCAACATCAAAGTGGTCTTTGTATGCTAACCAACAAACAACTGCACCAATGAAGGCGCCAATCATCTGAGCTACGATGTAGTTAAGAGTGTGTCCGAAAGTCACAGCGTAACCCGGAACGAATTCTTTCGCTCCACTTACTACCTGACCAATTGTTACAGCAGGGTTTAGTGCACCACCTGATTTAAATGCAGTGTATACACCAATGAATACTGCAATACCCCAACCGAAGTTGATCATTAGAGTACCGCCGCCGAAGCCTTTAGTCTTAGCAAGAATTACGTTAGCTACAACACCACAACCCAAAAGAGTCAGCATTGCAGTACCCGCAAGCTCGCTAAAAAAAATAGAGCCGTTCATATAAAAGAACTCCTATACTTAATTTAATGTTTATTAATTTGAAATCTTGAAAAGTCACTCAATGTAACTTTATAACTATACCGTTAGTTTTTAATAAAGTAAACGATTTAACGCTCAACCCTCGTGGTTCTCTTGCTAGAATAAAAAATATGGTTGATAATATAACTCCAGGTTTTGATGAAGTATACGAACGCGAAGAATTCCAGCGTACCTTTAAATATCGTGGTAGCAAGACTTATTACTGGGATTACCGTGCAGTAAACGCTTTAAAGCGCACTGACCAAACTTTAATTTTTGTGCATGGTTTCCGTGGCGACCATCACGGCTTGATAAAAATTGTTACAGAATTACCACAGTATCGTATTATTGTTCCTGACTTACCTGGGTTTGGCATTTCTGCACGCTTACCCGAAGAACAAAATGTCGATGGTTATGTCCATTACTTAAATGATTTTATTGATAGTTTAGACTTAGACAAAAAGCCTGTTATTGTAGGGCACTCTTTCGGCTCAGTAGTATCTGCAAAATATGCAGTGGACTACCCTGACAAACTTACAAAATTAGTACTGCTTAATCCAATTGCTGAAGCTACAAACAAAGGCATCAAAGGCTTATTTACTAAAGGTTCTGTAGGCCTATTTAATCTATCAACCAAAGCACCTGAAGTTGTAAGTAATGCCATTATGAAGAATCCAATAATGGTACGTGGCTTAAGCATTTTCATGGCAAAAACTAAAGATAAGGACCTGCGAAAAGAAATTCATGCCGAACATGATGAGCATTTCAGTTCTTTTACCGATAAAGATGGATTAGTCGAAGCTTTCCGAGCTTCCGTTAATAGTTCTATTTCTGACTTTGGCTATAAAATTAAAACCCCAACACTATTAGTAGCCGGCGATAAAGATGATATTGCACCATTGCAAACTCAAATATCTTTACAATACGCAATCAAAGATTCCCAATTAAAAGTTATTAAAAATGTCGGACACTTAATTCATTATGAAAAATCTGATGAGGCTGCAAAAGTAATTGATACTTTTGTCAGGTAACTATAGTTCATAACTAGCATCAACTTTTACAATTACTTTTGGCTTTTTGTTGATAGCTGCAATAGTACGCAGACTCCGTAATTTTTTGGTAACCTCTAGACCTTTTGCATAAGAAAATTTTAATACAGCTCGGTAATCTCCAGTATCAACCAAAGCTTCAGGACTATCAAATTTCTTAATTGGGTATGGACCGATTACTTCAAGAAGTTCATCATCAAAAGCTTCTAGATAAATCTTTACTTCTTGTAGTGTCCCCTCTAAAATTGCTACCCGTACTGCTGGAGGTAATGATAATTGATAGCGATCTAACAGCACTCGGTGTGCGAATTTATATGGTGCCCACTCAATTAACTCTTTAGAAACTTGTTCATCTTGGCTTACCAGCAGCACCCTTCCGGTATCTCCTGCTGGCTTAACTAATGAAGCTACGCGTAACCACTGTGCAAAAGCTTTTTCCTCAGCTTTCATAAAAGGTCTATACAGCTGCGCATCTGCATCTAATAACACTGCAGCTTGATATCCGAAAGCAACTTGTGGCTCAGATCCAGGGGTGGCCACCACCAATACAGGTTCATTTTCAATTTCGCGCACAATATGCTCTCTTGCCGAAGAGATAATCCGATATCCTGGGAAAGATTTCGCAAGCTCATAAGCAGTACGCTCAGATCCAACAATCCTAGAACGTAACTGCATACTGCCACATTCGCTACATTTCCATGGATCTTGTACATGTAAACATAATCGACACAATAAGGTATCTTGGGTAGCATAAATTGGCCCATGACATTGGGTGCACATCGCTTGGTAGCGACAATTTTGACAGCTTAAAGCAGGGAAAAATCCAGCATGTGGAACCTGAATTAATACTGGCCCTAATTCCAAACCTTGACGGAGAGTCCGAAAAGCCAAATCTGGTAAGCGTTTCATCGGAGCCTGTGGGTCGTATGCTAGTACACTATCATCAGCCATTGACCTAATCATTGGTGCTAGTGCTTGTAAATCTCGAGCTAGATAAGTAGTTGGCTGTAAGTAACTTAACTCTACTAACCGTTGCACTTCTGTACTAACGGCAAATCCAGCAAAAATTAATGAACATTTTTCTTGCTCTGCTCGCATTAGCGCAATATCTCGAGTGTGCTGGTATGGAGCTGAAATCTCTTGATGATTTTCATCACTGTCATCCCAAACCATGATTAACGACAAATCTTCTACTGGCGCAAATACTGCAGAGCGAGTACCAATTACTGTGCGAACTTTTCCAGTTGAAGTCAAAGCAAAGCCACGATAACGACTACTATTAGACTGGCTATGAGTCTGAGTTACGAATTGCTCCATACCAATTAACTCCGAAACTTCAGTAGCTAATAATTCCACATCAGTAAAATCAGGTAACACCACTATTACTCCGAGATTGGCGGCGTGAACCTTAGACACAATAAAAGCTAATGCTTTATACCAACTATGCGCGCCATAACTTTTAACTAGTTGTAATGAAAGTCTTTGCAGTTTTTGGCTAGTGATGTCATCTAACTTTTCTCGAAACTCATCAAGATAAGCCAAAGCTTCGCTCTGTTTATCAATACTTATCGATTCTGCCACCTGCTCAGGTGGTTTGGAGATCGCTAATACTTCTTTTTCCGCAGTAGCATTTCGTGGTGGAATCATGTGTCTTAGCACTGCCCGACGAGTAGTAGCATAGCGAGTTGCTACAGCTTCACAAAGCTGCCAAGTGGTCTCATTAAATAATCTTAATGGTGAATAAACTTTTAACAATGACGATAGTTCAAATTCGCTAGTTTCGACACGTTCAACTATAAAAGCATCAATAGTACGGTTCTTAAACCTAACTTGAACTCGAACTCCCATTTGAGTTTGTTCATCATATTTCGCTGGGATTGCAAAGTCATAGAGTCGATCTAGATGGGTAGTGGTCACATCTAATAAAACTCGAGCAACAGGTAACTTTTCAGCAATTTCCACTTCAGCTGAACGCACTTTTTTCTTGGGTTCAGGTAGTGAAAATAGCTGGTTTTCTTCCATGTTTTACCCTAAATAAGCTTTGAGTTCGTCAACTTTATTAGTTTCCTCCCAAGCAAAACCTTGGTATTCCCTACCGAAATGCCCATACGCTGCGGTCTTATAATATTGAGGCTTTTTCAAATCCAAAGCTTCAATTATTGCCTTGGGACGCAAGTCAAATACTTTTTCAATTGCCTCTTGAATCTTGGTACTTGGAACTTTACCTGTATCAAAGGTATCAACATAAAGTCCCACTGGGCGGGCTTGCCCAATAGCATAGGCTATCTGCACTTCTACCTTGTCTGCAAATCCCGCAGCAACTACATTTTTTGCAACCCAACGCAGTGCATAAGCCGCAGACCTATCTACTTTTGAAGGGTCTTTACCGCTAAAAGCACCGCCACCATGGCGAGCCATGCCACCATAGGTATCAACGATAATCTTACGTCCAGTTAATCCTGCATCACCTTGCGGCCCACCTAATACAAACTCACCACTTGGGTTTAAAATGTATTCGATGTTATCAGTGTCAATATCTTTAAATTCTTCTAAAGCTAATACTGGTGCAATAACGTGTTCATGCAAAGCATCTTCAAGTTGCTTTTTAGAAATATCCTCATCATGTTGTGTAGAAATTACGATAGTATCTACCGCAACTGGTTTGCCATCTTGATAAGCAATAGTTACTTGAGTTTTTCCATCTGGACGAAAGAAATCTACTTTTTTAGCTTTACGAACTTTACTTAATTGCTCTGCCAATCGATGTGCTGACCAAATCGGTAACGGCATTAAGGTGCGAGTTTCATTACTAGCATAACCAAACATAATACCTTGGTCACCTGCGCCTTGCTCATCGTATTCATCTTCTACTTCACCATTACGAGCTTCGCTAGATTCAAATACCCCATCGGCAATTTCTGGAGACTGTGGGCCAATTGAAATTGAAACCCCACAGCTAGCGCTAGCAAAACCTAGCTTAGGTGAGTCATAACCAATTTCTTTAATAGTTTGACGTACTAAGCTTGGAATTTCTACATATCCTTTAGTATCCATCTCCCCAACAACATGAACCAATCCCTTAGTTACGACAGTTTCGACTGCAACACGAGATTCTGAGTCCTGCTCTAAAACTGCATCCAAAATTGCATCTGAAATTTGATCGCAGATTTTATCTGGATGGCCTTCAGTTACTGATTCTGAGGTAAAAAGTTTAATTTCACTAGTCATGTATTTAAGTGTATAGCTTACCTAAGACAAAATAAAAGTTAAAAACTTTAACTTATGCTAGCACCACATATATTTTTTCCAATTGTTCAAGAAATTTCGCATGTAATTGGGAAAAATGTATGCTTTGCTGTTTGACTTCTAACAAAACATTACCCTGCTACTTAATAATTATTCGATGCACTATGGCGAAGATATAGTTGCAGTACTAGTGTTTATCTTTAGGCTTCCAGTAATTAAGCTATTCACTATTGATCCCGGTAGTTATTATCATGCACTATTTATTTGGTCTTACGGGACTGATTTGGTCACTAACCATAACTGAAGATGCCACTATGTTAGTTGGATTAGTATTGCTAGTCCCATATCTAGCGAAAATCAATAAAAAAGAATTAGTTTTCGCATAATCTCTAGATATAAGTTCACCCCGATAGGCTAAGTTACCTAAAACTTAAGGTAAAGTCGCCTATCGGGGTGTTTTTCTAAGGGAAGGGAAAACTACTTTGTTGAGTTATTATACTTTTCAGCAGCGTCGGCCAACAGCTTCAAAATCTTTTCAAACTTTGCTGAATCATCTTCTAGAAGAGTCATACGCAGACCAGAAACATGGCTATTGAAACCAGAAAGCATTGGCACTGTACAAACACCAGTGTGTGCTAACAGCTGGTAACAAAACTGCTTATCTGGAGCCTGGTTTTCTGGATCAGCTAACGCCTCATCAAGTAACTTCTGTGCTTCTTCATTTGCAGCCGGCAAACTCTTATTCGCGTCAAGGAAACCATCTTCGAAAGTAACACATAGGTAGAATGCACCTTGTGGTTCCACCACATTGAATCCACCAACTTTATTTAAAAATTCTGCAGCTTTTTTACCACGTTCTTGGTACATCTTTGAACGCTTACGCAAATATGATTCATAACGGTCATCACTAAGAATTGTCGGCAATACCATCTGTGGCAAAGTAGTAGAACATACCTCAACCATTTTTGCTTCTTCAATTGAATGAATATACTCAGCAAAGTTAGGATCTTTTTCTACGTTATAGAATTCTAACCAACCACAACGGCTTCCAGGCCAAGGAACTTCTTTACTCAAACCACGCATAATAATTGTCGGCACATCATCTGCAAGAGCTGCCAATGAAGTGAAATCTTTAGGCTCAAAAGCCAGGTTTGCATAAATCTCATCAGCGATTAAGAATAAATCATACTCTTTAGCAATATCGACGAACTCTTGTAATACTTCTTTCGGGTATACCGTACCAGTTGGGTTGTCTGGGTTAATTAGCAAAAGTCCAGCAATATTTGGATTGTACTTTACCTTGTTACGGATATCTTCCATATCAGGCAACCAACCCTTTTCAGGGTCAAGGTTATAAGTTAGATGCTCTGACCTACCACTCGCCCCTTCAACAGAACTGTGTGTAGGGTATGCTGGGCTTGGCCCTAGCACACGTGCCACAGGGTTTAACCAAGTATAGGTCTTAGTAATTGCATCACCAAGACCGTTAAAGAATGAAATATTGTTTGGTGAAAGCTCTGCACCATTTTCTTTGCTACGAGTCTTCGCTAAGTAATCACGAGCATCGTCTAAACCTTTAGTCGGAGAGTATGCATAACTCATTGATTCGCCGGCTGCTTTAGAAACGATATCGCGAATCCACTCAGGAACTTCTTCGCCTTTGGCCACTGGGTCACCAATATTTTCCCAATGCATTTCAAGACCAGTATCACGAATATTGTGGGCGAACTCAATAACTGCACGAATCTCGTATTTCAACTCACCAGCGCCTGGATGAACAATATTTACTCTCATATTTGACCACCATGTCTATTCATAACTTAACTTATAAAAGCCTACAAAAATCAGTCTACCAGTTATCGCCCATTTGTTTTGGATTATGGCTTAACAATCTACTCAGACAAGTGATGTCATCTTGCCGTGCGTTTGTGCAAATTCAGTATATTTAAACACACGTTATCTGCCGAAACGCACGGCTAAATTTCTGCTAACAAAACTGGATAAGAAACTGTTACTGCCAACCAAACCAATGCAATACCGCTTAACAATGTTACGAACATCAGAACTACAAATATTGGTGAAATTAATAAAGTAGTGACAAAGGCCGGTAATATAAGAAAACCTGCCACTATGCTGCCGCCAAACACTGCAAGTAATAACGGCATAGTTAATGCCCTTTGTCGTATCTTTTGAATTTGCATTGCTGGAGTTCCTATCAGGCTAAGGTTATGGTAGAGATCTTTCCGATCGACGATATCAATTAGCTGTGAAATAATTACTGAGCTTGCTAGCGATAAGAAGGTCATAAAAAGCAAAAATATTGCAACTGTCCTTATATCAGCAAAAAATTGAATTTGTGAGGTATTGATATTTGATCTACTATCTTTCCTGACTGCGCTTAAAAAGCCTAATGCAGAACCAATAATTACCGTAGTAAAACTCATTAAAGCTACTATGCTAACCTGACGCCAGGCACTTTGTGGAGACTCTAAAATACGTCGTTTGGCGACTATTTTAGTTATATCTTGTTCTTTTTTAACAGTTAGTCTTGTTAATAATGAAAGAATATATGGACCTATTATTCCCATAAGTCCATGCAGGGCTAACAGCGCTGAAATAAGTACAACTGTAATTCCAAATGCGCCCCAGCTAAGTGACATAAAATGAAATATTAATAAACAGGAAATCACTATTACTGCGCCAAAAACTAACCTTATAATCCGCGCATTTTGATTAACTATCGATAATCTAACTTCTAAAGGTCTTTTAATGACAGGCATTGCCTCCATAAAAGCATTTATCAACGCAATGATTAATATTGTGATACATAACAGTATTGATAACCATATTGGCATATTATAAATACCTTTAAGTCGCTTATCACTTATACTTAATAGGGTCAAAATAGGTGAAATACCTATTGCTAAAGCTGTCCCAATAATCAAGCCACTAAGAGCCGTTTTTAAAGTTTGATAGCTGACTATTATAAGTAACTTATTTCTAGTAGCACCAATAATTCCAAGGCTAGCTAACAACACTTGTTGTTGCTTTCTATTGAACTTTGCCGTTGCTGATGTTAATGAAAATACTGGTACTAGCATAAAAGCAGCTAACACTATAGCCAATACTTGATAGTCAGCTCTTCCATTTGCTGCATTCCAAATATTGTATGAAAACACTGTAGTAAAGACTGTGATAAATGTAGTTATGGCAAAAGCTATTACTGGTAATAGACTTGCAAGTCTCTTTTTATTACTACCTCTAGTTAATAATTTGATAGTTTGAAATCTCATTGGATTCTCGATAACTCTGCAGAATCAGCAACTATTTTTCCATATTTTATCGTAATTAACCTATCGCATTGCTTTGCTACTTGCTCATTATGGGTAACCATAATGAGTGTTTTTCCATGTTTCTTAACGGTATCTAGTAGAATTTTTGTAACCTGCATCGCAGTTTTATTATCTAAAGAACCCGTAGGCTCATCAGCAAATACTACACTAGGATCCGTAATCAAGGCGCGAGCTATCGCTATTCTTTGCCCTTGCCCACCTGATAATTGACCGATTTTCTTATCTTTAGTTTTAAGCATGTCCAATTCACTAAGAATATTGGTTGCTTTTGTTTCAGCTTCAGCTCGTTCCGCTCCATTTAATAGTAGTGGCATTATGACATTTTCTAGCGCAGTCAACTCTGGTAGTAATAGTCCTTGTTGAAACACAAAACCAAATTCTTGTGAACGCAATTTAGCTCTTTTTGAACTACTTAATTCCATTATATTTATGAGTCCATGCTTTGACTTATAAATAACTGTGCCAGTATCACTTTCTAACACACCAGCCATAATATGAAGTAATGTAGATTTTCCAGAACCTGAGATACCCATGATTGCAACTGATTGATTTTCTTGGAAAGTTAAACTGGTTTCTGTCAATGCAGTTAAATCTTTATATGTTTTACTAATCGCCGTTACTTCAATAAGCATGTTATTCTCGCTATTAATCTTTCTTGCCGATTGTTAAAGTAGCTAGCAGAATAAAACCCAAAATAAATACTGTTATTTTCGCTGAGTTATTAGTGCTTTCATAAGATTGATAATTTTCCATAGCTTTTTCCTTTCTCTTAATTCCAAGTTTGCGATTCATTAACATTCGTTCTAAGGATATAACCGCTAGTTGCCCAAAAATACATCTAAAGATGTATCTATCCAAAATTCAGTAAAATTCAGCTTTTATTAAAGAAATGATTAGGTACGATAAAGACAAATGGTAAAGAAGAAAATTACAGATATATTAAGCAGTAAGTACTTTAAAGTACTATTTGTAATAGCTTTTGCGCTATTAGCTCTTTCAGTAGTGCCAAATCCCACTATATTTAACCAGAATATCTACTACTTCATAGGCGGAATTGCTTTATATTTTGTCATTACTCACAATAGTTTAAAGTTTTCTGCATTCGCATACTTCTATATTGCAGTACTGCCCTATACTACAGCTTTAGTAATCGGAGTTACTGGCGTACCAAGCGTTCCCAATAAAGTTAGTATAAATTTATTCCATATTTTCTTATTAATAGCACTAATCGCAGCTATCGCCTCGCTCTACCAAAAACAGAAAAGAGAATTAACCGCAGTAAAACAACAACAAGCTGTGCAAGATGCCATTTATGATGAACGCCAACGCATTGCACGAGAATTGCACGATGTCATCGCTCACTCATTAACTGTAATAGTCACACTTACCAATGGTATGAGCAAAACCTGGGATACAAAACCAGAAACGGCTAAAAACCTTACTAACGAAATAGCAGATGTCAGCCGCAGTGCGCTTGAAGATATCCGCATGGTAATTGGTGCTTTGAGGGCCGAAGATGACAAGGCTAATGCACAACTACAAGAGCTATATTGGGAAAATACTAGTATCGATGAACTATTAGCCACTTTTACTAAAGCTGGTTTACAAATTGATAAAGAGCTTACTTATGAAGTTACCCATCCAACTCTCAAGATTACAATTTATCGGATAATTCAAGAAGCCCTTACCAATGCCATACGCTATGCAAATACTGAAAAACCAATAACTGTGTCACTGACTCAAGATGATGAGCAGTTAAAAGTTGAAATTAGTTCTTATCTAGATGAGTCGACTACTACTGAAAGTCTTGGTGCAAAAACTGGTCTAACTAGCCTGAAAGAGCGCGTTGAACTATTCAATGGAACTTTCAAAGCTGGCAAAGAGCAGGAACTTTGGAGCGTAATTGGGCTATTCCCTAGAGAAAGCCTGACAAATTAATGGAACCCATAAAAGTTTTAATTGTCGATGATCAAGATTTGATACGCAAAGGTAACAAACTAGTTCTTGAAAGTGAAGCTGCTATAAAAGTAGTCGGTGAAGCCTCAAATGGCCTACAAGCCATCTCCCAATGTGAGCTTGAACTACCTGATGTTGTCTTGATGGATGTTCGCATGCCGGTGATGGATGGCATTACTGCTACTGAAATTCTTACTGAAAAATATCCAAAACTAAAGATTATCATTTTAACCACTTATGACACTGATGAATATGCTTTTCGTGGGTTACAAGCTGGCGCTCACGCTTTTATCCTGAAAGACACCACGCCAGACTATCTGCTTAACGCAATCCATATAGTTCATAAAGGTGACGGGATCTTAGCACCAAGAGTCACAAAACAATTGATTAATTTGTTTGTCGATAAAACAGACAAACTCGAAAGCAAAACTCCATATTATGATGAAAGACCTGAACGATTAACTGAACTTTCGGAACGTGAATACAGTATCTTCATTGATATAGCTAGCGGACTTAATAACAAAGAGGTTGCAGAAAAAGACTTCGTCTCACCGCTAACTGTTAAGACTCAAGTTTCAAAGATTTTGGCAAAACTTAACTTAAAGAACCGAGTGCATCTAGTTATCTTGGCGTACGAGCTTGGTGTCGTTTAATAAGTACTACTTATGACCTGTAAGTCTTAAAACTGTAAATAACATAAGCATAATTTATTTGCCGTACGTTTGTGCAGATTCAGTATGTTTGAACACACGTTATCTGCACAAACGCACGGCATTTCTTTAAGTGCCTTGATTAAACTCTCTGTTTATCCTAGGTACATCTCATTCCCAAGTTACATTTTCAAGGTCAACTCCATTATTTATTGCATTTTCATCAATAATTGCTTTAAGCCATGTAGCTAGACCTTTGCTATGTTTCTCATAGTATTTATTGAAACGAGAATCGTTTACATATCCTCTAGCAATTAACACGTGCTTTGCGTGTGAAACTGGGAAGTATGCTGATAGTAATTCTCGGTGTTCTTCTGCTAGTGAATTAGCCTCAGCACTGTCAGCAACAACATTATTATTCATTGCCGCTGCTAGCTTCTCTTCAACTTGGCTAGTCTTGTCTTTTAGCGCTTGCCAATCTTCTTGACTCATAGCTGACATTGTTTTCTTGCTGATAGCCCAATCGTCTGTTTCGCCCCACTTTTGTTCTGCTTCAGTTTGATGCTTTGGAAAATCTGCATCTTCTAATATTTGTGCGACCTCTTCAACCTTTAATTGTTTTTTCCCCATTTTGTCCTCCAATAATTCTTCAATTGCTTTTACCTTTTTATGCAATTCGTTTTCTTTTCCAATGAGCAAATCACGTTGACGGAGCAAATGTTCGACTTGGTTATCGTCATTGTCTATAAGTTGTTCAATAGCCTCCAGACTCATTCCGATAGCCCGATATATCATAATTTGTTGCAACCTAGTAATATCCGTATCAGAATAAAGACGGTAATTAGACCAACTATGTCTATCAGGAATTACTAACCCAAGTTCTTCCCAATGATGTAAAGTTCGGACTGATAAACCTAGTAATTTTGCTACTTCACCAACCGTGCGAAGATTATCATCGTAATTTGTCATGCCACTAATTTAATACCTCACGTTACGTTAGGGTCAAGACTATTTTTGAAGCTTCAGTAATTTTGTAGTTTAGAATTGAAGTAGAAAATAACTAAAGGAGTAAAACATATCAGCCGAGCAAAACCTTAACAAGTTTTTACTGCAAACAATAATGGCGACTGGCAAAACTTAATTTCTAGCGATTTTACTGAATTCGTCATGAATGACACTACTAAACCATTAAAGGGTAAAGAAGGATTCATGAAAGGTACTGGAATGTTCTATGGTTGCGTAGATGAAGTTAAAATTCAACAGCAAATAATCCAAGATCAAAATGCTGCAGTTATCTCAAACTATAAGATTCGTTCCCCTAAAGGTAAAGTTTTCCTGCTGATTGTGCCGAATTCCTCACTTTTGATGAAAATGGCAAATTAACTGCTTCTACTATCTTTTTTTGACAGTAAAGTTTTTGAAGAAATCATAGAAAGCTAAGACAACATCAACTTAATTATGTAGACAGCTTATGAAAAGTTTTAGGTGTTTAGCATATCCGACTTATAGGAAAATATGTGTTGTTAGAATTTTTGTTTGGTGTTGTTTTTGTTGGGGGTTAGGCCTTGTTTGTTAGCTTTTAAAGTTAGCTTATGGGTTTTAAACAATATTCTGCTTGGTGTGTGC